>DATAYY010000067.1:0-48511 GCA_036272325.1 Caldimonas sp. | reverse complement strand
CGCGCAGGCGGCGATCGTCGCCTGGGCCGGCCGTGTCACCCGGCTCACCGAGGCGCGCGCCGACGAGCTTGCCGAGATCGCGGTTCCGGTCGTCGCGCCACGGGCGATGCACGGCGATCGCGTCGCCGCGCTGGTCGGCGTTGCCCACTGGCTGCTCGGTCGCCGATGACGCCGCTGCAGTTCGAAGCCGCGCACGCCGCCGCCTGGCAGGAGCTCGAGGCCGCGCTCGGCGAGTTGCCGACGAAGAAGCGCGACAACGCGCCCGCCGACCGCGCGCGGATCGCGGCGCTCTATCGCGCCGCCTGCGAGCACCTCGCCGTCGCCGAGGCGCGGTCGTATCCGGTGTGGCTGATCGAGCGTCTCGAAACGCTCACCGCGCGCGGCCACCAACGGATCTATCGCGAGACCGATTTCGGGCTCGACAAGCTGGCGCGGCTGTTTCTGGTCGACTTCCCCGCCGCGGTCCGCGCCCATCGCCTGCACGTGCTGGTCGCGCTGATCGCATTCGCAGGGCCGCTCGTCGTCACCGGCGCGCTCGCCTATCTCGACCCCGGCTTCGTCCTCTCGTTGCACGACGCAGGCTCGGTCGACCTGTTCGAGCGGATGTACGGCGACGCCGACGGACCGATCGGCAGGCGCAGCGCCGAGTCGGATTGGCAGATGTTCGGCTTCTACATCTTCAACAACATCCGGATCGCCTTTCAGTGCTTCGCCGGCGGCCTGTTCTTCGGCATCGGCAGCCTCTTCTTCCTCGCCCTCAACGGCGCGCTGGCGGGGAGCATTGCCGGCTACGTGACCTGGCGCGGCTTCGGCGGCAACTTCTATTCGTTCGTCGTCACCCATGGCGCGTTCGAGCTGACGGGCATCGTCCTCGCCGGCGCTGCCGGGCTCGCGCTCGGCCACGCCCTGCTCGCGCCCGGCCGGCGCTCTCGTCTCGCCGCGCTCGTCGACGCCGCGCGCAGCGCGATCGTCATCGTCTACGGCATGACCGCGATGTTCGCGATCGCCGCCGCGCTGGAAGCATTCTGGTCGTCGGCGCGCTGGGTGCCGCAGACGATGAAGTTCGGCGTCGGCGCCGGCTGCTGGATCGTCGTCGTCGCCTACTTCGTCTTCCAGGGTCGGTCGCGCAAGCTGGCAGCACCAGAGCGATGAAGGTCGACGCGATCTGCCTCGACCTGCGACCGCGCGGCATGCTCGAGGCCGCCGACCTCGGCGTTCGCCTCGTCTCGGCGCACCCGCGTTCGGTCTGGGCCAGCTTCGCGCCGGTGTACGCGTTCGCGCTGCTGCTCGCCGCCGCGGCGCTGCCGCTCGGCATCGGCTGGGCAGTGCTGATGTTGATCTGGCTGAAGCCGTGGCTCGATCGCCCGATCCTGTTTGCCCTGGCGCGCAGCGCGTTCGGCGAGAAGACACGCTTTGCCGATCTCTGGGCGGCGCGGCGCGGCGTCTTCGTGCAGGGGCTTGCCGGCGCGCTGACGGTTCGCCGCCTTTCGCCCTGGCGCTCGTACGTCCAGCCGGTGCTGCAGCTCGAAGGCCAGCACGGCAAGGCAAGGCGGCAGCGCGTCGCCCGCATCCTCGGCCAGCATCGCGGCGCGGCGCTGGCGATGCAGAGCGCGTTCGCGACCGTCGAGTCGGCACTCACGCTCGGCGCGATCTCGCTGTTCGCCTGGTTCCTTCCTGCCGACGATCGCGTCGTCTGGTGGCGATTTCTCTTCGCCGGCAACGGCTGGGCAACGGCGATGCAGCTGTCGTGCTACGCCGCCGCGGTGCTGGTGCTCGAGCCGTTCTTTGTCGGCGCCGGCTTCGCGATGTACCTGAACCGGCGCGTCGAGCTCGAAGCCTGGGACATCGAGCAGGAGTTCCGCCTTGCCTTCGCACGCTGACGCGAACAGCACGCGAGGCTGCGATCGCGCGCCCCTCGCGATGGTCTTCCTCGCGGTGATGCTCGCCGTGGCGGCGTCGTCCGTCGCAGCCGCTGAGGCGGCCGCCGCGATCGATGCCACCGCGCCGTCGCCGAGCGCGCCGCGCGCCGATATCGCCGCGATCGAGGCCGCAGCGTCGTCGGTGCGCGCCGACCCCGACCTCGGCGGCTTCCGGAAGGAGAGAACCTGGCAGTTCAAGAAGCGCGACCAGCCCGCGCCGCCACCGCCCGACCCATTCTGGTTCGAGCTCAGGCGCTGGCTCGCCGAAGGCGGGCGCTGGCTGATGTGGCTGCTCGGCGCTGCGGTGCTCGCCGTCGCAATCGTGACGGCGCGGCGCTGGCTCACCGTCCACGGCGATGCCATCCGCTCGCGCGGCGCCCGCTTGCCGAGCCACGTCCGCGAGCTCGACATCCGTCCCGAGAGCCTTCCGGCCGACATCGGTGCCGCGGTGCGTGAGCTCTGGCTCGGCGGCGAACGGCGCGCTGCGCTGTCGCTTCTCTATCGCGGGGCGCTGTCGCGCCTCGTCCATTCGTACGAGGTCGCGATCGGCGACGCCAGCACCGAAGGCGATTGCATCCGCCTCGCACGCGCCGCGCTGCCGCCCGAGCGGAGCGACTTCGTCGCCGCGCTCATCGGCGCCTGGCAGCTCGCGGTCTATGGCGACCGGCCACTTCGCAGCGACGACGTGCTGCGTCTCTGTGCCGACTTCGACCGCATGCTGCCGGCGCTGGCGAGCGCGGCGCCGCCGCTCGCGACCGCGCGATGAGCGGGCGCGTGCAATGGCTCGTCGGCGCGCTCGCGATCGCGCTCGCCGTTGCGCTCGCGGCGCTGATCGGCCGCTCGATCGAATGGGTCGACACCACCACTGCGGTCCCGCCGAGCGGCGAGGCCGCGCGCGATCCGTTCTACGCCGCCAAGCAGCTTGCGCGCAAGCTCGGCGCCTCCGTGACGACGGTGCGCAACTTCGAGCAGCTGCCGCCGCCGGGCGCGACGCTTGTCATCGCGTCGCCGCGCTGGGCGATGTTCCCGGGCCGCGCCGAGGCGCTGCAGCGCTGGGTCAGCGGCGGCGGCCGCCTGGTCGTGCTGCAGAGCGCATGGTCGGCCACCGGCGAGGCGCCGTCGTGGGTGCCGATCCGCAGCAGCCGTCCGCCGCACCGGGTCGACCCCGACGTCGCAGCGGCCGCCGCGGCGGCGGCCGCCGGTTCCGATCCCGTGCGTGCGATCGCCGAAATCACGGCGGCCATATCCTGCAGGCGCTACGCCGAGCCCGACGGAAGCGTCGGTGCGTTCGGTCCGCTTCGCGCGTTCCTCGTCTGCGCGCGGCCGTCGCACATCCTGCACGCCCGCGCACCGCGATGGCAGATCGCAGACGACGACGGCGCGGTCGCGATGCGCGTCACCGTTGGCCGCGGCGACGTCACGAGCACTGCGCTCGAAGGTGCGTTCGCCAACGACGCTCTGCTGCGTCGGGACGGGGCCTTGGCATTTGCCGCGATGCTGCAACTCGCCGCCGGCGACCGGGTGTGGTTCCTCGTCGACGAGACCCGGGCGCCGTTGCTCGCCCTGTTGTGGCAGCACGGCGCGCCGGCGCTCGTGCTCGCGCTTGCCGCGCTCGCGCTCGCCCTCTGGCGCAACGGCACGCGCTTCGGCCCGCGCCTGCTCGACCCGCCGCTCGCCCGCCGCTCGATCGGCGAGCAGGTCCGGCGCACGGCGGCGTTCGTCGCCCGCGGCGGCGGCGCGGCGCTGCACGGCGCCAGCATCCGCGCGCTCGAAGACGAAGCGCGCCGCTCGATCGCCAACTACGCCGGCCTCCTCGCCAGACGCGACCGCAGCGACGCGATCGCGAGAAAGACCGGCACCGACGCAGTTGCCCTCGCGGCGGCGATGTCGCCGATGGCGCAGCCCGACCGCAGGAGCATCGCCGCGGCCATCCACCGCCTCGAGAACGCGCGCCGCGCCCTCGCCGTCGGCGCTCGCCGGCCCCTCCAACGACCCGCGTCTGCCGACGCAAGCCCACCATGACCACGACTCCTTCCGCAAGCTTCGAACATGCCGCCAGGACGCTGGAGCGGCTGCGCGACGAGATCGGCAAGGCGATGGTCGGCCAGCGCGACGCCGTCGAGCTGTTGCTGATCGCCATCGTCGCCTCCGGCCACGTCCTCATCGAGGGCGTCCCCGGCCTCGGCAAGACGCTGCTGGCGCGCGCGCTTGCGCGTTCGATCGCGCTGCGCTATGCGCGCGTCCAGTTCACGCCCGACATGCTGCCCTCCGACATCACCGGCCATGCGGTGCTCGATCCGGCTCCCCCCGGAAGCGGCGCCGTGGCCGCGCTCCGGATCCGGCGCGGACCGGTGTTCACCAACGTGCTGCTCGCCGACGAGATCAACCGCGCCCCGGCGAAGACGCAGGCAGCGCTGCTCGAGGTGATGCAGGAATACCAGGTCACGCTCGAAGGCGAGACGCATCGGCTCGAGCGACCCTTTTTCGTCCTCGCGACCCAGAACCCGGTCGAGACCGAGGGCACCTACCCGTTGCCGGAGGCGCAGCTCGACCGCTTCCTGCTCAAGGTCGAGATCGGCTACCCGTCGCACAAGGACGAGGCGGCGATCGTCGTTCGCACGACGCTCGGCCAGCGCGGCGAGCAGCTACCGCTCGAGACCGTCGAGGAGTGCGTCGACGCGCATGAGCTGCTCGCGCTGCAGGACCTGGCGTCGCACGTTCGCGTCGACGAACGCGTGATCGACTACGCGGTGCGGATCGGTCGCTCGACGCGCGGCGGTCTCGGTCTCGCCGCCGGCAGCGGGCCGCGCGGCGCGATCGCGATGGTGCGCGCGGCACGCGCCGCCGCCCTCCTCGGCGGCCGCGACTTCGTCACTCCCGACGACGTCAAGCGCTGCGCGCTGCCGGCGCTTCGCCACCGCGTCCTGCTCGCCCCCGACGCCCAGCTCGAAGGCCGTCGCGTCGACGATCTCGTCATCGAGTTGCTGGCGACGGTCGAAGCGCCGCGGCTCTGAGGCGGACCGCTGTGGTGGCGATCGCGCTCCTGCCGAGCCGGGCCGGCATTGCCGCCGTCGCGTTGCTCGCGGCCGCGGCCGCAATCGCATCGGCGGCCGGCGTCGCGGTCGCGACGGTCGCCGCGGCAAGCGGTGTCGCCGCGTTGCTCTTCGCGATCGTTGCCGTCGCCGACGTGTGGATCAGCCGGCGCGCGTGGCAGGCGGCGCCGCTGCGCTGGCAGCGGCGGTTGCCGCCGGCACTCGCGGTCGGCGTCCGCCGCGTCATCGAGGGCGATCTCGTCAACGATGGCAGCCGGCGCTGGCGCGTCGCGCTGTTCGACCGCGTCGACCCCTCGTTCGACGTCGACGGGCTGCCCGCCGGCGGCATCGTCGAGCCAGGGTCGGCGCTGATGCTGCGTTACGAAGTGATGCCGCGCCGCCGCGGCCAGGCGGCGTTTGCCCCCGCCGAGCTGCGCGTGCGCACGACCTTCGGCCTGTTCGACCTGCGCGTTTCCTGCGGCGCCGCAGCGGTCTTGCGCGTCTATCCGAACTTCGCGACGGTGTCGCGCTATGCGTGGCTCGCCGGCGACCGCAGGCTCGCCGAGATCGGCATCAAGAGCTATCCGATGCGCGGCAGCGGCACCGACTTCAAGCAGCTCGCCGACTACCGCCCCGGCGACGCGATCCGCGACATCGACTGGAAGGCGACTCTGCGTCACGGCAGGCCGATCGTCCGCGAGTACCAGGACGAGCGCGACCAGAGCGTTGTCTTCCTGCTCGACTGCGGCCGCAGGATGCGTGCCGACGAAGGCGCTGACGCGCGTCGCGGCAGCCACTTCGACGCCGCGCTCGAGGCGCTCATGCTGCTCGCCTACGTCGCGCTGAAGGAAGGCGACGAGGTCGGCGCGATGACCTTCGGCGGCCGCACCGGCGAGCACCGCAGCGTTGCACCGCGCAAGGGCGCGCATTCGCTCAATGCGCTGATCGCGTCGCTCTACGACGTCGAGCCGTCGCCGACGCAGCCCGACTACCGCGCGGCCGCGACGCGGCTGATGAAAACGTTGCGCAAGCGCTCGCTCGTCGTCATCCTCACCAACTTCCGCGAGGAAGATGCCGAGGAGCTCGCACCGGCGCTGGCGCTGCTCAGGACGCGTCACCTCGTCCTGCTCGCCAGCCTGCGCGAGCGCGCGCTGCGCGAGATCGCCGCGCAGCCGCTCGTCGTCGAGCGCGACGCGATCGAGGTCGCCGGCGCACATCTGCTGGCGCAAGCGCGCGACGACGCGTTCCGCCGCCTCGCCGCACGAGACGCCTACCTGCTCGACGTCGAGCCCGAGCACGTCGCGGTCGAGCTCGTCAATCGCTACCGCGCGGTCAAGAGGGCGCAGCTGCTTTGACTCGACCCGCCGGGATGTCGCGGCGGAGCTGTGCGGGTCGCGAATCGCCGGGCATGTCCCGGGCTGGGCGTCACCCCTTTTCGCCTTGTGAAGATCGGTTCGGCGCGCGAGGTCCCGCACAGAGAGGTCGAAGGTGAAAAGGGCGCCGCCCAACCCGGGATACACCCAGCGTCGCCCGCGACCCGCGGTCGATCAGTCGACCGGCGTCAGCTTGGCGATGCTGAGGGCGAGCCACTTCATGCCGTGGCGGCCGAAGTTGACTTGCGCGCGGGCATCGTCGCCGCTGCCTTCGATCGTCACGACGACGCCTTCGCCGAACTTGGCGTGGAAGACGCCTTGCCCGGAACGAAGGCCATGCGACGGCGCCCTCGGCACGATCGTCGACGCTCGCGGCTCGCTGCGCCCGGTCCCGACGATCGAGTGCAGTCCCGACCCGCGCGCCCACGCCGCGCTGTACTCGCGCGCAAAGCCCGAGCCGAACGCCTGGTTGCGCGGCGTGATCCAGCGCAGCGCGCTCTCCGGGAGCTCGTCGAAGAAGCGGCTCTTGACGTTGTAGCGCGTCTGCCCGTGGAGCATGCGGGTCTGCGAGAAGCTCAGGTAGAGCCGCTTCCGGGCGCGCGTGATGGCGACGTACATCAGCCGCCGCTCCTCCTCGAGACTGTCGAGGTCGCTCGACGAGTTCTCGTGCGGGAACAGTCCTTCCTCGAGGCCGCTGATGAAGACGCAGTCGAACTCGAGGCCCTTGGCTGAGTGGATCGTCATCAGCTGGATCGCGTCCTGCCCGGCCTGCGCCTGGTTGTCGCCGGCCTCGAGCGAGGCGTGGGTGAGAAAGGCGGCGAGCGGCGACATGATCTCGCCGGTCTCGGTGTCGGGAACGACGCGCGGCGCGGCGACGACCTCGCCGGTGGTCACGATCTCTGCGTCCGGGGTCGTGAACTCGGCGCGGCCTGCGGGGCCGGCGAACGGCGCCACGCCGCTGCGCGCTGCGACCTCGTCGACCGGCAACGCGACGGCGTCCTTGCCGAAACCCTCCTGGGTGACGAACGCCTCGGCGGCGTTGATGAGCTCTTCCAGGTTCTCGAGCCGCTCGTTGCCTTCGCGGTCGACCTTGTAGAAGTCGACCAGCCCCGACGCCTCGAGCATGTGGACGATGATCTCGCGCAGCGTCAGGCCGCGCGTTGCCGCCCGCATCGCGTCGATGCGGGCCGTGAACGCCGCCAGGTTGGCGCCGCCCTTGCCCGCCACCGAGCCGACGCTCTGCCAGAGGCTCCTGCCGCTCGCGCGCGCCGCGTCTTGCAGCTGCTCGATCGTGCGCGCACCGATGCCTCGCGCCGGGAAGTTGACGACACGCAGGAAGCTGGTGTCGTCGTTCGCGTTCTCGATCAGGCGCAGGTACGAGAGCGCGTGCTTGACCTCGGCCCGCTCGAAGAAGCGCAGGCCGCCGTAGACCTTGTACGGGATGTGTGCGTTGAAGAGCGCGCTCTCCATCACCCGGCTCTGCGCGTTGCTGCGGTAGAGCAGCGCGATCTCGTGGCGCGCCGTGCCGTCGCGGTGCAGCGCCTGCGCCTCCTCGATGAACCACTGCGCCTCGGCGTAGTCGGATGGTGCCTCGTGGACGCGCACTGGCTCGCCGGGGCCAGCCTCGGTGCGCAGGTTCTTGCCGAGGCGGCGCGAGTTCCTCGAGATCAGCTCGTTGGCGGTGTCGAGGATGTTGCCGTACGAGCGGTAGTTGCGCTCGAGCTTGACGACGGTGGCGACGCGGTACTCGCGCTCGAAGGCCGCCATGTTGCCGACCTGCGCGCCGCGAAACGCATAGATGCTCTGGTCGTCGTCGCCGACGCAAAAGAGCGCGGAGCCGTGCTCCGGCGGGCCGGCGAACATCTTCAGCCACGCGTACTGCAGGCGGTTGGTGTCCTGGAACTCGTCGACCAGGATGTGGCGGAAGCGCCGCTGGTAGTGCTCGCGCAGCGCGTGGTTGTCGCGCATGAGCTCGTAGGTGCGCAGCATCAGCTCGGCGAAATCGACCACGCCCTCGCGCTGGCATTGCGCGTCGTAGGCCTCATAGACGCGGACCAGGACGCGGCTCTGCTCGTCCTTGACCTCGATGTCCTTGGCGCGCAGGCCGTCGTCCTTGGCGCCGGCGATCGCCCACGTCAGCTGCTTCGGCGGATGGCGCTCCTCGTCGAGGTTCATCGCCTTGACGATGCGCTTGACGGCAGAGAGCTGGTCGCTCGAGTCGAGGATCTGGAAGCCCTGCGGCAGCGCCGCCAGCTTCCAGTGCGCGCGCAGGAACCGGTTGCACAGGCCGTGGAAGGTGCCGACCCACATGCCGCGCACGGGAATAGCGAGCATCGCGTCGAGCCGCGTCAGCATCTCCTTGGCCGCCTTGTTGGTGAAGGTGACGGCCATGACGCCCCCCGGTGAGAGCTGGCCGGTCTGGATCAGCCATGCGATCCGCGTCGTCAGGACGCGCGTCTTGCCCGAACCCGCGCCGGCGAGGATCAGCGCCGGGTCGGCGGGCAGGGTGACGGCGGCGAGTTGCTCGGGATTGAGCCCCTCGAGCAGGCGCGCAGGGCGTTCGACGACAGGCGAGGGGTTCACTTGCCCATTCTAGGAAGCCCTGGGTCGTGCCGATGCCCAGCGAGGCCCGTAGAATGCCGCCACGGGCGCTCTCGAGGCGCCCGTTTTCGCTCGACCGCCATGGAAATCTTCGACTACGACAACGTCCTGCTGCTGCCGCGCAAGTGCCGCGTCGAGAGCCGGTCGGAGTGCGACCCGTCGGTCGAGTTCGGGCCGCGGCGCTTCGCCCTGCCCGTCGTTCCGGCGAACATGAAGACCGTCGTCGACGAGCCGATCGTCGAATCGCTGGCGGCGAACGGCTTCTTCTACGTCATGCACCGCTTCGCCGTCGACAACGTCGCGTTCGCGCGGCGGATGCGAGAGAAGAACCTGTTCGTCTCGATCAGCTCGGGGGTCAAGCCACCCGACTACGCCGTGATCGACAAGCTCGCCAGCGAAGACGTCGGCGCCGACTACGTGACGATCGACATCGCCCACGGCCATGCCGACACCGTGCACCGGATGATCGAGCACATCAAGACGAAGCTGCCGAAGGCATTCGTGATCGCCGGCAACGTCGCCACGCCGGAGGCGGTGATCGACCTCGAGAACTGGGGCGCCGATGCGACCAAGGTCGGCGTCGGCCCGGGCAAGGTCTGCATCACCAAACTGAAGACGGGCTTCGGCACCGGCGGCTGGCAGCTCTCGGCGCTCAAATGGTGCGCGCGCGTCGCGACCAAGCCGATCATCGCCGACGGCGGCATCCGCGACCACGGCGACATCGCCAAGAGCGTTCGCTTCGGCGCCTGCATGGTGATGATCGGCTCGCTCTTCGCCGGCCACGAGGAGTCGCCCGGCCGCACGGTCGAGGTCGACGGCAAGCTGTTCAAGGAGTACTACGGCTCGGCGTCGGACTTCAACAAGGGCGAATACAAGCACGTCGAAGGCAAGCGCATCCTCGAGCCGATCAAGGGCAAGCTCGCCGACACGCTGCGCGAGATGCGTGAAGATGTGCAAAGTTCGATCTCCTACGCCGGCGGGACACGGCTGGCAGACATTCGCAAGGTCAACTACGTCATCCTCGGCGGCGACAACGCGGGCGAACACCTCCTGATGTAGTGACCGGATCCACGGCAATGCGAACGCTTCTTCGACTCCTGGCGCTCGTCGCCTCGGCCGCCCTGGCCGCATGCGGCGGCGGCACGCTCTCGACCGACGAGGGCCAAATACGGCTGGTCAACGCCACGAGCGGCTTCGCCGGCCTCGACCTGTTCGCCAACAACGTCGCAGTGGCGACCGGCGTTGCGCCCTACACCGCCAGCGGCTACGACGGACTGAAGGCCGGCAGCTACCCGCTCACCATCCAGCAAACCGGCAACGCCGCAACGCTGGTGACGACGAGCACCACGATCTCCAAGAAGAACCACCAGACCGTCGTCGCCTACACCAGCGGCGGCACGATGATGGCCACCGTCCTCAGCGACGAAGAAGGTGCCCCCGGCAGCGGGACGGCGAAATTCCTCGTCTTCAATACCGCCAGTGCCGACGCCGGCAACGTCGACGTCTACCTGATCACCGACGCGTGCGCAACGCTCAGTTCGTCGGCAGCGGCGCCGATCGCGACCAACGTCGCCGGTCTGCAGACCGCGTTCAGCGTGCTCACCTCGTCGGCGACGGCCTACCACGTCTGCATCACCGGCGTCGGCGACAAGACCGACCTGCGCCTCGACATTCCCTCGTTCGTGCTGTCGGAAAAGCGCATCGTCACGGTCATCCTGGCGGTCGGCCCCGGCGGCTATCTGATGAACGCCATCGTCCTCGACCAGCAGGCCGCTGCCGCACAGGCGCTCAACGCCTCGGCGCGGGTCCGCGTCGCGGCGAGCATCTCGCCCTCGGTGCCGGCCAGTGTCGAGGTCAACGGCACGGCCATCTCGGCCGGCCTCGACTCGCCGAACGTCGGTCCGTACACGCTCGTCCCCGCGGGCGACCTGGCGGTCAAGGTCAACGGCAACGACATCGCTCCGGTGACGCCGCTCACCGCCGCGCCCGCAAGCGACGTCACGGTCCTGCTCACCGGCTCGACGCCGACGGTGACGCTGCTCGCCGACGACAACACGGCGTCGCCGAGCACTGCAAGGCCGGTCAAGCTGCGGCTCGTCAACGGGCTCAACGGCATCACCGGCACCGCGACCCTGACGCTCAACAACGTCCTCGTCGGCACCGGTGCGGCCTCGGGGACGGCGTCGGGCTACACCCAGGCCGCATCGAGCGCGGGGCTGGCCCGGCTCGAAGCCAGGATCGGCACTGTCCAGGTCTACTTCGCTCCGACCGCGACCCTCGAGTCGGGCCGCGTCTACACGCTATTCCTGCTCGGCGACGCCGCGCAAGCACCCAACACCGGCATCCTCATTCCCGACCGATGAGCGAGCTCGCGAAGTCGTTCGACCCGGCCGCGATCGAGGAGCACTGGGGCCCGCTCTGGGAAGAAAGCGGCGTCTACGAGCCGACGCTCGATCCGGCCAAGCCGTCGTTCTCGATCCAGCTGCCGCCGCCGAACGTCACCGGCACGCTGCACATGGGGCACGCGTTCCAGCACACGATCATGGACGCGCTCGTCCGCATGCACCGGATGCGGGGCGACAACACGCTCTGGGTGCCGGGCACCGACCACGCCGGCATCGCGACCCAGATCGTCGTCGAGCGTCAGCTCCAGGAGGCCGGCCTCAGCCGCCACGACCTCGGCCGAAGGAAGTTCATCGACCAGGTCTGGGACTGGAAGGAGACGAGCGGCTCGACGATCACGCGCCAGATGCGTCGCATGGGCGACTCGGTGGCATGGAAGTACGAGTACTTCACGATGGACGAGCGGCTCTCGGCCGTCGTCACCGACACCTTCGTCTCGCTTTACGAGGAAGGGCTGATCTACCGCGGCAAGCGGCTCGTCAACTGGGACCCGGTGCTGCTCTCGGCCGTTTCCGACCTCGAGGTCGAGAACGAGGAGCGAGACGGCACCATGTGGCACATCCTCTACCCGTTCAGCGACGGCCCGCAGCCGGACGCGAACGGGCAGCCGATGAAGGGCATGCACATCGCGACGACGCGGCCCGAGACGATGCTCGCCGATGGCGCGCTCGCGGTCCATCCCGAGGACGACCGCTACCGGCACCTGGTCGGCAAGCTCGTCGACCTGCCGCTCTGCGACCGGCGCATTCCGATCATCGCCGACGACTTCGTCGACCGTGAGTTCGGCTCGGGTTGCGTCAAGATCACCGGCGCGCACGACTTCAACGACTACGCCTGCGCGCTGCGCCACGGCATCCCGCTGATCACGATCTTCACGCTCGATGCGAGGATCAACGAGAGCGGCCCCAAGGCCTACCAGGGCCTCGATCGCTACGACGCGAGAAAGGCGGTGCTGCACGATCTCGAGGCGCAGCACTTCCTCGAGAAGGCGGTGCCGCACAAGCACGCGGTGCCGATCTGCGTGCGCACCGGCGAGGTCGTCGAGCCGATGCTCACCGACCAGTGGTTCGTCGCGACGACCAGGCCCGGCAGGGACGGCACGAGCATCGCCGCCAAGGCGATCGCCGCGGTCGAGACGGGAGCGGTCCGCTTTTTCCCCGAGCAGTGGGTCAACACCTACAACCAGTGGATGAGGAACATCCAGGACTGGACGATCTCGCGCCAGCTCTGGTGGGGCCACCAGATCCCGGCCTGGTACGGCGCCGGCGGCGAGCTCTTCGTCGCGCGCAGCGAGGACGACGCGCGCGCACAAGCGGAGGCAGCCGGCTATGCAGGGCCGCTGACGCGCGACCCCGACGTGCTCGACACCTGGTACTCGTCGGCGCTGGTGCCGTTCTCATCGCTCGGCTGGCCGAAGCAGACCGCGGAGCTCGGCCTTTTCCTGCCGTCATCGGTGCTCGTCACCGGCTACGACATCATCTTCTTCTGGGTCGCCCGGATGATCATGATGACCTTGCACTTCACCGGCAAGGTGCCGTTTCGCGACGTCTACATCCACGGCCTGGTGCGCGATGCGCAAGGCAAACGGATGAGCAAGTCGGAAGGCAACGTGCTCGATCCGGTCGACCTGATCGATGGCATCGCGCTCGAGCCGCTGCTCGAGAAGCGCTCGACGGGGCTGCGCCGCCCGGAGACGGCGCCGCGCGTGCGCAAGGACACGGCGGCCGAGTTCCCGAGCGGCATCCCCGGGTTCGGCGCCGATGCCCTACGCTTTACCTTCTGCTCGCTGGCGAGCCTCGGCAGGAACGTCAACTTCGACGCCAAGCGCTGCGAGGGCTACCGCAACTTCTGCAACAAGCTCTGGAACGCGACCCGCTTCGTGCTGATGAACTGCGAGGGCAAGGACTGCGGCCTCGCCGAGCACACCAAGGCCGAGTGCGCGCCGGGGCAGCCGTTTCACAACTATCTCGGCTTCTCGCCGGCCGATCGCTGGATCACCGGCGAGCTGCAGCGCGTCGAGGCCGCGGTCGCGCAGGGCTTTGCCGAGTACCGGCTCGACGCCGTGGCGCAGGCGATCTATTCCTTCGTCTGGGACGAGTACTGCGACTGGTATCTCGAGATCGCCAAGGTGCAACTGCAGTCGGGCGCCGAGTCCGAGCAGCGCGCGACCCGCAGGACGCTGCTGCGCGTGCTCGAGACCGTGCTGCGGCTGCTCCATCCGATCACGCCGTTTATCACCGCCGAGCTGTGGGAACGCGTCGCCGTCGTTGCCGGGCGAAAGACTGCCGAGACCGAGCACGGCATCGTTCGCGCGGCCTATCCGAAAGCGCAGCTCGAACGGATCGATCCGGTCGCCGATGCCTGGGTGACGCGGCTGAAGGCGATCGTCGGCAGCTGCCGCAACCTGCGCAGCGAGATGAACCTCGGGCCGGGTGAGCGCGTCCCGCTGCACGTCATCGGCGATGCCGAGTTCGTGCGCGCGGCAACGCCGCTCCTGAAATCGCTCGCCCGGATCTCGGAGGTCACGCTGTTTGATGACGACGCCGCGTTTGCCGACGCATCGAGCGACACGCCGGTCGCCATCGTCGGCACGACACGGATCGCGTTGCATGTCAGGATCGATCGCGCCGCCGAGGTGACGCGGCTGACCAAGGAGATCGAACGGCACGAAGCCGAGATCGCCAAGGCCCGCGCCCAACTCGACAACGCCAACTTCGTCGCCCGCGCGCGACCCGAAGTGGTCGATCAGTTCAGGACGCGCGTCGCCGAGGTCACGGCGACATTGAATCGGCTTCGAGATCAGCGAGCGCGCCTGGGATCGTCGACTTGAAGTCGGCCGGCACCGACGCCGGCGCTTCGAGCAACTCGTCGATCCGGCGTGCCACCGCCCAGGCGCTGCGCTGGCGCGACTCGCGCGTCGTCGAGGCGACGCGTGGCGTCACTTGCAACGTCTCGATGCCGGCGAGCGGGCGATGCGGGTCGAGCGCGCCGGGCTCGACGCTGTCGAGCCACGCCGCGGCGATGCGGCCGCTCTTCAATGCGGTCGCCAGCGCACTCTCGTCGAACAGGCGCGAGTGCGCGGTGCTGACGATGACCTGGTTCGGCTTGCTGTGGCGAAGGAAGCGGTCGCCGAGCAGGCCGTGGTAGCGGCTGAAGTAGTCGAGCTGAACGCAGAGGACGTCGGCGCGCTCGACCATCTCGCGCAGCGCCGCCGGCGCGATGTGCCAGTCGCCCCACGACGGATCGGTGGCGTGCAGCGCCGGGTCGTAGCCGAGGATCTGGACGCCGAACGCGGCGAGCAGCTGGGCGATCGTCCGCGCCGAAGGCGGCATACCGACCAGGCCGATCGTCGCGCCGCCGAGCTCGCGACCGGCGACCGAGCCGTCGGGGCCGCGCACGGGAACGCGCCTGAGCAGTGACAGCATCGCGCCGATGACGAACTCGGCCTCTGCACGCGCGCTCGCGGTGAGGCTGCGGACGACCTCGACCTTGCGACGCTCGCACGCCGCGAGGTCGATGTTCTCCGAGCCGGCGCTGACGCGGCCGACGGCGCGCAGCACCGGCGCGAAGTCGAGCGTCTCGGCATCGATGCCGACCGACGAGGGAATGATCGCGGCGCGCACGTTGTAGAGCGCACGGCGCAGCTCGCGGGGCGAGAAGGCGAGCTCGGGAGCGAACTGAAGGCGGTGGCGCGACGCCAGCCAGCGCATGACTTCGGCGTCGATCGGATCGATGACGAGCAGGTCCACCGAAGGCTAATCCTTTCCCCGCTGAGGCGACCGTCGAGGTGCCAGAATCCGGCACCCCAGGCATTGTATGTAGATGAAGGTACGACACGCGATCTTTCCGGTGGCCGGGCTCGGGACGCGATTCCTGCCGGCGACCAAGGCGTTGCCGAAGGAGATGCTGCCGGTGCTCGACAAGCCGCTCGTGCAGTACGCCGTCGAGGAAGCGTACGCGGCCGGCGTGCGCGAGATGATCTTCGTGACGAGCCGCCACAAGCGCGCGATCGAGGACCACTTCGACCGCACCGCCGAGCTCGAGGACGCGCTCGAGAACTCGGGCAAGGACGCGCTGCTCGCGGCGGTGCGCGCCGTCAAGCCGGACGGCATGGAGTGCGTCTTCGTTCGCCAGCCGCTGCCGCTCGGCCTCGGCCACGCCGTGCTTTGCGGGCGCGCGATCGTCGGCGACCATCCGTTCGCGGTGCTGCTGCCCGATGACCTCATGGTCGGCACGCCGCCGATCCTCGCCCAGATGGTCGCGCAGTTCGACGCGCACAAGGCGTCGATCGTCGCCGTGCAGGAGGTTCCTGCCGCGCACACGCGCCGCTACGGCATCGTCGCCGGCAGGGCGGCCGGCGAACGACTGGTCGACATCGAGCGGATCGTCGAGAAGCCCGCGCCCGAGGCCGCGCCGTCGCTGCTCGGCGTCGCCGGCCGCTACGTGCTGACGCCGCGCGTGTTCGACGAGATCGCGCGCCAGCCGCGCGGCGTCGGCGGCGAGATCCAGCTCACCGACGGCATCGCCGGCCTGCTGCGCCACGAGAAGGTGTTCGCATATCGCTACGTCGGCCGGCGCTACGACTGCGGCAGCAAGGAAGGGTTCCTGCACGCCAACGTCGAGCTCGCGCTCGACGACCGCGAGCTCGGCGCCGACTTCCGTGCCTACCTGAAGTCGCTCGACCTGTAGCGGCCGCCCGCTACCTGCGCCGCAGGTAGTGAACGAACTCGTCGTTCGCGCTCGTCTGCTCGAGCAATTCGTTCCCGGTCTGGCGCGCGAACGCCTGGAAGTCGCGAACCGACCCGGGATCGGTCGCAACGACCTTGAGAACGTCGCCGCTGGCCATCTCGGCAAGGGCCTTCTTCGCCTTCAGGATCGGCAGCGGGCAGTTCAGCCCGCGGGTATCGAGTTCCTTGTGCGCTTCCATCGTCGTCATTCCGTGTCCACTTCGGTCGCCCGCTTGCCGGGCGGCAGATCCATCCAGCGCGGCTCGATGCCGCGCGAGCGCAGCCAGTCGGCCATCGCACGCCCCGTGCCCGCCGGCCAGCAATTGACGCGCTCGGGCGCGAACAGCCGGTAGTCGACCAGCTCGGGCGAGAGAACGATCTCGCCGCGCGCCGCCGCATGGTAGGCAATGATGACCTGGTTCATGCGCAGGAATTCGTAGACGCCGATGAGCGCGAGCGAGTCGACCGTGAGCGAGGTTTCCTCGGCGACCTCGCGGCGGATGCCGTCCTCCGGCGTCTCGCCAGCTTCCATGAAGCCGGTGATGAGGCCGAAGAACTTGCCCGGCCAGGCAGCGTTCCTTGCGAGCAGGATCTGGCCGTCGCGGTCGACCAGCTCGATCACCGCCGCGAGCACCGGCGTCGGGTTGTTCCAGTGCGTCCAACCGCATGCCGGGCAGCGCAGCCGCGTCGTCGTGCCGCCGTCCTCGACCTGCGCGACCGGCTGCAGCGCCGTGCCGCAGACGAGGCAGAACCTGGCGTCGACGTTCACGCCGGGAAGACGCCCGTCGAGAGATAGCGGTCGCCGCGGTCGCAGACGACGAAGACGATCGTGGCGCCCTCGACCTTGGCCGCGATCCGCAACGCGACCCAGCACGCGCCCGCTGCCGAGATGCCGGCGAAGATGCCCTCCTCGCGCGCCAGGCGGCGCGTCATCTCCTCCGCCTCGGCCTGGTTCACCAGCACGAGCTCGTCGACGGCCTTCGGATCGAAGATCTTCGGCATGTATTCCTCGGGCCATTTGCGGATGCCGGGAATGCGCGAGCCCTCGTTCGGTTGCGCACCGATGATCCGCACCTCGGGCTTCTTCTCCTTCAGGAAGTGCGAGACGCCGGTGATCGTTCCGGTCGTCCCCATCGCGCTCACGAAGTGCGTGATCCGGCCGCCGGTGTCCCTCCAGATCTCGGGCCCTGTCGTTTCGTAGTGGATGCGCGGGTTGTCGGGGTTGGCGAACTGGTCGAGAACGCGGCCCTTGCCGTCGCGTTCCATCTGCGACGCGAGGTCGCGCGCGTACTCCATGCCTCCGGAGCGCGGCGTCAGGATGAGTTCGGCGCCGAACGCCTTCATCGTCTGTGCCCGCTCGACGCTCAGATCCTCGGGCATGACGAGCAGCATGCGGTAGCCGCGGATCGCGGCGGCCATCGCCAGGGCGATGCCGGTATTGCCCGACGTCGCCTCGATCAGCGTGTCGCCGGGCTTGATCGTGCCGCGCTCCTCGGCGCGACGGATCATGCTGATCGCCGGCCGGTCCTTGACCGAGCCGGCCGGGTTGTTGCCTTCGAGCTTGCCGAGGATGACGTTGCCGCGCGTCGCGTTCGCCTCCCCCGGCACTCGCACCAGACGCACCATCGGCGTCGCGCCGATGACGTCCTCGATGGTCGGGTAGCGCGGCGCGTCGGCGGTCATGGCAGGTCGCTCATCGATGCCGATTCTCGCCAGTTCGCGCGCGGCGTGCAGGCGCTGCGCGAAAGATGGTGCCTCGGGTCGGAATCGAACCGACACTCCTCGCGGAACGGGATTTTGAGTCCCGCGCGTCTACCAATTTCGCCACCGAGGCCGGTGCGTGCGGAAGAGAGAAGTTTGCCATACAGGCCCTAGACTCGGCGTCACGCGCAACACCCCGAAACGTCTCGCCATGCCGCCGCTTCTTCCCGTCACGCAAGCGCTGCTGCTCGCCAATGTGGCGATCTTCTTCCTCGGCGAGCTGCTGCCGGGAATGCTCTGGCCGTTCGCGCTCTTTCCCATCGGCCACGGCTTCTGGCCCTGGCAGGTCGTGAGCTATGCATTCCTGCACGGCAACTTCAACCACCTGTTCTTCAACATGCTCGGCCTGTGGATGTTCGGCAGCGAGCTCGAGCACGTCTGGGGCCAGAAGCGCTTCCTCCAGTTCTACACCGCGAGCGTCATCGCTGCCGCGCTGACGCAGCTCGTGGTCAACGCGGTGCTCGGTGCGACGGCGCCGACGATCGGCGCCTCCGGCGGCCTGTTCGGCCTGCTGCTCGCGTTCGCGATGCTGTTTCCGAACCGCACCATCCTGCTCTTCTTCGTCCTCCCGATGAAGGCGAAATGGCTGGTCGCGCTATACGGCGTGCTCGAGCTCTACCAGGGCGTCTACGTCATGAACTCGGGGGTCGCCCACTTCGCGCACCTCGGCGGCATGCTCGGCGGCCTGCTGATGCTGCGTTACTGGCGCGGCCAGGCGCCGTTCGGGCGCCGCTGACGGCCCTTCGTCGGAAAGATGCCCCTCACGCGGGCACGCCATCTGCAAGCGCTCATGCTGCTGTATCGGCCTCAGGAGGCAGCCATGGACCGCGTCTCGCCCCGTTCCGGATCCGCACTCGGACGCTTCGCCGCCTGCGTTCGACGAGGCGTCGCGTGGGCGCTGGCGGCGACGGTGCTCGCCGGCGCGTGCGCGCGCGCTGACGATGCCCCCGCGCCGACCGCCGCTGAAGCCCGTGCCCTGATCGCCAGGCTCGAAGCGCACAAGGCGGCGCTGGCGCGCGCCAACGGCGCCGTCGTCGGCATCGAGGCGATCGCGCTCGAGGACGCGCGCTCGATCGCGACGCTCGGCCGCGAGCGCCAGGGCTCCGGAGTGCTGATCCGCGACGACGGCCTGGTCCTCACGATCGGCTACCTGATCCTCGAGGCCGACCACGTCGACCTCGTCGCCGCCAGCGGCCGCCGGGTGCCGGCACGCGTCGTCGCGTATGACGTCGCGTCCGGGTTCGGCCTCGTCCAGGCGCTTGCTCCGCTCGGCGTCGAGCCGGCGCCGCTCGGCGTCTCGGCCAGGGTCGCTGCCGACGAGCCGCTCGTCGTCGCCAGCGGCGGCGACGAGCGCGACCTCAGCATCGCGCGCATGGTCTCGCGGCGGCCGTTTTCCGCTTATTGGGAATACCGTATCGAAGGCGCCATCTTCACCGCACCCGCGCGCACCGACCACAGCGGCGCAGGCCTCTTCAATGCCGAGGGCGAGCTCGTCGGCGTCGGCTCGCTCCTGGTCGGCAACGCCGCCGGGACCGGCGCGCCGCTGCGCGGCAACATGTTCGTTCCGGTCGACTTGCTGAAGCCGATCCTCGACGAGCTCAGGTCGCACGGCAGCGCCCGCAGCAGCGCACGCGCGTGGCTCGGGCTGAACTGCATCGAGATCGGCGGCGCCGTGCACGTTGTCCGCACCACGCCCGACGGCCCCTCGGAAACCGCCGGCCTGCAGCGCGGCGATGTCATCCTCGCCATTGACGGCACGCGTGTCGTCGATCTCGCCGGCTTCTACGGGACGCTCTGGCGCGACGCGCCCCCCGAGCGCGACGTCGTCCTCAAGATCCGCCGCGACACCCAGACCCTGGAGACGACGGTGCACGCGGTCGACAGGATGTCGACCTTGAGCCACCCGACGGGGGTGTGACCGGCCGCCGGGCGGTCATCGCCGCCGTTTCAGTAGCCGCGCGAGCGGTCGACTTCGTTCGGGAGCGCCTTGCCGGCCGCGAGCGCATGGGCGCTGGCCACGAACTGGTCGGCGATCGTCGCCGTCGAAGGCTGCGCGGCGATGTGCGGTGTGATCGTGATGCCTGGCACCGCCCACAGCGGGTCGTCGGCGGGCAGCGGCTCGCGCCGCTGGACGTCGAGCGCCGCGCCGCTCAGCTGCCCGGAGCGGACGGCTTCGATCAGGTCGGCCTCGACGACGTGCGCGCCGCGGGCGACGTTGATGAGATAGGCGCCGCGCGGCATCGCCGCGAAGGCTCCGGCATCGAGGATGTCCTCGGTCTGCACCGTCAACGGCAGCGCGCAGACGACGATCTCGCTTTGCGCGAGCAGCGCATGCAGACTTTCGCCAGAGCGCCGGTTCCAGCCACGCACGACGAGGCCGCAGCGCTCGAGCCAGGCCGCAATCTCGCTGCCGGTCGCGCCGGTGCCGAGGACGCCGACGCGATGGCGCGCCATCGGCGTCGGCTGGCGCGCCCACGAATGCTCGCGCTGCTGCGCCTCGTAACGCTCGAGGTCGCGCGCATGGCGCAGCGCCATCGCGACGACGAACTGCGCCATCCCCGACGCCTGCTCGCGGTCGACGATGCGCGAGACGCGCACAGCGGGCGCGAGGTCGGGAACCAGAAGCTTGTCGACGCCGGCGGCGACCGAGCAGACCCAGGACAGGCGCGGCAACCGCGACGGCAAGCCGCTCGGCATCTGCCAGGCAAGGACGACGTCGACATCGGCGAGATCGCCATCGGTCAGCGCCGATCGATATTCGAGCAACGCGACCTGTGGCGCACGGCCGCGGATCGCGTCGATGAACGGCGCCGCCGGCATCGGCTGGGTGACAAGAAGGACTTTCATCGTGTCCCCGAATTGTCACTCGCGGGCATCGCCTCTGCGCCGAACGCGAGACCGTCGGCGACGGTCGGGTGGCGCAGCACGAGGCGGAGCTCTCGCTTCATGCGCGCATTGACGAGACGGCGCGACTCGCCGAGAAAGCTCATCTGCAGCGGCGACAGCTGCGCCGATGCGGTGCTGCGCGCCAGGCGCGGCGGCCGCATCAGGCCGAAGCGGTCGGCGACGAGGTCGAAAAAGTCGCCCATCCGCAGGTCGCTGTCGTCGACGACATTGACGGCGCGCTGCGGCCGGCCGCGATGCAAGGCGGCGACGCAGGCGCGCGCTAGGTCGTCGGCGTGGATGTGGCCGGTGAAGACGTCGTCGGCAGCGGCAAGCACCGGCGTGCCGCGCGCGACTCGCTCGCGCGGGTCGCCGCCGGCGCGGTCGAGTGCGTAGATGCCGGGCACGCGCAGCAGCGTCACCACGACGCTGCGGGCGCGGCCGAAGCGGCGCAGGCGCTCCTCGGCGTCGAGCCGGCGGCGGGCGCGCTCGGTCGCTGGCCGCGCCGGCGCCGTCTCGCCCGTCGGCGCGCCGCCGCGATCACCGTAGACGCCGCTCGTCGATGCGTAGACGATACGGCGCAGGCGCAGCGAGCGCGCCAGGGCACGGACGAGATGCGCGGTGCGGGCGTCGGTCGCGCCCGCCGACGCAGGCGGCGCGAGGTGCAGGACTGCATCGGCGAGCCCGGCCAGGCGCGCGAGCGATGCCGGCTCGTCGAGGTCGCCCTGCAGCGGGCGAATGCCGGCCGCGCGCAACGCATCGACGCGGCCCGGGCTCGACGTCAGCGCGAGCACCCGCCAACGATCGGCAAGCAGCCGCGCGACGCGCAAGCCGATGTCGCCGCAGCCGACGATCAGCAGCACCGGTCTTTTGTAGCGGGTCGGTCGGTCCAGCACGGCGAGGGAAATCGGGGCTGGGCGTCGCGGCACCTGCAGCAGGCGCGAAACGGCCAACGGGCAGAATCCGGCCGAGTCTAGGCGACGCGCCGCGCCGCCCTTTCGATCCTCGTCATGCCTTTTTCCGTCACCGTCCAGCCGAGCGGCAAGACCTTCAGCGTCGAGCGCGACGAGCCGATCCTCCATGCCGCGATCCGCCAGGGCATCGGCCTTCCCTACGGCTGCCGCGACGGCGCCTGCGGCTCGTGCAAGTGCCGCCTGCTCGAGGGCCGCGTCATCCACGGCGCCCACCAGCAGAAGGCGCTCAGCCACGAAGAGGAGCACGCCGGCCTCATCCTCACCTGCCAGGCAGCGCCGCAGACCGACATCGTTCTCGAGGCTCGCACCGTCCCCGGCGCCGGCGAGTTCGCGATCCGCAAGATGCCGAGCCGGGTCCTCGCGATCGACAAGCCAGCGCCCGACGTCGCCATCGTCAGGCTGCAGCTGCCGGCGAACGACCTGTTCCAGTACCGCGCCGGCCAATACATCGAGTTCATCCTGCGCGACGGCGCGCGGCGCAGCTATTCGATGGCCAACGCGCCGCACACCGTCGTCGACAAGCCGCAGCTCGAGTTGCACATCCGCCACCTGCCGGGCGGCAAGTTCACCGACCACGTCTTCAGCGCAATGAAGGAAAAGGAGATCCTTCGCGTCGAAGGGCCGTTCGGGAGCTTCTTTCTGCGCGACTCCGAGAAGCCCGTCGTCCTGCTCGCCTCGGGCACCGGCTTCGCGCCGATCAAGGCGCTGATCGAAGACATGCAATGGAAGGGCATCGAGCGCAAGGCCCATCTCTATTGGGGCTGCCGCAGCAAGGCCGACCTCTATCTCCACGACTGGGCCGAGGAAGCGACGCGGCGCATGCCGCACCTTCGCTACATCCCGGTCCTTTCCGAAGCCCGCCCCGGGGACGACTGGCACGGCCGCACCGGCCTCGTCCACCAAGCCGTCATGCACGACTTCCCGAACCTGCTCGAGCACCAGGTCTACGCCTGCGGGGCGCCGATCATGGTCGAATCGGCTCAGCGAGACTTCATCGCCCGCTGCGGCCTGCCCGACGACGAGTTCTACGCCGACTCGTTCACTTCGGAAGCCGACAAGCACGGGCCGATGGCCTAGCAGGCGCACGGGCACCGGAAAGGGGGGCGGCAGGCGATGGATTTGGCGCCGCTTCTCTGGCAACATCACCGCGACCGCCCAGATGCGGTTCCGGTCCATGACGCGCTTCTTGCCGGCCTCGGTCGCCGACTCGCAACAGCGCCTGGCACCGCGAAGATAGCTTCTTGCAATGTCGCAACCCAGGGAGACCCGACATGACGAAGCACGCATCCTCGGCCCGCGAGGGCAGCCTCGACGCCGGACCCGTCCGCCAGAGCTCGTTGGCGAGGGCCTTGGCTCTCGCAGGATGCGTGAGCGCGATGACGGCAGCGTTCGGCCAGGCCGGCAACGCCAGCGGCAACGCCGGCGACACCCTGGAGCACTGCAACAAGACGCTCGGCGTCCTGCGCATCCAGGAAGACACCAGCGCAGCGTGGTATCGCTACTATGGGCCTCGGCTCGGGTCGACCGCTCCGCTGCTCAGCATGTTGATCCTGAAGTCGAACTGCTTCGTCGTCGTCGAACGCGGCACCGGCGAGCAAAGCATCAACGACGAAACGCGGCGTTCGCGCGGCGACGAGGCGCGCGAGAGCGGAACACGCGGCAAGGGCCAGCAGGTGGTCGCCGACTATCTGCTCAAGCCCGAGATCGTGATGGCCAACAAGGACAACGAGGGCGCGCGGATGGGCGGCCTCGGCAACATGCTCGGCCGCGCCGGCTCCGTTCTCGGTAACCTGAACATGAAGTCGAGCGAGGTCGGGACCGTGCTGACGCTGGTCGACATCCGCTCGACGGTGAGGCTCGCCGCGGCCGAGGGCTATTCGAAGAACACCAGCTTCGGCTTCGGCGGCATCGGCCTCGGCAGCAGCGGCGCCCTCGCAGGGAGCGCCTACGTCAACACCGATGAGGGCAAGCTCGTCAGTGCCGCGTTCTTCGACGCCTACAACAAGCTGGTCGAAACGCTGCGCCAGTACAAGGCGCAAACGGTCGAGGGCGGCCTGGGCGAAGGTGGCGGGCTGGGCGTGCAGGGCGGAACGACGAGCGCGTCGAAGAAGGTCGGCAAGTAACCATCGCAATGGGCGCTCGTCCCGCCACCGTGCGGCTCCTGGTCTTCGCCGCCGGCGTGCTGGCGCTCGTGCCGGGCACGGCACAGGAGTTCGGCGTGTACCTCAAGTGCAGCGGCCAGGTCCAGGCCGGCGACCGGGCGAAGAACGCCCATCTCGATCTGGCTCTCAGGCGCAACAGCTCGCTCGCACTGATCCAGAGCTCCGACGTGCTGCCGGTCGGCGACAAGATGAAGCTCGACATCACGCCCGGCTTCTACTCGATGGTCTTTCATGCGCCGGCGCGCAATAGCGCCGTCTATTACGACTGGATCCGGGGCACGATCTTCGTCTGGAATCCGATCCTGCGGGAGCTGCAGACGGTGCGGATCTCGGTCGACCGGCAAACCGCCGCGCTCGAGGGCGACATGCGCGACGTCAACGATCACTCGATCGGCCATCTCAAGATGCGCTGCACGCCGAGCAACAACGACAGCGCGCCGGAGCCGAAGTTCTGAACTCGCGGCGGCGCGGCGCCCTCGGCACGATCGGCGCGGTCCTGCTCGGCGCTGCCGGGCTCGCCTCGGCCCAGGGCAAGCCGGTCCGCCTGATCGTCCCCTACCCGCCGGGCGGCCCGCTCGACATCGTCGCTCGAGCGCTCGCCGAGCGGGTCAGGGACACGCTCGGCGTCGTCATCGTCGAGAACCGATCGGGCGCAGGCGGCAACATCGGCGCCGACGTCGTCGCCAAGGCCGCGCCCGACGGCATGACGATCGTCATGGGTGCGGTCGCGACGCACGCGATCAACCCGTGGCTCTATGCCAGGTTGCCGTACGATCCGATCCGCGACTTCACGCCGATCACCGGCGTCGCGCGGGTGCCGAACGTGCTCGTCATGAGTCCGGAGGTCGCGTCGCGGCTCGGCATCGCCAGCGTTGCCGATCTCGTTGCCTACGCGAAGAAGAATCCGGGCAAGCTCAACTACGGCTCGGGCGGCACCGGCAGCGCCGGCCACCTCGCCGGCGAGATGTTCAAGACCGAGGCCGGCGTCTACCTGGTCCACATCCCGTACGCCGGCGGCAACCCGGCGCAGCTCGCGCTGCTCGCCGGCCAGGTCGACCTCAACTTCGACAACCTCGCCGCGGCGTCGGCCAACATCAAGGCCGGCAAGCTGAAGGCGATCGCGGTGACGACGGCGGCGCGGTCGAGCGCGATGCCCGACGTGCCGACGATCGCCGAGGCGGGCGCGACGCTGGGATTGGCGCGCTTCGACATCGACACCTGGTTCGGCCTCTTCGGCCCGGCGCACCTGCCGGCGGAGACGACGGCGCGGCTGAACAGGGCGTTCATCGACGCACTCGCCAGCACCGAGCTGCGCGGCCGCCTGGCGAGCCTGTACGCCGAGCCGATGCCGATGACTCCGGAGCGCTTCGCGGCGTTCGTGAAGACCGAGCTCGCCAAGTACCGGCCACTCGTCAAGGCCTCGGGGGCGCGGGTCGAGTGAGCCCGGTCGGCGAAGGACCGTTTGATAGACTCAAACTGTCCTTCCGCCGGTGATCTCGAGCCCGATGTCTTCTTCCCAAACCGCATTGCAGAGCGAGATCGCCGTCCTGCTCGTCGAGACCCTCAACCTCGACGTCGCCGGGGCAACGATCGACCCCGAAGCGCCGCTCTACGGCGAGGGACTCGGCCTCGACTCGATCGACATCCTCGAGGTCGCTCTCGTCGTTTCGCAGCGCTACGGCTTCCAGCTGCGCTCCGACGACGAAGAAAACGTGCGCATCTTCAAGTCACTGGCGAGCCTGGCCGATCACGTCGCGGCCAACCGCAAGAGCTAGCGCTCGCGCCGCCATGAGCATCCGCCTCCTCGCGGTGGGAGTGGCAGGAGTGGCGTACCTGCTGGGCTCGTACTGGCTGATGACCGCGGCGCCGACGTCGCCGTGGAACGCCGTGCTCGTGGTTGCTCCGATGCTGGCGATCGCCGCGGCCGTGGCCTGGCAGCGCAGCCGGCCGGTGGTCGCGGTTCTGTCGACGCTCGCCGCCGTGGCGCTCGCGGTCCAGGCGTGGCAAGGCGGCGGCCTCGCGTCGGAGACGATCTATGTCGGCCAGCATGTCGCCGTCCACGTCCTCCTCGCGTTCGTCTTCGGTCTTACCTTGCAGGCCGGGCGCGAGCCGCTCGTCACGGCGCTGGCACGGCGTGTGCACGGCAGCCTGACGCCCGCGATGGCCGCCTACTCGCGGCGGGTGACGATCGCGTGGACGCTCTACTTCCTCGCGATGGCCGCGCTCTCCCTCGCGCTGTTCGCGCTGGCTCCGTTCGCGGCCTGGGCCGCGTTCGCCAATCTCGTGACGCCGCTCGCGATCGTCGCGATGTTCGTCGCCGAATATCTGCTGCGCTACCGCCTGCACCCCGAGTTCGAGCGGGCGACGCTGACGCAGGCGGTGCGCGCCTACGCGAACCGGGCCGGTCGCCATGAGTGATACCGGGCTGATCGCCGCTGGCGACCTCGACGCGCCGCTCGCCAGCGTCGCCGGGCGCATGCGCTCGCGGCGCGAGTTCATCGCCGATGCGACTGTGCTGGCCGAGCGACTGCCCGCCAGCGGCGCGATGCTCAACCTGTCGGCCGACCGCTATCGGTTCGCGGTCGGCCTCGCTGCTGCTCTGCTGCGCGGCCACGCGAGCCTGCTGCCGCCGAACCACGTCGCCGATACCGTCGCGCGGCTGCGGGCGGGCTTCGCCGGCGTCTACGCGCTGGTCGAAGGCGACGCCGACGATCACGGCTTGCCGTCGGTCCGCCACTCGAACGGCTTCGCAGATGGCACCGGCATCGAGCGCGTGCCGGAGATCGATCCCGGCCTTGTCGCCGCCCATGTCCTGACGTCGGGGTCGACCGGCGATCCGGTGCCGCACGCCAAGCCGTGGGGACTGCTGATCCGAAACGCCCGCGGCGAAGCGGCGCGGCTCTCCGCCGCCCTCGGCCGCGCCGACCTTCACGGCGTCACGGTGGTCGCCACCGTGCCGCCGCAGCACATGTACGGGTTCGAGTCGAGTGTCCTGCTTGCGCTCCATGGCGGCGCGACGCTCGACGCGGCGCGGCCGTTCTTCCCGGCCGATGTCGCCGCTGCGCTCGCGGTCGCACCCGCGCCGCGCATCCTGGTGACGACGCCGTTTCACTTGAAGACCGTGCTCGACGCCGGCCTCGTGCTGCCGCCGCTCGCGCTCGTCCTCTGCGCGACGGCACCGTTGTCGCCGCAGCTCGCGGCGCGCGCAGAAGATCGCTTCGCGGCACCGCTGCTCGAGATCTACGGCTGCACCGAAGCCGGCCAGGTGGCGACCCGACGGACCACCGCCGGCGCCGAGTGGCGCGCCTTCGAAGGCGTCCGCATCGAGGGCGACGGTGACGCCGTCACCGTCAGCGGCGGCCATGTCCCGCAACCGACCGTCCTCGCCGACGTCCTCGAAGTCACGGGCGAGGCGTCGTTTCGCCTCCTCGGCCGCTCGAGCGACCTCATCAACGTCGCGGGCAAGCGCAGCTCGATCGCCCACCTCAACTTCCATCTCAACTCGATCGCCGGCGTCGTCGACGGTGCGTTCTGGATGCCGCCCGACCGCGACGCCGACGCGCAGGGCGTCGTCCGCCTGGTCGCGTTCGTCGTCGCGCCGGGCGTGCCACGCGAACGGATCGTCGCCGCGCTGCGCGACCGCGTCGACGCCGCGTTCCTGCCGCGTCGCATCGTCCACGTCGATGCGCTGCCGCGCGAGGCGACCGGGAAGCTGACGGCGGAACAGATGGCGGCGCTGGCGGCGCGGAATCGGCACGGCGACTCGCGATGAGCGACGTCGTCGCTTCGTTCCGCATCGAGATCGGCCCCGACCACCCGGCGTTCGCCGGCCACTTCCCGGGCCGCCCGGTGCTGCCCGGCGTCGCGCTGCTCGCCGCCGTCCTCGAAGCCGCAGCCGGCGAACCGACCCTGGCCCGAGCGGTCGGGACGGCGCCGCGACTCGGCGTCGTCAAGTTCCTGGCGCCGGTCGAGCCGGGCGCGTCGCTCGCGATCGCCTTCCGGCTCGGCGCGAGCGCACTCGACTGGCAGGTCGACGCGCGCGACCGCAGGGTCGCCAGCGGCAGCATCGCGCGCGCCGACAAGGGCGAAAGAGGCGTGGCATGAAGGCCGAGACGAGCGCTGCGCCACCGACCGGATGGGCGCGCCAGCGCGAACGCAGCAACCGCTGGCTGTTGCGGCTGATGCGCTGGCTCGCGCTCGCGCTTGGCCGGCGTGCCGCACGCGTGCTGCTGCATCCGATCGTCTGCTGGTTCGTCCTCGATGGCGAGACGCGGCGCCATTCGGCGCGCTATCTCTCGCGCGCGCTGGGGCGCCAGGCGACCTGGGGCGACGTTTATCGCCACCTCCATACCTTCGCATCGACGGTGCTCGACCGCGTCTATCTGCTGCAGGAGCGTTTCGACGAGTTCAGCTTCCAGGCGAGCGGTCGCGAGGCGATCCTGGCGCCGTTTGCCCGCGGCGAGGGCGTGCTCGCGTTCGGCGCCCATCTCGGCAGCTTCGAAGCACTGCGCATGATCGGCCACGAGAAGGGCCTGCGCGTCGCGATGATCATGTACGAGGACAACGCGCGCCTCATCAACGAGACGCTCGCCGCGCTGGCGCCCGGCAGCGCGCTGCGCACGATCGCGCTCGGCCGCGTCGACGCGATGCTGGCGCTGCGCCAATGGCTCGACGATGGCGGCGTCGCGGGGCTGCTCGCCGATCGCACGCTGGCAGCGCAGTCGCAACGCTCGAAGGCGGTCGCGCTGCCGTTTCTCGGTGCGCTGGCGCTCTTTCCCGACGGGCCGTTTCGGCTCGCCGCCATGTTGCGACGCCGGGTCGTCTTCATGGCAGGCGTCTACCGCGGCGGCCGCGACTACGAGTTGCGCTTCGTCGATCTGGCCGACTTCAGCCATCTGGGCGCGAATGGGCCCCCGGCCGCCGGCGAGCGCGACGCCGCGGTCCGCGCCGGGCTCGAGCGCTACGTCGCAACGCTCGAGGCACTGTGCCGCGAGGCGCCGTACAACTGGTTCAACTTCTACGACTTCTGGGCCGATGCCTCGCCTGCGGCTTCGCACGACCATGGCGCCTGAGCGTCGCCGCGCCGTCGCCGCAGTGCTTGCCGCAGGACTGTCGCTCGGCGTCGCGCTTTCGCCCTGGGCTGCGTCGGCCGCCGAGGCGTTCGATGTCGACGCGCTGATGACACTCCTCGGCCGCGTCCGCTCGGGCGAGGCGACGTTCGTCGAGACGCGTCGTATCGAGATGCTCGACCGCACGCTGGTGTCGTCGGGTCGTCTCCGGTTCAAGGCGCCCGACGTCTTCGTCCGCGAAACGCTGAAGCCGCGCCACGAGAAGCTCGCCGTCGACGGCAACACGCTGACGATGAGCCTCGGCGAGCGCAGCCGGACGATGCAGCTCGATGCGTCGCCCGAATCCGCGGTGATCGTCGAGGCGATCCGCGGCACCCTGACCGGCAACCGCGCCGCGCTCGAGCGACTGTTCGAGGCCAGGCTCTCGGGCGATGTGCGCCAGTGGTCGCTCGAGCTCGTGCCGCGCGACCTGCGCCTGCGCGCAGAGGTCGCGTCGGTGCGCGTCTCGGGCCGCGAATCGATGGTGCAGGAAGTCGGCATCCAGCTCGCCGACGGCGACCACTCGGTGATGACGATCGAGCCGATCGCGGCCAGCCGCGGCGCGCCGTGATGCTGGCGCGATGAGCCAGGGCCGACCGCTCGCAGTGTCGCGCGCGGCGACGGTCGCGGTCTGGCTCGCCGCCGTTGCCGCAGCAATCGTCGTCGCCTGGCGCAGCCACTACGTCGCCGACCTGTCGGCGTTCCTGCCGGCGGCGCCGACGCCCGAGCAGGCGGTGCTGCTCGACCAGTTGAAGAGCGGCGCGACATCGCGCCTGGTCCTGATCGGCGTCGAAGGCGCACCGCCCGGCAGCAGCGGCGACGCCGCGGCGGCCGCGCGCGCGCTGGCGTCGAGCCGGCTCGCCGCCGCGCTGCGTGCGAGCGGCGAGTTCGCGTCGGTGAACAACGGCGAGACGGCGGCGTGGGCCGACGCCGGCCGGTTCGTGTTCGAGCACCGCTACCAATTGAGCCCCGCGATCGACGCCGCGCGCTTTACCGTCAAAGGCCTGCGCGATGCAATCGAGGAGACGGTGAGCCTCCTCGGCACGCCGGCCGGATCGTTGTTGAAGCCGATCGTGTTTCGCGACCCGACCGGCGAGACGCTGCGCATCGCCGAGATGCTGACGCCGGCGCGGGCGCCGAAGATCGAAGACGGCGTCTGGGTCTCGCGCAGCGCAGCGCGCGCGGTGCTCGTCGCGACGACGAAGGCGAACGGCGCCGACATCGACGGCCAGCAGCGCGCGCTCGCCGCCGTCGACGCTGCCTTCGCGGCCGCGGCGACGCCGGGCCTCGCCGTCGTGACATCCGGTGCAGGGCGGTTCGCGGTCGAATCGCGCGCCCGCATCAAGAGCGAGGTCGAGCGCCTTGCCGTGCTCGGCTCGCTGATCGTGGTCGCGCTGCTCTGGCTCGCGTTCGGTTCGCTGCGCGCGCTGGCCATCGCCTTGCTGCCCGTGGCGACCGGCGTCGTCGCCGGCATCGCCGCGGTGAGCCTGGGCTTCGGCCAGGTGCACGGCATGACGCTCGGCTTCGGCACGACGCTGATCGGCGAGGCGGTCGACTATGCGATCTACTATCTGATCCAGGCGCGTGGCGGCGCCGGCGCCGCCGACCGCTGGCGACGCGAAAGCTGGCCGACCGTCCGGCTCGGCCTCCTGACGTCGCTGATCGGCTTCGCGGCCCTCGTCTTCACCGGCTTTGCCGGCCTTGCGCAGCTCGGCGTCTTTTCGATCGCCGGCCTTGCCGCTGCGGCAGCGACAACGCGGTTCGTCTTTCCGGTGCTCGTCCCGCACGGCGCATCGGGCGCGGGGCTCCGCGACCGCCTCGCACGCTTCATGCGCGCCGCGACCGCTCGACTGCCGCGCTGGCGGCCGCTCGTTGCTGCGCTGGCCGCGGCGTCCGTGGTGGCGCTCGTCGCGTCGCCGTCGCCGTGGCACGGCGAGCTCTCCGCGCTCAGCCCGGTGCAGCCCACCGATCTCGCTCGCGACGCGGCGCTGCGTGCCGACGTCGGCGCCGCCGAGGCGGGCGCGTTGGTTGCCGCCGCTGCGGCCGACGAACAAGGCGCGCTCACGGCCGCCGAAGCGATCGACGGCCGCCTCGATGCCCTCGTCGCCGAGGACGCCATCGCCGGCTACGACTCGCCGGCACGACTGCTGCCGCCCGCGAGCACGCAGCAACGACGGATCGCCGCGTTGCCCGATGCGACGACGCTGACCGCTCGACTCGAGGAGGCGACCGCGGAGGGCCCCCTTCCCGCTGCACGCCTCGCGCCGTTCGTCGCCGATGTCGCCGCGGCACGCACGCAGCCGCCGATCGACCGCGCCTCGCTCGCCGCAACACCGCTGGCGACCGCGGTCGACGCGCTTCTGTTGTCCGGCGACGCGACCCGGCCCTGGCGCGCGCTTGTCTACCTGCAGGTCGACGACGCGCGGCCGCTCGACGTCGGCCGCGTCCGGGCCGCGATCGCCGGTGTTGCAGGTGCGCGCGTCATCGCCGTCAAGGCCGAGCTCGATGCGATCTACGCACGCTTCCTGCAAGCAGCCGAGTGGCAGGCAGCGCTCGGTGCGGCCGCCGTCACGCTCCTCCTCGCGTGGCAGTTGCGCAGCGCCCGCCGCCTCGGTGCGGTCGCGATGCCGATCGCCACCGCGACGCTCGCCGTCCTCGCGGCGCTCACCCTCGCCGGCCGCGCGCTCGGCATCCTCCACCTGGTCGGGCTTCTGCTCACCGTCGCGATCGGCTCCAACTACGCGCTCTTCTTCGACCACCTGCGCGAGAAGGCCGAAGTCGACGCCGACACGCTGGCATCGCTCCTGCTCGCCAACCTGACGACGGTCGCATCGTTCGGCCTGCTCGCGAGCTCGCCCATGCCCGTTCTGCACGCGGTCGGGATCGTGGTCGCGCCCGGCGCGTTCCTCTGTCTCGTCTTCTCCGCGGCCTGGCTCGGCCGCGACGACGGCGGCAGTCGCGCGCGTGGGAAGATCGCGGCGTGAGCTCCTCGACCGAAGGCGCAGTGTCCGCAGCTCGCGAGCCTCGCGCCGCGACGCCCTGGCCGGCGTACGCGACCGCGTCGATCGCCTGGCATGCCGGCGCCGTCGGCGCCCTCCTCGCCATGCCCGAAGCTTGGCCGTGGGCGCTCGGTGCAGTCGCGGCGAACCACCTCGTCCTCACCGCCGGCGGTCTCTGGCCGCGCTCGCGCTGGCTGGGCAGCAACTGGACTCGCCTTCCCGCCGCGGCGTCGGCGCGACGGGAAGTGGCGATCACGATCGACGACGGTCCCGACCCGGCCGTCACGCCGGCCGTCCTCGACCTGCTCGACCGCCACCGCGCAACGGCGACGTTCTTCTGCATCGCGGCGCAGGCACGCGCACACGCCGCGCTCTGCCGCGAGATCGTCGCGCGCGGCCACAGCGTGCAAAACCACAGCGATCGCCACGCGCACAATTTCTCGCTCCTCGGGCCGAGGGCGATCGCGCGCGAGCTCGCGGCAGCGCAAGACTCGCTGGCCGACCTCTCCGGCGAACGCCCGCGGTTCTTCCGTGCGCCGGCGGGGTTGCGCAATCCCTTCCTCGCTCCCATCCTGCAACGTCTCGACCTCCAGCTCGTCAGCTGGACGCGACGCGGTTTCGACACCGTGCGACGCGATCCCGACGCAATGCTCACCCGACTCACGCGCCGACTCGCGCCTGGCGACATCCTGCTCGCGCACGACGGTCACGCGGCGCGAACCAGCGACGACGTGCCGCTCGTCATTGCCGTGCTGCCGGCGCTCCTCGAACGCATCCGCGCGCTCGAGCTGGTACCGGTGACACTCCCCGCAGCGGCGGACGCCGAGTCCATCTCGAGCGCAGCGGCCACGCCATGAGCGCAAGCGACGCACTCTCGACCTGGCGCGCCCTCGTCGACGACGCGAGCGCGCCGTATCGACGCTCGGGCCGATTCGCCTGGCACTTCGCACGCGGCAAGCTCGGCCGCGATCCGGTCTTCCCGCATCTGCTCGCGCGCGGCGTGATCGCGCCCGGAACGCGCGTTCTCGACGTCGGCTGCGGCCAGGGCCTGCTCGCGAGCCTGCTCGCCGCCGCAGCGCATGCTGCGCGCCAGGGCCGCTGGCCCAGCGGCTGGGCCGAGCCTCCGGTCGACGTTCGCATCAGTGGCATCGAGGTGCAGGCAAGAGAGGTCGCGCGGGCGCGGGACGCTCTCGGCGGCGCGGCCGACATCGTCTGTGCCGACATGCGCTCGGCGAGCTTCGACGACGTCGACACGATCGTCATGCTTGATGTCTTGCAGTACGTCGACGAGAACGAACAGGACGCCGTGCTTGCCCGCGCGCGCGCGGCGCTCTCGATCGGCGGCAGGCTCGTGCTGCGCGTCGGCGACGCGGCGTCGCGGCGCGGCTTTGCCGCAAGCCGCTGGGTCGACCGGGTCGTCTCGTTCGCGCGCGGCCGAGGGTTCGCGCCCATTGTCGGCCGGACGCTCACGGCCTGGCGGGCGCGCCTTGAAGCGCTCGGCTTTGCGGTCGCGAGCGAGCCGATGAGCGCCGGGACTCCGTTCGCCAACGTCCTCATCGTCGCCACGGTCGAGCAGCCGCCGACATCGCCTGGGCCCGATGCATGACTCCGACCACGCTCGATCACGCCGGGATCGAGGCGCGGATCCCGCACCGCGGGCCGATGTGCCTACTCGAGCGCATGACGCGGTGGAGCGCGGACGCGATCGAATGCGCGGCGAACAACCACCGCGACCCGCACCATCCGCTGCGCAGCGCGAGCGGTCTGCTGGCCAGCGCGACGATCGAATACGCCGCCCAGGCGATGGCGCTGCACGGCGCGCTTTGCGACGGCGTCGAAGATCGCGCTGGGGGCCCGGGCTTTCTCGCCAGCGCGCGAGACGTTCGCCTTGCATGCTGGCGGCTCGACGACTTGCCGGCGGCAACCGTCGACCTGCTCGTCGTCAGCGCCGAACGGCAGGCGGCCGATGCGACGCGGATCCTCTACGCGTTTCGCGTCCGCCACGGTGGTCGCGAGCTCGCATCGGGGCGGATCGCGGTCGTTCTCGACGCTGCGCTCGAAGGCTCGACATGAGCAACGCTCCTCTTCCCCGCAAGCGCGCGCTCGTGACCGGTGCGAGCGGAGCGATCGGCCAGGCGATCGCCGAGCGGCTCGGCCGCGAGGGCGCCCACGTCGTTGCTCATGCCAACGGCAATCTCGACGTCGCCGGCGCCGTCGTCGGCCGCATCGTCGCCGCCGGAGGGAGCGCCGAAGCCGTCGCCTTCGACGTCACCGACGGCGCAGCTGCGCGTTCGGCGTGCGAGCGGCTGCTCGAGGATGGGCCGATCCAGATCGTCGTCAACAACGCCGGCGTCCACGACGACGCGGTGTTCGCCGACATGCGCGCAGAGCAATGGCATCGCGTCATCGACGTCTCGCTGAACGGCTTCTTCAACGTCACGCAGCCGCTCGTGATGGCGATGATGCGAACGCGCTGGGGCCGAATCGTCAACGTCTCGTCGGTGGCGGCGCTCACCGGCAATCGAGGCCAGGTGAACTACGCGGCGGCCAAGGGCGCCCTCAATGCCGCGACCAAGGCGCTCGCTCTCGAACTAGCGAGCCGCGGCGTCACGGTCAACGCCGTCGCTCCCGGCATCGTCGATTCCGGGATGGCCGAAGGGGCGTTCGACCGTGCGACGATCGAACGCCTGGTGCCAATGAAGCGCGCCGGCACTGCCCAGGAAGTCGCCGCGCTGGTCGCCTTTCTCGCGTCGGACGAAGCTGCCTACATCAGCGGCCAGATCGTCTCGATCAACGGCGCGATGGCCTGAGCTGCCGCGACCGCGCCGCGGCACTCAAGGATCACGGCTTCGGCGATCCTTCGCCGGCAGGAACGAGCTCGCCCTTCTTGCGCGCCTCGACGGTCTCGGCCTTGCGCTCGGCACGGGTCTTGGTGCTCTTCTGCTTGGCGACGGCCTTGTCGTATTCCTGCGTCGAGCCGGCCGGCTGGAGCTCATGTTTCTTGCGCGCTTCGATGGTGGCCGCCTTGCGTTCGGCGCGCGTCGTGTTCGAGCCCTTGCCAGGCGCCGCCTGCATCGGGCCTTCGCCGGCGGGCGTCAGCTGGCCGGACTTTTCAGCGGCCTTGGTTTCGGCCTTGACCTCCGCACGAGAGGGCGAGCTCGCCTGCGCGAGCGCCAGCGACGACGCCATGGTTGCGGCAAGCGCTGCCACGAGAACCGGAATGCGAAACATGGAAACTCCCTGTGGGCGCGGTCGATCGGCCGCATCCCCCATCTTCGCCGAGGCAGACCGCCACGACAAGCGCGCCGGCTTCCTGCAGCGTAAAGCGTCGCGCCCGAGCGTCACCGGCCGCGAAACGGCGGCCGCCCGGCAAGACGGCGTGTGAAGAGCACCGGCAGTCGCAGGGCGAAGCCGAGCAGGAGGCGCAAATGCATCCAGCTGAGCAACGCGTTGTCGCGCCCGTAGCGGAAATGCGAGACGCCGCCGTCCTCGGGCCGCAGGTACCTGACCGGCGCATCGAGGTTGATCGGCCGGACGCCGCGCCAGGCGAGACGGACGACCGCTTCGGTGTCGAAGTCGAAGCGGCGCATCCAGGGTTGTCCTCGCATGACGTCGACGAGCGGCGCGATCGGATAGACGCGAAAGCCATACAGCGAATCGGCAATGCCGGCGCCGAGCGTCTCAATGTTCGTCCACGCATTCGAGACGCGGCGGCCATGGACGCGCAGGAGCGGCGCCGACGCGTCGAACACCGGCCGGCCGAGGATCATCGCGTCGGGCGCGGCCGCCGACGCGACCATGAACGCGCCAATCAGGTCGGCCGGATGCTGGCCGTCGGCATCCATCGTCAGCGCGTGCGTGAAGCCGGCGCCGCGCGCGGCCTCGAGCGCGTGCAGGACGGCGGCGCCCTTGCCGCTGTTGCGGGCGAGGACGTCGACCCTCAGGCCCGGGTCGGCGGCGGCGATCGCGAGCAGGCCCTCTGCGGTGCCGTCTCGACTGCCGTCGACGACGACCCAGACGGGGGCCCACGCGGCGCGAGCCGCGCGCACGGTCTCGTAGACGAGCGGCCCGGTGTCGTAGCTCGGGATGACGACGACGTGCGTCGCCGACATCGCCGCCACCGTCACGTGCCGAGTTCCTCGGCGAAGTAACGCTCGATCCGCTGCAGCAGCGCGCGATGGTCGGGATCGGCCGCGAACCGCCTGCCGAGCCGCAGCCGCACGCGCACCGGCACCGGCGGCGCCTTGAGCAACGGCCAGCCCTTGGTCAGATACGGCGAGAAGGTCTCGATGACGACGGTCTGGATCGGCACCTCGGCGAGATGGGCGATCAGCGTGATGCCCGGCTTGAAGGCGTTGATCGGCGTGGTGACGGTGCGGGTGCCCTCGGGAAAGAGGACGAGCTGGTTGCCTTCGCGGAGGCTGGCGACGGCGTCGCGCACCATGCCACGGCCGACGTCGTTCCTGATGTACTGCGCCAGCCGCGCGCCGCCGCCGAGAAAGATGTTGCGCAGCAGGTCGGCCTTCATGACGCAGACGCCGCGCGGCAGCCGAGCGACGACGACCAGCGCGTCGAGCATGCTCGGGTGGTTGGCGGCGACGATCAGCCCACCGGGCTCGTCACGCAGGGTGTCGAGCGCGCTCGAGTCGAGCTCCATGAGGCCGAATCGCTCGGCGGTCGCCCAGCAGGAGCGGTAGATGAACGAGATCCCGACACGGCCGAGCCGGCCCGCGGCGGCGCGTGGCATCAGCTGCGCGAGGAGCGGCGCGAGCAGGTTCCACGCGAGCGACATCGCGCCCAACTGGACGAGGACGGCGACGAACCTGAGCCGATGGCCGAGCGCAGGCGACTGCGCCGCCTCGCCGGTCAGTCGGCGGCCGGCACGCGCTGGCTCGAAGTCGCGAAGATCCATGAGATGCCGAAGCCCGCAGTGATTGTGTGTTCCCGCCGCACCAGCGGACTCGGAGCAAACGCCGCGCCGTGCAGGTCGTCGTAGCGCACGAAGCCGCCGAGCCAGGCATTGCCGAGCCGGCGCGAGAACGCCGTCGTCGCGCGCCAGCCGGCATAGCCGCCCGGCGCCGAATACGCCGGCCGCGAATCGGTCGCGAATTGCGGCGGGACGCTGTAGAAGTACGCGTGGTAGCGCTCGACTGCGAACAGCGGGCCGGCAAGAAAGCCCAGGTTCCCGTGGCCCGCAAAGTCGCGCACGTCGAGGTTGAGATGGGGTGAGAACGTCGCGCCGACGGTGCGCGGCGAGCGCTCGAACGTGATCGCCTCGCGCACCGGCAGCCGCAGGTCGAGCTTGTAGCTGCGGTTGCTCGACTGCCAGAGCTCGACGTTGAGGCTGGGCCCGATCTCGACCGTCGCCGCCAGGTCCGGCATGCCCTGGCGGGCGACGTTGCCGCTGCTCCGGTTCGGAACCGATGCCGCGAGGCTGACGTCGACGACCATGCGGTAGCCGGCGAAGAGAATGGCGCGGGCGCCGTCGCGGTCGGCGCGAAGAAACCGGCCCCGGTAAGCGACGAACGGCAGCGGCAGGACGTAGACATTCGTCTGGTCCGAGCCACGGTAGTCGTCGAAGCGCACCGCCGCGACACCGAGGCCGATCTCCCAGAGCGGCTCGCTGGCGGCTTCCTTCGCGGCCGGGCGCGGTGTCTGGTCCTCGAGCACCGGGCCGGGCAGCGGGACCTCGTCGGCCGCCGCCCGCGCCGCGAGCACGAGCGCACCGAGCACGACGAGCGACGCTGGCAAGCGGCGCCGGAAATCGGCCAGGCGCCTCACGGTGCCTGGACCTCGACGTCGCGGATGTTGATGCGGCGGCGCCGCCACGCCCGCACGGTGCGGGCGAGGTTGCCGAACGAGACCAGGTAGTACAGCGCCTTCAGCAGCCGGATCGAGGTCCAGATCGGGGTGCGGCCGTAGATGTCGCCGGCGAGCAGCGAGACGAGTGCCTCCTTGACGCGAAACGGGTTCTGCGGCGACATGAAGAACTCGCGCATGGTCGGATTCGTGACCCGGAAGATGAACCACGAGAACTCGCGCGGCCCGTGTTGCACCCGGCGATCGAAGGCGCGCCCGAGCGCCACGGCGTCGCGCCGGCCGTCGAGCACGGCCTCGACGACGCGAGCGCCGTCGAACGCGCTCTGCATCGCGAGATAGACCCCCGACGAGAAGACCGGATCGACGAACGCGTAGGCGTCGCCGATCATCAGGAAGCGATCGCCGCTGCTCTTCGCGCTCGCGTACGAGTAGTTGCCCGTCGCATAGACACGGCCGTCGACCAGCTCGGCGCCGGCGAGCCGCGCCGCGAGCGCCGGGCACATCGCGATCGTGTCGGCGAAGAACTCGGGCAGGGGCTTTGTGCGCGACTTCAGGTAGTAGGGCCAGCAGACCGCACCGATGCTCGTCGTGGTATCGGCCAGCGGGATGAACCAGAACCAGCCGTGCTCGAACCAGAAGATCGTGATGTTGCCCTCGAGCTTGCCAGGCAGCCGCTCGGCGCCGGTGTAGTGGCCATAGAGCGCTGAGCTGTTGTGGCGCGTGTTCTTCTCCTTGCAGCGAAGCTGGTTGGCGAGCAGGGTGTCGCGACCCGAAGCGTCGACGACGAACTTCGCGTGCCAGCGATCGCGGCGGCCGCTCTCGTCCTCGACCGTCGCGGTCGCGCCGTCGCCCTCGAACGCGACTTCGCGAACGCGGCGGCCCTCGAACGTACGCGCGCCTTTTCTCGCCGCGTCGCGAAAGAGCAGCTCGTCGAGCTCGGAGCGGCGCACTTGCCACGCATACGGCATCGACTTGTCCCACGCCTCGGCGAACTCGATGAACTGGCGATGGTCGTGGTCGGGCGAGACGAACTCGACGCCGTACTTCTGCATGCCAATCGCCTCGACCCGCCCACGGACGCCGAGTCTGTCGAACAGCGCCGCGTTGGCGGGCAGCAGCGACTCGCCGATGTGAAAGCGCGGGTGATGGGCCTTCTCGATCACGACGACGTCGCGACCAGCTTCGGCGAGCAGCGCGGCCATGGTCGAGCCGGCCGGGCCGCCGCCGATGACGAGGACGTCGCAGTGGAGGTCCGCACTGGCTGCGGCGGGCTCGGCAGAGGACGACAGGGGCTGCATGGGGCCGGGTCTCCAGTCAGCTTTCTTCGGGCCGCGCCCCGGTCCCAGCAAGGCGGCTCGGCACCGACGAGGGCGAGATTTTAGTCAACCTCCCCCGCCGTCGAGCGCGGCACGGTCAGGGGAAGAAATCGACCGCGCCGGTCTGCAGGTCGTACATCGCGCCGGCGATCTTGATCGAGCCTGCCGATTCGAGCTCCTGCAGCACGGCGCTCCGCCCGCGGATCTCGGCCATCGTCAGCGCCACGTTCGTTCGCGCCACGGTATCGACGAATTCGTAGTTGCTCGCCGTGCGCGCACCGCCGTATTCCGTCGCCTTGATCGCCGGCTTGATCTTCGCGAGCAGACCGGTGAGGTTGCCGAGCTCGGCGTCGTCGATTGCACCCTTGATCGCGCCGCAAGCGGTGTGACCCATCACCAGCACCACCTTCGCACCGGCCAGCTTGCAGGCGAACTCCATGCTGCCGAGGATATCGTCGTTGGCAATGTTGCCGGCGACCCGGGCGTTGAAGACGTCACCGATGCCCAGATCCATGATGGTCTCGGCCGGCGCCCGCGAGTCGATGCAGGTCAGCAGGATCGCGGCCGGGTACTGGCCTTTGGCGGTGATTCGCTGCTGCGCGAGGAAATCGCTCCTCTCACGCAGACCTCGGCGAAAGCGTTCGTTGCCTCTCTTCATCAGCTGCAGGATCTGATCGGGAGAAAGGGCGTCGCGCTGCGCCTTGCTCAACGCCGCCGCGTGTGCCAGCGAAACGAACAGACCGGAGCCGAGCGCCGCCGCTGCGGCGCCGCTCCATTGCAGAAAGCCCCGTCGGCTGTGCGCCGCGCAATGCGAGCACGAGAAAGCATCCATGCGCAACTCCCTCTTCGTGGAACGCCAACGGCGAGTCCCCGAATCATGCGTGGCCACCAATCGGACGTCAAACCTTGTCGACTCCCTCCGTGCCGGTCCGCTGCGACGACCGGGCCGTCGTCGTCGCCCGCGAGTTCGCCTCGACCCAGGCGCGATACGGCTCCCACGCGCGCTCGACCGGGATCGCGTGGATCGCCGGCAGCTCGTACGAATGAAGCTCCCGAATCGCCTGCTCGACGGCGTCGTACGCGCCAGGTGCAATCTTGAAGAGAACGCGAAACTCGGCGCCCTGCTCCACCCTGCCCTGCCAGGCGTAGACGCTGTCGATCGACGAGATCTGCGCGCACGCGGCGAGGCCCCGCTCGACCAGCGTATGCGCGAGCCGGCCGGCCTCGTCGCGATCGCCGACCGTGGTGACGACGAGGAGGAGAGGCGCCATCGCGGCCGGAGGAAAAGCTCCCGGGGCTCTATTCGCCGAGGTAGGCGGCGCGCACTTTCGGATCGGCGAGGAGTGCCTTGGCGTCGCCGCTCATTGTCACTTCGCCACTGTCCATCACGTAGCCGCGCGAGGCGAGCTGCAGCGCCCGGCTCGCGTTCTGCTCGACGAGGAGGATCGTCGTTCCCTGGCGATGGATGTCCTCGACGACCTCGAAGATCTTGTCGACCATGATCGGCGAGAGTCCCATCGACGGCTCGTCCATCAGCAGCACCTTCGGCCGCGCCATCAGCGCGCGCCCCATGGCGAGCATCTGCTGCTCGCCGCCGCTCATCGTGCCGGCAAGCTGGTTGCGACGCTCCTTCAGGCGCGGGAAGATCGAGAACACACGGTCGATGTCGGCTGCGATCTCCTTGGTGTCGTCACGGACGAAGGCGCCCATCTGGAGGTTCTCGACGATCGTCATGCGCGCAAACACGCCACGCCCCTCCGGGACCATCACCAGGCCCTGCTTGACGAGGTCCCACGGACCCTGGCCGCGGATGCTGCGGCCCATGAACTCGATCTCGCCAGCGGCAGACGGCTGGGTGCCGGTGACCGCCTTCAGCGTCGTCGTCTTGCCGGCGCCGTTGGCGCCGATCAGGCTGACGAGCTCGCCGTTGCGGACCTCGAACGAGACGCCCTTGACCGCCTGGATGCCGCCGTAAGCGACCTTCAGGCCGGTGACGCGCAGCAACGTCCTCGCCGCCGCGCCGAGGGCGCCGGTCGAGCCTGTGACCGTCGTCGCCGTGTCCATCGTCAATGTGCCGTGTGACCGGCGCCCAGGTACGCCTCGATCACCTTCTCATTGCGTTGCACGTCGGCCGGCGTCCCTTCGGCGATTTGCTTCCCGTAGTCGAGCACGGTGACGCGGTCGCACAGGCCCATCACGAGCTTGACGTCGTGCTCGATCAACAGGATCGTCTTGCCGTCCTTGCGGATGCGGTCGATCAGCTGGCGCAACGTCACCTTCTCGGTCGTGTTCATCCCGGCTGCGGGCTCGTCGAGCGCGATCAGCTTGGGGTCTGTGGCGAGCGCGCGCGCGACCTCGAGCCGGCGCTGATCGCCATAGCTGAGCGTGCGCGCCTTGAAGGCGGCGAAGCCGCCGATGCCGACATAGTCGAGCAAATCCTGCGCGCGCCGCGCGATCGCGGCCTCCTCGGCGCGAAAGCCCGGCGTCCGAAAGACGGCGCCGATGAGACCGGAATGCGTCCGCACATGCCTGCCGACCATGACGTTCTCGAGCGCCGTCATGTCGGCGAACAGGCGGATGTTCTGGAAGGTACGCGCGATGCCGGCCTTGGCGACCTCGTGCACCGCCGTCGGCCGGTACGGCTTGCCGCCGAGCTCGAAGGTTCCCGAGTCCGGTGTGTAGAGCCCCGTGATGACGTTGAAGAACGTCGTCTTGCCGGCGCCGTTCGGGCCGATTAGTCCGTAGACCTGGCCGGGCTCGATCGTGATGCCGACGTCCGAGAGCGCCTGCAGGCCGCCGAAGCGCTTGGAGACCGCCGTGACCTTGAGAATCGATTCACTCATCGCAGCGGCGTCACTCGGTCGGCACGATGTGCGTCGCCGGCGGCGGGATCTGCTGCCCCGGGACGATGTTCGCGAGGTCGACCGCCGTGGGCAACTCGCCACCGGCCACTCCCGGCGGCGCCGGAGTCGCCGGCAACTTGTGCGGTGCCTTGCCGTGCTCGGGCGATGGCCACAGGCCTCGCGGCCGCGACAGCATGATGCCGATCATCGCCAACGCGACCAACAGCTGGCGCAGGATCGAAGCGTCGAGGCGGCCGTCGGTCATCTGCTGCAGCGGCCCGGCGACGTAGCGCAGCACCTCGGGCAGCGCCGCGAGCAGAAGGGCACCGACGATCACGCCCGGCAGGTGACCGATGCCGCCGAGGACGACCATCGCCACGATCATGATCGATTCCTGCAGGCTGAACGATTCCGGCGAGATGAAGCCCTGGAAGCTCGCGAACATCACGCCCGAGACGCCGCCGAAGGTCGCGCCCATGCCAAACGCGAGCAGCTTGAGATTGCGGGTGTTGATCCCCATCGCCTTGGCGGCGACCTCGTCCTCGCGGATCGCCATCCAGGCGCGACCGATCCGGCTGCGCTCGAGCCGATAGCAGATCAGCACCGCGAGGATGACGAGTATGAGGAGCAGGAAATAGTAGTTCGTCACCTTCGGCCAATCGAGACCGAAGAAGCTGTGCGTCTTGCCGAGCGACTCGCCGAAGATCGAGATCTCGTCGATCCCGGAGACTCCCTTCGGACCGTTCGTGATGTTGACCGGCGCGTCGAGGTTGTTCAGGAACACGCGGACGATCTCGCCGAAGCCGAGCGTGACGATCGCAAGATAGTCGCCGCGCAGCTTCAGCGTCGGCGCGCCGAGCAGGACGCCGGCGCCGCCGGCGACGAGCGCGCCGAGCGGGATGACGACCCACCACGGCGTGTGCAGGCCGTGCTGGAACGCAGCGGCGATCGACGAGAAGGTGTCGGTGAGCTGCGGCGACGCGAGCAGGCCCAGCATGTAGGCGCCGACGGCGTAGAACGCGACGTAGCCGAGGTCGAGCAGGCCGGCGTAGCCGACGACGATGTTGAGGCCGAGCGCGAGCAGCACGTAGAGGAGCGCGATGTCGATGATCCGCACCCAGGCGTTGCCGGCGATCTGGACGACGAACGGCACCGCGAACAAGACCGCGGCGGCGACCAGGAAGGCGACCAGCTTCTGCTGGCGCGTCGCGTCGGCAAGACGACTCATGGCCCTCGTTCGGTCACGCGCGGTCTGCGACGCGCTCGCCCAGCAGGCCCTGCGGCCTGAGCGTCAGGATGAGGATGAGGACGATGAAGGCGAAGATGTCCTGGTAATTGCTGCCGAGGACTCCGCCGGTGAATTCCCCGATGTAGCCGGCACCGAGCGACTCGATCAGGCCGAGCAGGACGCCGCCGACCATCGCCCCGGCGAGATTGCCGATGCCGCCGAAGACCGCGGCGGTGAATGCCTTCAACCCGGGCAGGAACCCCATCGTGTGCTGGACCGAGCCGTAGTTGGCCGCGTACATGACGCCGGCGAGCGCGGCGAGCGCGGCGCCGATCACGAACGTCGCCGAGATCACGGTGTCGGGCTTGACGCCCATCAGCGCCGCGACGCGCGGGTTCTCCGCCGTGGCGCGCATCGCCCGGCCGAGGCGGGTCCGGTTGACGAGATACATCAGGCTCGAGAGCGTGACGACCGTGGCGCCGAGGATGAGCAACTGCACGTTGTTGATGACCGCGCCGAAGACGACGTGCGGGTCGCCGGGCAGCAGGATCGGGAACGACTTGTAGTTCGGCTTCCAGATGATCATCGCCAGCGTCTGCAGCAGCAGGCTCATCCCCATCGCGGTGATGAGCGGCGCGAGCCGCGGCGCGTTGCGCAGCGGCCGGTAGGCGACCTTCTCGATCGCGAAGTTGAGCACCGAGCAGACGACGACGGCGGCGGCGAGCCCGATCAGGAGCAGCGCCCAGCCGGGCAGGCCGAGGCCGGCCAGCACGGTGACGACGGTCCAGCTCGTCAGCGCGCCGACCATCAGCACGTCGCCGTGGGCGAAGTTGATGAGATTGATGATCCCGTAGACCATGGTGTAGCCGAGCGCGACCAGCGCATAGACGCTGCCGAGCACGAGGCCGTTGATGACCTGCTGGATGAAAGTGTCCACGCGGCGACTCTATTTCAATTCGCTTACCGTCGGCTAGGGACTGGCCCCATGGCGCCGGACCGGGGGACGGTTGACTTCCCGGCCGATGTGGACAACGCTCCAGCGCTTTACACAGGGAGGCGCCATGACATTCCGGGGCAAGACGATCTTCATCTCGGGCGCCAGCCGCGGCATCGGGCTGGCGATCGCCTGCCGCCTGGCACGGGATGGCGCCAACCTCATTCTCGCCGCCAAGACGGCGGAGCCGCATCCGAAGCTGCCGGGAACGATCTTCAGCGCCGCCAAGGAGGTGGTCGCCGCCGGCGGCCAGGCCTTGCCGATCGTCTGCGACATCCGCGACGAGCAGCAGGTGAAGTCGGCCATCGAGCAGGGCGTCGCGGCGTTCGGCGGCATCGACGTCTGCGTCAACAACGCGAGCGCGATCGCGCTCACCGACACGCTCGCGACCGACATGAAGCGCTACGACCTGATGAACCAGGTCAACGCCCGCGGCACGTTCCTGTGCTCGAAGCTGACGCTGCCGCACTTGTTGAAGTCAGTCAATCCGCACATTCTCAACCTGGCGCCGCCGCTCGACCTCGACCCGAAGTGGTTCGCCCACCACGTCGCCTACACGATGGCCAAGTTCGGCATGAGCATGTGCACGCTCGGCATGGCGGCGGAGTTCAGGTCGCGCGGCGTCGCCGTCAATTCGCTCTGGCCGCTGACCGCGATCGACACCGCGGCAGTGCGCTTCGCTCTCGGCGGCGACGCGATGGCAGCCGACTGCCGCAGCCCCGAGATCATGGCCGACGCCGCCTACGCGATCCTGGCCAAGCCTGCGCGCGAGTGCAGCGGCAACTTCTTCATCGATGAGGAGGTGCTGCGTGCCGACGGTGTCGCCGATTTCTCGCGATATGCGCCGAGTGGCCACGACGGGCCGCTGCAGGCCGACTTCTTCGTTCCCGACGCCGTCGTCGCGCGCTCGCCGACAAGGCTCAAGCTCGGCTTCTGACCCGTAGCCGAGATCGGACGCGGGCCGCTACTCGCCGCCTGCCTCCTCGTTCAGCCGGCGCAGCTCGGCGAGCCGCTCGCCGATCGAGATCTCGAGGCCGCGCGGCGCCGGCCGGTAGAACGTCTGTGCCGCCATGTCGTCGGGCCAGTAGCGCTCGCCGGCGGCGAAGGCGCCTTCCTCGTCGTGGGCGTAGCGATAGTCCTTGCCGTAGTCGAGCCCTTTCATCAGCGCGGTCGGGGCGTTGCGCAAGCGCAGCGGCACCGGCCGCGTCCGGTCGCTCTTGATGTACGCACGCGCCGCGTTGTAGGCGTTGTAGACGGCGTTGCTCTTCGGCGCCATCGCAAGGTAGACGACAGCCTCGGCGAGCGCGAGCTCGCCCTCGGGCGAGCCGAGCCGCTCGTAGGTCTCGGCGGCGTCGAGCGCGAGGCGCAGCGCCCGCGGGTCGGCGAGACCGATGTCCTCGCTCGCCATCCGCACCAGCCGACGCGCCGCGTAGCGCGGATCGACGCCGCCATCGATCATGCGCACGAACCAGTACAGCGACGCGTCCGGGTCGCTGCCGCGGACCGCCTTGTGCAGCGCAGAGATGGTGTCGTAGAACTGCTCGCCGCCCTTGTCGTAGCGGCGCAGCTGCTCGCCGAGCGCGTGCTCAAGCATGACCTCGTCGATCGGCGCCTGCGCGTTGTCGTCGCCGCCGCCCACCGAGCCACGCTGCGTCCGCACCGTCGCGACCAGGTTTTCGTAGGCATTGAGGAGGCGACGGGCGTCGCCGTCGGCATAGCCGATCAGCCGGTCGCGTGCCGCGTCGGCGAGCGGGGGCGCCGCGAGCAGCGCCTGGGCGCGGTCGAGGAGCGCGCCCAGGTCGTCGTCGTCGAGCGGCTTCAGCACATGCACAGTGGCGCGCGAAAGCAGCGCCGAGATGACCTCGAACGAGGGGTTTTCCGTCGTCGCGCCGATGAAGGTGAAAAGGCCCGATTCGACGTGCGGCAGGAAAGCGTCCTGCTGGCTCTTGTTGAAGCGGTGCACCTCGTCGACGAAGACGACCGTCGCGCGACCTGTCGTTCGCGCCGCCTGCGCCCGCTCGACGGCTTCGCGGATGTCCTTGACCCCGCCGAGTACCGCCGACATGGCGATGAACTGGGCGGCGAAGGCGTCGGCCATCAGCCGGGCGAGCGTCGTCTTGCCGACTCCGGGCGGCCCCCACAGGATCATCGAGTGGAGCCGACCGGATTCGAACGCGACCCGCAATGGCTTGCCCGGGCCGAGCAGATGGCGCTGGCCGATCACCTCTTGAAGGGTCTTCGGCCGCAGGCGCTCGGCGAGCGGCGCGGCGGAGTCGGCGAAACCGAGTTCGAGCGAGGTCTGGGCCACGTGTCAAGCCGCGGTCGGCAACGGCGCTCCGATTCTGCCCCGCCGCCGGCACCGTCGCGGGGCCGGACATAAACTGCGCCTCGCCGCCCCTTCGCCCGCATGCAGACGTCGACGTTCGCCGCCCTCACCTCCGTCCTGGTCGAGAACTTCCACGTCGACGCCGCGGTCGTCCAGCCGCAGACGGCGCTCGACCAGCTCGGTCTCGATTCGCTGGCGCTGATGGAATTCGTGTTCGCGGTCGAGGACCGCTTCGACGTTCGCATTCCGGAAGAGCGCCTCGACCCGCGTCAGGCCGGCGTCACGCTCGCGCAGCTGGTGGCGCTGCTCGACGACGCGGTCGCGGCGAAGGCGCCCGGCGATGTCGTCAGCCGCTAGCCACGGCGCCGCGGCGCCGGTCGCGGTCAGCGGCAGCGGTGTCGTCAGCCCGATCGGAATCGGCCTGCGAGCGTTCGAGGCGAGCCTGTTCGCGGGGCGCTCGGCGATCCGTGCCCACGTCGTCGAGCTGCCGGGGCTCGACATCCCCTCCGTGCCTCTGGCTGCGGCGGACTTCGATGCCGCTGCCGTCGTCGCGCCGTCGCGCCTGCCGCTCGATCGTGCGACCGCGATGGCGCTCGTCGCTGCCGAGGAGGCGGCGGGCAAGGCGGGCCTCGCCGACGGCAGCATCGACGGCGAACGGCTCGGCATCTTCTGGGGCAGCGGCATGGCGGGCGCATCGACCTTCGAGGCGACCTGCCGTACCGTCTACGCCGATCGCCGCCGGATGCGGCCGACCACCGTCGTCACGACGATGCCGAACGCACCGACCGCCGAGCTGGCGCTTCGCTTCGGCGCCCGCGGCGCCGCCCTCGCCTATGCCTGCGCGTGCGCGTCGTCTGCGGTGGCCATCGGCGAGGCGATGCGCGCGATCCGCGCCGGCTGGATCGACGTCGCCATCGCCGGCGGCAGCGAGTCGCTGCTGTCGCCCGGAGTCGTCGCGGGTTGGCAGGCGATGCGCGTGCTCGCGCCGCTGCCGCCGGGCGCCTCCGCCGAGGCTGTCGCGCAGGCGTGCCGGCCGTTTGCCGCCGACCGCGGCGGCTTTGCCCTTGGCGAAGCCGCCGCCGCCTTCGTCCTCGAGTCGGCCGAACACGCGCGCCTGCGCGGCGCAACAGTGTCGTGGCAGCTCGCTGGCTACGCGACCAACTGCGACGGCGTCCACATCACCAACCCCGACGCCGCCGGCCAGGCGCGGGCCATGCGCGCTGCGCTCGTCGACGCCGGCCTGACCGCCGCCGAGGTCGGCCATCTCAACGCCCATGGCACCGCGACGCTCGCCGGCGACGCCGCCGAAGCTGCATCGATCACCGCAGTGTTCGGCGCGCGCGGTGTCGCGGTGACGGCAACCAAGGCGATCCATGGCCATCTGCTCGGCGCCGGCGGTGCCGTCGAGCTGCTCGCTGCGGCGTGCGCGCTCGCCGCCGCGCGATTGCCGCCCACCGCCGCGACGACGGTGGTCGATCCTCTGTTCGCGATCGATCTCGTCCTCGGCGGCGGGCGCGCCGCGCCGGCGCTTCGTCACGCGATGTCGAGCTCGTTCGCGTTCGGCGGCACGAACGCGGTGCTGATCGCGTCGCGCGCCGCCTAGCGCGTTCTGCGACCGTCGCGGCGAGCAGGCCGCGACACCGCTCTCGCGAGCCGCCGCGCGGGCGCATTACTGTCGCCGCGATCCTGACGTCGCGGCGGCGATCGCATGGCCGGCCACGCGCTTTTCTTCACCGATCTGGTCGACAGCACCGCCGCCGTCGAGCGGTTGGGCGACGCGCGGGCCGCCGATGTCCTCGCCGAGCACGACCGCCGCGCGCGGGCGCTCCTCGCGCGTCACGGCGGCCGCGAGATCGACCACAGCGACGGCTTTTTCCTCCTCTTCGAGAGCACCCATCGCGCCGCCGCGTTCACGCTCGCGTACCACGCCGCACCCGAGGGATTCGTCCTCGGCTATCTCGGTGCGTTCGAGCACAAGCAGGGCCGGATCGAGGAGACCCACGCGCACGACGACGAAGCGCTGGCGCTGCATCGCCCGGTCG
>DATAYY010000066.1:0-53219 GCA_036272325.1 Caldimonas sp. | reverse complement strand
GACACAGGTACCACCGAGCGCGCCACTCTCGGCGACGGCGACGCGCGCGCCGCGCTGCGCCGCCACGCGACCGGCGCGGACGCCGCCGCTGCCGGCGCCGACGATGAAGAGGTCGAAGTCGGCGGCAACGCTCATGCGCTCGTCGCGGCGATCATTTCAGCGCCTTCCGCAGCAGCTCGGCAACGAGGCCGTTGATGCCGTCGGGCCGGTCGGCGCTTTTCTCGCGCAAGCTCGCGGCGAGCGGCGCCGGCAGCTTGCAGGCGAACGGCACCAGGCCCGCCGCGGCATCGAGACGGCGCTGCTCGCGCCGATCGGGAACCTCGCCTGCGCCTTGCGCAAAGCGGCCCGGGACCCCGGCCGACTTCATCTGGCCGCCGATCTTGCGTGCGAGGAGCTTGTCGAGATCGGACTTCTTCATGCTCATGAGCGACCCGTTGCGTCGTTGAAGCCACGATTGTGGCGTGCTGTGGCACAGTCGGCCGATGGCCCTGAAAGCGACCGTCTGCAAGGCCGCCGTGCAGCTCGCCGACGTCGACCGCGCGGTCTACCTCGACCGTCAGGTAACGCTCGCCCGCCACCCGTCGGAGACCGACGAGCGGATGATGATGCGGCTGCTCGCGTTCGCGCTCAACGTCGTTGCCGACGAGCGCGACGGCGCGCTCGAGTTCGCCAAGGGCATGTGGGACCCCGACGAGCCCGAGCTCTGGCGCCGCGACCTGACCGGCCGCATCGTCGACTGGATTGAGGTCGGGCAGCCGGAGGAGCGGCGCGTGACGAAGGCGAGCGGCCGCGCCGAGCGCGTCAACGTCTACGCATTCGGCAGCAATGCCGCCGCCTGGTGGGCGGGCCTCGCGGGCCGCGCCGACCGCGCCGGCAATGTCGGCGCGTGGCTCGTTCCCGCCGAGCAGAGCCGGGAGCTGTCGCTGCTCGCCGAGCGCAGCATGCAGCTGCAGATCAATCGCCAGGACGGCATCGTCTGGGTCGGCGATGGCGCGCGCTCGGTCGAGATCCACCCCCGCCTGCTCTCGGCCGAGCGCCGATGAGCAGCGCCGCGTCCGGCGACGCCGATGCCGTCGTCGACTTCTGGTTCGGCGCACCGGACGGCAGCGAGCGCGGCAGCGCCCGCAAGGCGTGGTTCGCGAAGGACGATGCCTTCGATGGCGAGATCCGCGAGCGCTTCGGCGCGCTGATCGAGCGGGCGCTGCGCGGTGAACTCGAGCGCTGGGGCGATGCCGCGCCGTCGGCGCTCGCGCACGTGCTGCTGCTCGATCAGTTCACGCGCAACGCGTATCGCGACACGCCGCGCGCTTTCGCCGGCGACCGCCGCGCTCTCGCCGCGGCGAGCCGGATGGTGGGCCTGCGGCAGGACGAGGAGCTCGCTCCCTTCATGCGCGCCTTCGTCTACCTGCCCTACGAGCATGCCGAGGGATTGGCGATGCAGGACGAGGCGATTCGCCTACTCAAGCGCCTCGCGACGAGCGATCCCGGCCAGCAGTCGTACCTCGACTACGCGCTTCGCCACCGCGCGATCATCGAGCGATTCGGGCGCTTCCCGCATCGAAACGCGATCCTCGGCCGCCGCTCGACGGCCGCGGAGATCGCGTTTCTGCAGCAGCCTCGCTCAGGCTTCTGAGCTCAGGCGCTTGCGCCGCCGTCACGGGCGGTGCGGATTGTCGGGGTGGTGGTCCGCAGCATCGGGGATGCGGTCGTGGTCGCGGTCCCAGCCGCCGCGGGTCAGATGCCAGTGATCGCCCTCTTGCACCCACTCCGGGTTGCGGTAGTGGTAGCCGTGGCGCTCGCGCTGCCAGTGGCCGCTCACCCATACGTGCCTGTGGCCGTGGTAGTCCCAGTAGCCGGGGATCCAGAGGTAGCCCTCGCGTGCTGCCGGAACGACTTCATGGTGCGGCGGCGGCGGTGCGACGCGAACGTCGATCACGGTGGCGGCCGCCGCCATCGAAACGGTCGCGGACGCAGCGGCAAGAACGGCCAGGGTTTTGAGTTTGGAAAGCATCCATGTTCTCCTTGGTCATCGAGAACTCGGAATCATGGCGATCGCCGCGTCTGCGCCGCGTCGGATTCGGCCACCACTCGCTGTAGGGAGTGTCTTTCGCCAATGTCGGCCGACGCCGGCCGGGGTCGACGCAGCGGCGCGACGTGTTTCAGTGGTTGTCGCGCGGCACGAAGGAACCGCGGCGGCCGACCAGAAAGTCGAGGTCGGCGCCGCGGTCGGCCTGCAGCACGTGGTCGACGTAGAGCTTCCAGTAGCCGCTCGCGAGCGGCGGCTTCGGGCGCTGCCACGACTTCATGCGCCCGGCGAGCTCGGCGTCGGCGATGTCGAGATGGAGCCGCCGCTTGGGCACGTCGAGCTCGATGAAGTCGCCGCTGCGCACGGCTGCGAGCGGGCCGCCGTCGGCGGCCTCGGGCGCGGTATGGAGGACGACGGTGCCGTATGCGGTGCCGCTCATGCGCGCGTCGCTGATGCGAACCATGTCGGTGATGCCCTTCTTGAGGACCTTCGGCGGCAGCGGCATGTTGCCGACCTCGGCCATTCCCGGATAGCCCTTCGGGCCGCAGTTGCGCAGCACCATGACGCAAGTCTCGTCGATGTCGAGGCGGTCATCGTCGATCCGGGAATGGAAGTCGTCGGCGTTCTCGAACACGACTGCGCGGCCGCGGTGCACCATCAGCGCCGGCGTCGCCGCGCTCGGCTTGATGATCGCGCCGCGCGGCGCGAGATTGCCGCGCAACACCGCGATGCCGGCTTCGGCCTTGAACGGCGCGTCGAGCGTCTTGATCACCGCGGCGTTGAAGTTCTCGGCGTCGGCGATGTTGTCGCCGATCGTCCTGCCGTTCGCGGTCACGGCGTCCAGATGGAGCAGCGAGCGGATCTCCTTCATCACCGCGGGCAGGCCGCCGGCGTAGCAGAAGTCCTCCATCAGGTGCTCGCCCGAGGGCTGGAGGTTGACGAGGCACGGCAGGTGGCTGGCGAGACGATCGAAGTCGTCGACGCCGAGCCCGACGCCGATCCGCCCGGCGATTGCGATCAGATGGATAACGGCATTGGTCGAGCCGCCGATCGCTGCCAGCGTGACGATCGCGTTCTCGAACGCCTGCCGTGTCAGGAGCTGAGACAGCTTCACGTCTTCGTGGACCATCTCGACGATCCGTCGGCCGGCGTTCCTCGCGATGACGTTGCGTCGGCCGTCGACCGCGGGATACGCCGCGTTGCCAGGCAAACCGACGCCGAGCGCCTCGACCATGCTCGCCATCGTGCTCGCCGTGCCCATCGTCATGCAGTGGCCGTGGCTGCGGCTCATGCAGCTCTCGGCCTCGAGGAAATCCTGCAGGCGCAGCGTCCCGGCGCGGACCTGCTCGCTCATGCTCCAGACGCCGGTGCCCGAACCGAGCTCCTGGCCGCGCCACTTGCCGTTCAGCATCGGGCCGCCGGAGACGCCGATCGTCGGCAGGTCGGCGCTCGCCGCGCCCATCATCAGCGCCGGCGTCGTCTTGTCGCAGCCCATCAGCAGGACGACGCCGTCGATCGGGTTGCCGCGGATCGACTCCTCGACGTCCATGCTGGCGAGGTTGCGGTAGAGCATCGCGGTCGGGCGGAGCATCGTCTCGCCGAGCGACATCACCGGGAACTCGAGCGGAAAGCCGCCCGCCTCGTAGACGCCGATCTTGACCTGCTCGGCGAGGGTGCGGAAATGCGAGTTGCACGGAGTCAGCTCGCTGAAGGTATTGCAGATGCCGATGACAGGGCGGCCGTCGAACTGGTCGTCCGGGACGCCCTTGCCCTTCAGCCAGCTGCGGTAGACGAAGCCGTCGCGGTCCATGCGGCCGAACCACTGCTGGCTGCGCAGGTCCTGGGGGCGCTTCCTCGGCTTCTTCGCTTCGCTCATCGCGCCCTCTTGCAGCTATTCCTTCACCGAGCCGGTCAGCCCCGAGACATAGTATTCGACGAAGAACGAGTAGACGAAGGCGACCGGCAGCGAGCCCAGCAAGGCGCCCGCCATCAGTGGTCCCCACTGGTAGATGTCGCCCTGGACGAGCTCGGTGACGACGCCCACCGGCAAGGTCTTGATCTCCGACGAGGAGACGAACGTCAGTGCGTAGATGAACTCGTTCCAAGACAAGGTGAAAGCGAAGATGCCGGCCGAAATCAGCCCCGGCACGGCCAGCGGCAGAACGATCTTGGTCAGGATCTGCCAGCGCGTCGCGCCGTCGATCAGCGCGCACTCCTCGAGCTCGTAGGGGATCGATCGGAAGTAGCCCATCAAGAGCCACGTGCTGAACGGGATCAGGAAGGTGGGATACGTGAGGATGAGCGCCCAGCGCGTGTCGAACAGGCCGAGCTGGTAGACGACGTTGGCCAGCGGAATGAAGAGGATCGAAGGCGGCACCAGGTAGGCGAGGAAAATTGCCAGGCCCACCTGCTTCGATCCTCGATAGCGCAACCGCTCGATCGCATAGGCGGCGAGCACCGACGCGGCGAGCGAGGCGACCGTCGAGACGACCGAGACGAGCACCGTGTTCCAGGCCCAGGCCGGAAACGAGGTCTCGAAGAGCAGGTGATGGAAGTGAGTGAGCGTCGCGTGCGCGACCCAGAACGGATTGCCCTCTCGCGTCAGCAGCTCGGCGTCGGGCTTCACCGACGTGATCGCCATCCAGTAGAACGGAAACAGCAGGACGATCAGGAAAATGGCGAGAGGCAGGTAGACGACGACGGCGCGCCGCCGCGCCGACTCGAGGTAGCCCATGCCGGCGGAGTCAACCGCGCTCGTCGCCGTGCTCATTTGTCCGCCCCGCCCTGTTGCCAGGCACGCCGCTGCAGCCCGAAGTAGCTGAACAGGATGCAGGCGAGCAGGAACGGCACCATCGTGATCGCGATCGCCGCGCCTTCGCCGAGGGCACCGCCGTTGATGCCGCGCTGGAACGCGAGCGTCGCCATCAGGTGCGTTGCGTTCAGCGGCCCGCCGCGGGTGATGACGTAGATGAGCTGGAAGTCGGTGAACGTGAACAGCACCGAGAAAGTCATGACGACGGCGATGATCGGCGTCAGCAGCGGCAACGTGACGTGGCGGAACTGCTGCCACGGCGTCGCCCCGTCGATTGCCGAAGCCTCGTAGTACGACGGCGAGATCGTCTGCAGCCCGGCGAGCAGGGTGATCGCGACAAAAGGCACGCCACGCCAGACGTTGGCCGAGATCACCGCGAAGCGCGCGTGCCACGGATCGCCGAGGAAGTCGATGTAGGTCGTGATCAGCCCCATTTTCACGAGCAGCCAGCTGAGGATCGAGAACTGCGAGTCGAAGATCCACCAGAACGAGATCGCCGACAGCGCCGTCGGAACGATGTAGGGCAGCAGGACGACGGCGCGAAAGAAGGTCTTGAAGCGGATGTTGCGATTGAGCAGGAGCGCCAGCCAGAGGCCGAGAAAGAACTTCACGACGCTGGCGACGACGGTATAGAAGAGCGTGTTGAAGAGCGCCAGCCGGGTGACGCTGTCGCTCCAGAGAAACTCGTAGTTCTCGAGGCCGATCCATTGCCCGGCGCGGCCGACCTTGGCGTCCGTGAAGCCGAGCCACGTGCCGAGCCCGAGCGGATAGGTGAGAAAGACCAGCAGCAGCAGCGCCGCCGGCAGCATGAACAGCACGCCGAGCGCGTTGCGATTGTTCTGCAGCCGTTCGAGCGAAGTCACGTCACCACCTGTCAGCGAGCGAGCAAGCCAGCGAAGCGAAGCGAGCGACGGCACGCCGATGCGTGCCGAGGCCGAGTCGAGGGAGGACGCGCGAGCGAAGCGAAGCTCGATCCCTCGAACGAGGCCGGTGCCGACGTCGCCTGAAAGGCGTCGTCACACCTTGTAGTAGCGTTCGGCCCGCTTCTGTGCCCGCTCCATGGCTTCCTTCGGCGTCTTTGCGCCACTGGCTGCCTCGGCGACCATGTTGACGACGATGAAGTCTGCCGCCGCCCCCGCCGAGGCATAGCCGAGCTTGCCCGCATACCCCGCCGGACGCAGATTCTTCACCGCGTCGCGGTACGCCAGATTCTTCGGGTCCGCCGTCCAGACGGCGCTCTTCTCGTAGGCCGCCAGCGGCGCCGCGACATAACCCTGCGCGCCGGTGAGCCACGGGTCGAACTGCTCCTTCTCCATCATGAAGCGGAGGAACTCCTTGGCCGCCTGCGGGTACTTCGTGTACTTCATGACCATCTGGTTGAAGTACAGGTGCGACTCCGTCGGCACGCCGACCGGGCCGACCGGATACGCGGAGTGCTGGATGTCGAGCGCCATCTCCTTCAGCTTCGGGTCGGGCGAGTTCTTCGCCGCGACGTAGATCGAGATGCCGTTGTTCGTGACCGAGATCTGGCCGTCGAGGAAGGCCTTGTTGTTGCTCGGATCGAGCCAGGAAAGCGTGCCGGGAATGAAGGTCGCGTAGAGCTCCTTGCCGTATTCGAGCGCTTTCAAGGTCTGCGGGCTGTCGATCACGACCTTGTTGCTCTTGTCGACGAGCTCGCCGCCGAAAGCCCACATCAGCCAGTTGCACCACAGGCCGTCGCCGGTCGCGTTGCCGAGCGCCATGCCGCCGGGAACGCCCTTGTCCTTGACCGCCTTCAGCATCCTGAGGTAGTCGTCGGTTGTCTTGGGGAAGCTATCGAATCCCGCCGACTTGAGGATGCTCTCCCGGTAGACCATCATCGATCCGGCGGCGCCGAGAGGCAGCGCGATCCAGTGCTTGCCGTCGGGCCGGTTGAACTGCTCGCACGCCGGATACCAGCCGCCGTATTTCTTGCCGAGATACTCGGCGAGGTCGGAGACATCGAGGAGCTTCTCGGGATAGAGATTGGCGTCGTCGTTGGTCGACAGGATGATGTCGGGGCCGGCGCCGGTGTTCGCCGCGACGGCCGCCTTCGGCCGGACGTCTTCCCAGCCTTCGTTGTCGACCCGCACCGGGATGCCGGTCTTCTCGGTGAACTTCTTGACGTTGACCATGTAGGCATCGATGTCGCCCTGGACGAAGCGGCTCCAGCGCAGGACGCGCAGCGTCGCACCCTTCTCCGGCTTCAACGCGAGCGTCTGCGCGCCGGCATCCGGCGCCCACAGCGCCGTCCCGGTGCCGAGCCCGCAGGCAGCGGCGGCGCCGGCCGATGTTTCGAGGAACCTGCGGCGGTTGATTGAGGAATCGCTCATCGATGTGTCTCCTGTCATGCGGATGGTGGTCGGCGTCGAAATCGGAGGCTAGCGTCAGGCGGCGAGCCGCGCGCCGCTCGTCGCATCGAAGAGATGCGCACGGGCGAGGTCGGGCATGAGGTGGATCGTGGTGCCCGGCGCGAAGTCGTGCCGCTCGCGAAACACCGCGGCCATGTCGGTCGTGCCGTGGCGGCAGGCGACGAGGGTATCGGCGCCGGTCGGCTCGAGGACGACGACGCGCGACACGATGCCACCTTCGCTTGCCAGCTGCAGGTGCTCCGGGCGCGTGCCGAGGACGACGGGCTGGCCGTCGCTGCCGCCGACGCCGAGCGGCGCGGCGATCTGGGTGCCGTCGTCGAGGACAAGGCGAAGCCCGCCGCCGCTCGCCTTCAGCGTCGCCGGCACGAAGTTCATCGCCGGCGAGCCGATGAAGCCGGCGACGAAGATGTTGGCCGGATGGTCGTAGAGCTCGAGCGGCGAGCCGACCTGCTCGATCCGGCCGTCCTTCATGACGACGATTCGATCACCCATCGTCATCGCCTCGATCTGGTCGTGCGTGACGTAGACCGAGGTCGTGCGCAGCCGCTGGTGCAGCTCCTTGATCTCGCTGCGCATCGCGACGCGCAACTTGGCGTCGAGGTTCGAGAGCGGCTCGTCGAACAGGAAGACCTGCGGATCGCGGACGATCGCGCGCCCCATCGCGACGCGCTGGCGCTGGCCGCCCGAGAGCTGGCGCGGATAGCGATCGAGCAGCGCGGAGAGAGCAAGGATCTCGGCGGCGCGGCCGACCTTCTGCGCGATCGTCGCCTTGTCCCTCTTCGCGAGCATGAGCGAGAAGGCGAGGTTCTGGCGCACCGTCATGTGCGGATAGAGCGCGTAGTTCTGGAACACCATCGCGATGTCGCGCTCCTTCGGCGGCACGTCGTTGACCCTGCGGTCGCCGATCCGGATCTCGCCGCCCGAGATCTCCTCGAGGCCGGCGATCATGCGCAGCAGGGTCGACTTGCCGCACCCCGAGGGGCCGACGAGAACGGTGAACGAACCGTCGGCGATGTCGATGTCGACGCCGTGGAGCACGGCGGTCTCGCCGAAGCTCTTCTTCACTGCCTGGATCGTGACGCTGGCCATGGACGTGTCGCAACGTGCGGCGTGCCGCCGCGCCGGCGAAGTATGGCGAGGCGCCGGCGAGCCGCCATGAGGGCAAACCGGTAGAGCCCGGGCGGCGAGGCGGGGGGCCGCGCTACGATCGTCGCCGGCAAAGGAGCCCGCGCACATGAAGATCCTGATCACCGGTGGAGGCGGCTTCATCGGCTCGCGCCTCGCCGCCGCACTGCTCGCGGGCCGCCGGCTCGGCGGCGTTGCGATCGACCGCATCGTCCTTGCCGACCAGGTCGTGCCGCGCACCGAGCTGGCGCGCGACCCGCGCGTCGAGACGCGCGTCGGCGCGCTCGCCGAGCAGTGCGAGGCGCTCGGCCGCGAGGGCTTCGACGGCGTCTTCCACCTCGCCTCGGCGGTGTCGGGCGAATGCGAGGCCGACTTCGAGCTCGGCCTGCGCTCGAACCTCGACACCACGCGCGCCCTGCTCGACGCGCTGCGCCAGGCGAGCGGGCGCGGCGGCGAGCCGGCGAAGCTCGTCTTCTCGAGCTCGGTCGCGGTGTTCGGGCCCGACCCGTCGCTGCCGTTGCCGCCGCTCGTCGGCGACGACACGCTGCCAGCGCCGAAGACCTCGTACGGAACGCACAAGCTGATGTGCGAGCACTTGATCGCGGACTATGCAAGGAAAGGCTATATCGACGGCCGCTCGGCGCGATTGATGACCGTGACGGTGCGCCCGGGGCGCCCGAACGGCGCCGCGTCGTCGTTCTTCTCGGGCATCGTGCGCGAGCCGCTTGCCGGCGTCGAGGCGATCTGCCCAGTCTCGCCCGACGTCTCGCATCCGCTGACGTCGGCCGCGCGCACCGTCGAAGGGCTGATCGCGGTCTACGAGGCGAGCGTCGAGCAGCTCGGCGGCCGCCTCGCGCTCAACCTGCCGGCGCTCAACGCGACCGTCGCCGAGATGCTCGCCGCGCTCGAGCAGGTCGCAGGCCCCGAGGTGCGCGAGCGCGTCCGCTTCGTCCGCGACGAGCAGATCGCCGCCATCGTCGCCAACTGGCCGCAGGGCGCGACCGCGAAGCGCGCCGAGCGGCTCGGCCTCAGGGCCGAGCAGAGCTTTACCGACATCATCCGCCGCTATATCGCCGACTGTCGTCAAGGCGCTGACGCGACGCAATCGCTCGCCGGTCTCGACCCGCGGCGGGTGAGCGCATGAACCGGATCGACCTCGCCGGCCGCGTCGCCGTCGTCACCGGCGGCGCGCAAGGGATCGGCTACGCCATCGCCGAGCGCATGCTGGCCTCGGGCGCCGCTGTCTCGTTGTGGGACCTCGACGCCGGCAAGCTCGGCGAGGCGAAGGCCTCGCTCGGTCACGCCGGCAAGGTGTTCATCGAGCAGGTCGAGCTGACCAGCGAGAGCGCTGTCGCGGCAGCCGCGGCGCGAACGATCGCCGCCGCCGGCAAGATCGACATCGCCGTCAACAACGCCGGCATCACCGGCGGCAACGGCACGACGTGGGAGCTCGCCCCCGACGTCTGGCGGCGCGTGCTCGAGGTCAACCTCGTCGCGCCGTATCTCGTCTGCCGCGCGATCGTCCCGCACATGATCGCGAACAAGTACGGCCGCATCGTCAACGTCGCGTCGGTTGCCGGCAAGGAAGGCAATCCCAATGCGTCGCACTACAGCGCGTCGAAGGCGGGCCTGATCGCGCTCACCAAGTCGCTCGGCAAGGAGCTCGCCGCCAAGGGCGTGCTCGTCAACGCGATCGCGCCAGCGGCGGCGAAGACCGCGATGTTCGCGACGATGACCCAGCAACACATCGACTTCATGCTGTCGAAGATCCCGATGGCCCGCTTCATCGACGTTGGCGAGATCGCCGCGATGGTCGCCTGGATCGCATCGGAGGACTGCTCGTTCACGACCGCTTCGGTGTTCGACCTCTCGGGCGGGCGGGCGACGTACTGAGGAGCGCGCGCGGCGCGGCGCGATCCGGTCGCGCCGCTTATGATGAACCGCACCGCTGCCGCCGAGGTCGAGCGCCATGAGACTCCGCTCCGCATTGCCAACCGTTCTGGCACTCGTCGCCGCGGCGCTCGCGGCAGGATGCGAGACCGCGCCGCCGGCGCCGACCTACGTCGTCGCGACGCTGGCGCCGACGCGCGGCAACAGCGCTGCCGGAACGGTCTGGTTCTCGCAGGACGGGCCGCAGGTGTACCTGCGCGGCACCATCACCGGACTGGCGCCGAACTCGGAGCACGGCTTTCACGTCCACGAGAAGGGCGATTGCTCGAGCGGCGACGGCATGAGCTCGGGCGGCCATCTCAATCCGAACGGCAAGCCCCATGGACCGCCGACCGGCGAGCACCATGCCGGCGACCTGCCGGCGATCAAGGCGGACGCGAACGGCACGGCGACGATCCGCGTGCGCGTCACTGGCACGCTGCTCGGTGGCGGCGCCGCCGACATCGCCGGCAAGGCGCTCATCGTCCACGCCGCGCCCGACGACTACACGACACAGCCGACCGGCAACTCCGGCGCCCGCATCGCCTGCGGAGTGATCGGCATCGCTGCCGGCCGCGACGCGTCGGGCAACGCCATCATGCTTCCCAAGGATCTCTGAGCCCGCAGGACGAGCGAAGGTTCGAGGTGGCGATGGCCGACCGCGAGCGCATGCCGGACGCGACCCGTGCGCACGTCCGCCTCGGCTGGCGGCTCGGCCTCGGCGCCTTCCTGCTCGTCGCCGCGGCGTGGCTGTTCGGCGCGGTCGCCGAAGACGTCGTCACCAGCGACCGCCTCACCGTCGTCGACGCCACGGTCGCCGAATGGCTGCACCGGCACGCGACTCCGACCCTGACGAAGGCCATGCTCGTCTGGACGAACCTGCACTCGACGATCGCCGTCAGCGCCTACACCGCCGTCGTCGCTCTCGCCCTGGCCGTCGAGAGGCAATGGCGGCGCCTCGTGCTCGTCGTCGTCGCCGTCGGCGGCGGTCTCGCGGTCAACGTGCTCATGAAGCTCGCCTTCCACCGCGCCCGGCCGGTGTTCGACGAGCCGCTGCTGACGCTCGCGAGCTACAGCTTTCCGAGCGGGCACGTCGCCGCCAGCACGATCTTCTACGGCCTCGCCGTCCTGTGGCTGTTCTCGCGCACGCGCCGGCCGCTCTGGCGCGCGCTGGCGCTCGCCACGGCCGCGCTCGCGATCGTCGTCGTCGCGTTCAGCCGGATGTATCTCGGCGTCCACTACCTGAGCGACGTCGTCGCGGCGTTCGCCGAAGGCGTGGCATGGCTCGCGATCTGTGCCCTCGCCCTCGCCGCGTTCTGGCGCGAAGCGCCAGCCGAAGCTCGCCCGAAAGCGACGCCACCGTGACGCGCAGCATCGTCGTCCTCCTCAACGCGACCTCGGGCAGTGGCACCGACGCGGCGCTGGCGGCGCACATCGGCGGGCTCTTCGAGCGCGCCGGCGCGAGCGCCGACGTCCGCCTCCTTGGCAGCGGACGCGACCTCGCCGTCAGCCTGCAGGAAGCGATCGACCGTCGACCCGACGTCATCGTCGCCGGCGGTGGCGACGGCACGATCAGCTCGGTCGCCGCGGCTCTCGCCGGTGGCCCGATCGCGCTCGGCGTGCTCGCCCTCGGCACACTCAACCATTTCGCCAAGGACATGAAGTTGGCACTCGAGATCGACGCGGCGGTCGAGCGGATCGCGCGCGGCGAGATTCGCAGGGTCGACGTCGGCGAGGTCAACGGTCGCGTCTTCGTCAACAACTCGAGCCTCGGCCTCTATCCGGACATCGTCCACGACCGCGAGCGCCAGCGACGCCGGCTCGGCCGCGGCAAGTGGCCGGCGCTGGTCTGGGCGACGATCGGCGCGCTGCGTCGCTTCCCGTTCCTCCAGGTGCGGCTGTCGGTCGATGGCCGCGACGGCGCGCGGCGGACGCCGTTCGTCTTCATCGGCAACAACGTCTACCGGATGGAGGGCTTTGCGATCGGCGAGCGTGAGCGCCTCGACTCCGGTTGCCTGAGTCTCTACGTCGCGCAACGACCGGGCCGGCTGCGCCTGGTGCAACTGGCCCTGCGCGCGCTGTTCGGCAAGCTCCGGCAGGCACGCGACTTCGATGCGATCCGTGCCACCGAGATCGACGTCGAGAGCAGGCGCCATCGCTTGCGCGTCGCCACCGACGGCGAGATCACCGTCATGCAGCCGCCGCTGCGCTATCGGATCCGGCGAGCGAACCTCGCCGTCGTCGGTGCACCGCAGGAACCGCCATTGCCGTGAATCGCCCATGCGCACCATCGTCCATCTCTCCGACCTCCACTTCGGCCGCACCGACCCGGCGCTGATCGAGCCGCTGCTGGCGGTCGTCGACGCGATCGGCCCCGACGTGGTCGTCGTCTCGGGCGACCTGACGCAGCGCGCGCGCGCGCGCCAGTTCGAAGCGGCGCGCGACTTCCTCGCCCGCATCCGGGCGCCGCGCGTCGTCGTTCCGGGCAACCACGACGTGCCGCTCTATCGCGTCTGGGAGCGATTCCTCAGCCCGCTCGGCAAGTACCGGCGAATCATCCAGAGCGACCTCGAGCCGTCGTTCGTCGACGCCGAGATCGCCGTCCTCGGCGTCAACACCGCGCGTTCGCTGACGTTCAAGAACGGCCGCATCAACCAGGCGCAGATGGCGTCGATCCAGCGGCGCCTCGCGCCGCTCGCCGGGTCGGTCACCAAGGTCATCGTCACCCACCATCCGTTCGACCTGCCGGACCAGGCAGGCGACGTCGACCTCGTCGGCGGCGCGCGCGCAGCGATGGCGGTGTTCTCGCGCTGCGGCGTCGATCTCCTGCTGGCCGGCCACTTCCACACCAGCGAATCGGGCTCGAGCGCCGGCCGCCACCCGATCGCCGGCTACTCGGCGCTCGTCGTCCAGGCCGGGACGGCGACATCGACGCGCGAACGCGGCGAGACGAACTCGTTCAACGTCCTGCGCGTCGCCAACGAGGAGATCGTCGTCGGACGCTGGCTCTGGCACGCCGACGCGGCGACGTTCCGCGGCGACCGCGAGGAGCGGTTCGTCCGCGACGGCGACCGCTGGGTCGAGTGCTGAGCGGGCGCGCCGCTCAGCGCGCCCCCTCCTGATCCTGGAGCAGGCGCCACATCACCTTGCCCGAGCCCGACTTCGGCAGCGCGTCGACGAACTCGACGATCTTCGGCACCTTGTAGGCCGCCATGTGCTCGCGTGACCAGGAGACGATCTCTTCGGCGCTGGTCCTGCCCTTGGCATCGGTGCGCAGCACGACGACGGCCTTGACGGTCTCGCCGCGATAGGCGTCGCGGGCGGCGATGATGCACGCCTCCTGCACCGCCGGATGCTTGTAGAGCAGCATCTCGACCTCGGCCGGCCAGACCTTGTAGCCGCTCGCGTTGATCATCCGCTTGAGCCGGTCGGTCATGAAGAAGTAGCCCTCCTCGTCCATCCGGCCAAGGTCGCCGGTGCGGAAGAACTTGCGGCCGTCGAAATCGACGAACGCCGCCTCGGTCTCGTCCGGGTGCTTCCAGTAGCCGGTGAAGACCATCGGCCCGCGGGTGATGATCTCGCCGACCTCGCCAGGCGGCAGCTCCACGAGCGTGAGCGGATCGACGACGCGCGAGTCGACCGAGAAGATCGGGATGCCGAGGCACTGCAGCTTGGCGCGCTCGGGCGGATTGGCATGGCTCGGCGCCGCCGTCTCGGTGAGTCCATAGCCCTCGGCGAAGGTGAGGCCGAACTCGTCGAGCAGGCGTTGCGCGACCGCGTGCGGCATCGCCGCGCCGCCGCCACTGACGCTGCGTAGGCTCGACAGGTCGAAGCTCTTGTAGTTGGGGCTCGCGAAGAGGTCGATCACCATCGTCGGAATGCACGTCCAGTGCGAGATCCGGTGGTGCGAGATCAGGCGGCCGGCGAGTTCGCGGTCCCAGCGCGGCATCAGGACGACGGTGCAGCCGGCGTAGACCGAGCCGAGCACGCTGTAGAGCATGCCCGTGATGTGGAACATCGGCACGACCCCGAGCACGACCGGCTCGGGGCCGCCGGCGAAGCTCCACTGGCCGCCGACCGCGTTGTGCATCAGCGTGCGGTGCGTGTGCATGCAGCCCTTGGGCAGGCCGGTCGTCCCCGACGTGTAGGGAAGCAGGGCCAGGTCGTCGGGGCCGGCCGTGGTCGGGCCCGGAGCGAGCCGCTCGCCGATCGCATCGAGCCAGCGCGTGCAGCCCGCCGGCAACGGCGGGTCGCTGCGCAACCAGTCGTTCATCGCCGGCGACGGCGCATCGACGTCGCCGATCGTGTCGGCGGGCATCGTGTCGCTGTAGCGCGTGGCGACGATTGCGCGCACGCGCCGGTTTCCGGGCAGCGCGCTATTGGCGGCGTCGACGATCGCCGCCAGGTCGGCGCTGCAGATCACCACCTTCGTTTCCGGGTCGCTGATGTAGTGCTGGAACTCGTCGGCGCGATTCATCGGATTGACCGGGACGACCACTGCGTCGGCACGCAGCGCCGCGTAGAGCGCGACCGGGAACTGCGGGCAGTTCTGCATGAAGACGGCGACGCGGTCGCCCTTCTCGACGCCGGCCCTCTGCAACCAACCGGCAAGCGCGATCGCGTCGTCGCGCAGCTGCCGATAGGTCAGCGTGCGGCCGAAGAACGAGTAGGCGGCGCGGTTCGGAAAACGCGCCGCCGCGACTTCCAGGTTGAACCACAGCGACGTCTCGGGGGCGACGACGGCGCGCGGCAGGCGCCGTGGCCAGACCGCGAAATGGGGCCGGTCGGCCGGGACCTCGAAATCGGTTGGCGTCGCCACGGATGCTCCGTTCTGCATGGAAGGAATGCCCGGTATAGCGATGCGCGGCCTGCGCGGCTACCGAACCTTCCCGGGGGCAACGACGCGCCGCCTCGCGGCGCGACGACGCCGATCATCAATGCTCGCGCTGGCGCTTGCGGGCGAGGACCGCGGGGCATTCGCCGACATTGCGATAGCGCGCCTCCTCGCACTTCTCGTCGAGGCAGACGTTGCGGGCGAAGAAGCCGCCGCCGAGCCTGGCGCAGGCTTCCGATGCAGTCTGCGGCTCGGCCTGCGTCGCCGCCTGCGGCGGCCGTTGGGCAGCGTGAGGATCGCGCGGCAGCGGCGGCGAACCGGGCGGCCGCGGCTGCGTCGCACCTGCTGCGCCGAGGCTCGCCGCGTTGCCGCCGGCAGCGACGCCATCTGCCCCATCGTCGAGCTTGGACGCCGGTCGACCCGGCGGTCGCGCGTGGGCGCCGCTCGCTGCCTGGGCGGCGTCCAGCGGCGCGGACGAACGGGCCGCAACGCCGGCGTCGGCGGGCGGCAACGGTGGCACGGGCTTGCTGGCAGTCGGCGAACCTGACCCAACTCCGCCCTGCGGTGCGTCGAGGATCAATTCCGAGGGTCCGGTCGACATCGCTGCCGGGACCGTCGACGGCACCGGAACGACGTTCGACATCGCTGTGGATGCCGGCGCCGGCGTGACGGCGACCGCCCCTTCGGGGCGGCCGGCGAACTGGATCGCCGCCGCCACCGCGAGCAGGGCGACGACGCCGCCACCGACGAGCGCGATCCGTTGCCTCGAGCGAGCGACCCGCGGCACCTCCGCAGCCGGCGTCGCCAGGACTGCGGGCCGCGACGGAGCGACGGGCCGCGACACTGCGGGCTCTGCAGCGGGCGGCCGCCTCGGTGGCGTCGAAGCGCCCGGCGCCAGCGTCGCCGGTCGTGACGAAGCGAACGAAGCGACCGCCGACTGCGGCGGCAGCGATGCCGCCGCCGGCGCATCGCGTCCCACGAGTGGCGTCGTTCGCGCGGTCGGCATCTGCGTCGTCGGACTGAAGCTCGTCGTCGCGCCGAGCGGCCGTGGCGACGCCGCCGGCATGTGGGTCGGCACCGAAGCGGGATCGATTCGGGTCGCGTCGGCGGCCTGCTCGATGGTCGTGCCCGACGTCGAAGGAAAAGCGCCGGGGATCGTCGTGCCCGACGGGCGGCGCGGCGGGATCTCGGCATTGCCGTCGAGAACCGCCCGCAGCTGCTCGCCGCTTTGCGGCCGCTGGCTCGGGCGGACCGCGAGCATCCACGACATCGCCTCGAGGAAGCGCGGCGAGATGCCGGCGACGACGCGGTTCTCGATCGCATCGCCGTCCTCGGCGACCGCACGTGCGGTCGCCGGCGCCGGCGGAACGCCGAAGACGAGATAGTGAACGACCGCGCCGAGCGCGTAGAGGTCTGTCCACGGCCCCTGGCGCAGCTGCGTCATCTCCGCGTACTGCTCGATCGGCGCGTAGCTCGGCTTCAGGATCGCCGTCAGCGACTGGGTGCGGTCGCTGATGACCCGGCGCGCCGCGCCGAAGTCGAGCAGCACCGGCGGACCGTCGCGCGGCAGCAGGATGTTGTCGGGCGCGATGTCGCGGTGATAGACGCCTTCGCGATGGAGCAGCTCGAGCGCCGACAGGATCGGTGCGAGGACGCTGCGGATCCAGGCCTCGTCGGGCGGATGCGCCATCCGGCGCCGGGTGTCGCGCAGCGTCGTTCCCTGCAGGAACGGCATCACCATGTAGGCGGTGGCGTTGTCCTCCCAGAACCGGTAGACCTTGACCAGCGACGGGTGGTCGAAGCGGGCGAGGAGGCGCGCCTCGTTGATGAACGAGCGCAATCCGATCGCGTAGGTCTCGGCAAACGCGCTCGACCGGACCGTGATCTGCGGCCCGGCGCCGCGCGCCGCGAGCGAGGCCGGCATGTATTCCTTGAGCGCGACTTCGCGCTCGAGCGAATCGTCGCGCGCGAGGTAGACGATGCCAAAGCCGCCGACGCCCAGCACGCGCACGATCTCGAACTCGCCGAACCGGGTCCCCGCCGGCAACGCGTCGTGATCGCTGCCGGCGGCGGCGACCGATGGCTTGCTGGCGGTCGGTGGGTGTGTGTTCATCGGTTGCGGGCGGACCACGGGCCCCGGAGGGACCGGGAGCTTACCGCAGCCCCCCGGCGGCGGAGCGCCTTCGGTCGGGGCGGGCGCCGGCGGTTGAAAATAGCCGACTTCCCAGCGCGAACGCATCCTCAAGGCGTGCGAAACCCATGGCCACCATCCTTCAGCACCTTCCCGTCGGCGAGCGCGTCGGCATCGCCTTCTCGGGCGGCCTCGACACCAGTGCTGCATTGCACTGGATGCGCGGCAAGGGCGCCGTCCCGTACGCCTACACGGCCGATCTCGGCCAGCCCGACGAACCCGACTACGACGACATCCCGCGCCGGGCGCTGCAGTACGGTGCCGAGAAGGCGCGCCTGATCGACTGCCGCGCCCAGCTCGCCGCCGAAGGGATCGCCGCGCTGCGCTGCGGCGCCTTCCACATCTCGACCGCCGGCGTCACCTACTTCAACACCACTCCGCTCGGCCGTGCAGTGACGGGAACGATGCTCGTCTCGGCGATGAAGGAGGACGGCGTCGACATCTGGGGCGACGGCAGCACGTTCAAGGGCAACGACATCGAGCGCTTCTACCGCTACGGCCTGCTCGTCAATCCGGCGCTGCGGATCTACAAGCCCTGGCTCGACCAGGCCTTCATCGACGAGCTCGGCGGCCGCGCCGAGATGTCGGCATTCATGGCCAAGGCGGGCTTTGCCTACAAGATGTCGGCCGAGAAGGCGTACTCGACCGACTCGAACCTGCTCGGCGCGACCCACGAGGCGAAGGACCTCGAGCAGCTCGCCACCGGAATGTCAATCGTCCAGCCGATCATGGGCACCGCGTTCTGGCGCGACGACGTCGCCGTCCAGCGCGAGACCGTGACGGTGCGCTTCGACGAAGGCCGCCCGGTCGCGCTGAACGGTGTCGAGCAACGCGACCTCGTCGCGCTCCTGCTCGAAGCGAACCGGGTCGGCGGCCGCCATGGCCTCGGCATGAGCGATCAGATCGAGAACCGCATCATCGAGGCCAAGAGCCGCGGCATCTACGAAGCGCCCGGAATGGCGCTGCTCTTCATCGCCTACGAGCGTCTCATCACCGGGATCCACAACGAGGACACGATCGAGCAGTACCGCGACCACGGCCGCCGTCTCGGCCGCCTCCTCTACCAGGGCCGCTGGTTCGACCCGCAGGCGATCATGCTGCGCGAGACGGCCGAGCGCTGGGTCGCCCGCGCCGTCACCGGCGAGGTGACGATCGAGCTCAGGCGCGGCAACGACTATTCGATCCTCAACACCGAGTCGCCCAATCTCAGCTACAAGCCCGAGCGGCTGACGATGGAGAAAGGCGAATCGAGCTTCTCGCCACAGGACCGGATCGGCCAGCTGACGATGCGCAACCTCGACATCGCCGATACGCGCGACAAGCTCGCGACGTATGCGAAGGTCGGCCTGCTTCGCGGCGGTGGCAAGACGTCATTGCCGCGTCTCGGCGGCGACGATGACGGCGGCAGCTGAGCGCGGGGCCGCGCGAGCCGGCGCCGACGAATGCAGCGTTACTCGAACGTGATCGTCTGCGCGTCGATGCCGATCCCGTTCACGGTCAGCGTTCCAATGACGTCGATCTGCTTGCCGACGGCGAGATCGGCCACGCTACCGCCGACGAACTGCACTGCGGAACCGACGTTGACCGTGACGCCGTGCAGTCGCAACGTACCTTGCGCCGGGCTCCATACGCCGATCAAGCCGTGTAACTCGAAGGTCGAATTGGCGAGGGTCTCGTCGCCAAGGACGGTGACACGCGCAGCCTTCAGCACACCGCCGCTCGACGAGCCGGCGACAGCGACGCGCGCGCCGAGGACGACGCCGACGCCGCCGTCGGAGAACGTTGCAGCCGACGCGTCGACCGTCACACCATTGACGACGAACTGCGTCGCCGACGTCAACGACGAGATTCGCCCGGCCCAGCGCGCGTCGGCGCGATCGGGCAGCGTGCCGTTGCCGGGCACCAGCGCCGACGCGAGCCACACGCCGGCGGCGGGCGCTGTGGCCAGCGTCACGCGGACGAACCGCCCGATGGCCAGCGTCGGGCGTTGCGCCGCCGGAATCGCGGCGATGCCGACGACGAGCCCGCCGACGACGATCGTCTGCGCTACGTTGTCGACCGCTGCCAGCGGGCCGCGCAGCTCGAACGAGGTCGCGCCCGGGCGCGGCGCGATCCGCGTCGCGACGTACTCGCCGGTGCGCGCGTTGTACTGGCCCCAAACCTCGACGACGTCGCCGATTGCTACCGCGCCGATGCCGCCCTGCAGCAACTCGTCGAACCAGGTTGCGACCGTGACCCGCACCGGCTGGCCGAGGATGATCATCACCGTGCCGAGGCGATTGACGGCCTCGACCGGGCCGACGATCTCGCTGTGCGTGCGGATCGTCAGCGCGGTCGCCGTCGCCGTCGCGGCGCTCGCGACGATCGCCGAGGCGTCGATGTCGGCCGCCATGCCGACCTGGAGCTGATCGGCCGACAGAACGCGCCCGTCTTGGTCGACGATCGTCGCGGCCGAGTCGTCGAAGCGCACGCCGTTGACGGTGACCGACCCGAGACCGGTCACCGGCCCGGCGGCGAGCACCGTTGGGCCGCCGGTGCCACCGCTGTCGACACCGCCGCCGCAGCTCGCGACGACCAGGGCAGCGAACAGGGCGAGCGCGCGAACGCGAGGGCCCGGGGAAAAAAGAGACTTCATTCCGGGTCCTCAGAGCGCGCCGGCGCGTCGGCCATCGGTGCGTGGTAGCTATAGAGACCGACCCGGACGCGCCGGTCGGCGCTGCGGCCGGCTTTCGCGTCGGCGTCGATCAACGACTGGATGCGCGGCACGAGGCCCGTGAGCAGATCCTTCCAGCGCTCGGCGACGAGGGCGCGCAGCGCCGCCGTCGACTCTGCGGAGAGCTCGTCAGCGAACAGCGCCTGTTCGAGATACGGCGGCTGCTCGGCGAGCACGTTGGCGACCGCGGCTGCCATGTGGTCGCCGACGTTTGCGCCGAGGAAGCCAAGCATGCGCAAGCGGTCGTGGCGCGGAACGAACGCGTCGCGAACGAGACGCACGGTGTCGCTTTTCTCGTCGACCGCGACGAGGCCGAGGCGGCACAGCTCGTCGAGCAGGGTGCGCGGATGGACGTCCTGTGTGACCGATTGCGCGAGCGCCTCGAAGCTCGGCGCCTTGCCCTGCCGCTTGAGCGGCCGCGGCCGCCCGCGCGCGTCGTGGAAGCGCTTGCTGCCGAGCCAGCGCGTGAAAATCTGCGTCGCCGGCGAGCGCCGCTCCGCCGCGGCGGCGGTCACGTCCTGCGAGATGCGGGTGACCTCGCGCCGGGTCAGGCCGGTCGCGGCGCTGACCCGGCTCACGTCGCGGCTCGGCGCCTCGCTGCCGGCGCGCGCGGCGTCGACGAAGGCGCGCTTGAGCCGTTCCTCGACCGCGGCGAAGCGCACACCGCGCGCCAGGCAGAGGCGCGCGATCGGCTCGAGCAGGCGGTCGAGCGCATCGACGAAAGCGGGCTCGGACGGATCGGCGGCGGGCAGGCGGGGGCTCACGATGTTCGCGCTCCGGCGGGCCGGCGAAAGCCGGGCCGAATGGTCGTCATCGATTATATCTGTGCAACTCGCACATGTAAGAAGCCTCCGATCGGAGGCCGCTAATCCGTGCCTTTTGGCGCACCGGACTGACGCTTTGCAAATCTTGACGGCATTGCATGTTGACTAAATGTGCGAGTTGCACATACCGTGTCAGCACGCGTTTCGCGCCACCCCTCAAGGAGAACCGCCATGTCTTTGCATTCCGCCCGCGCCGGCCTGCGCCGCGCCCCTCGACACGGCAAGAGCGCCGTCGCCCTCGCCTCCGCACTCGCCCTCGCCGGGTGCGGCGGAGGCGGCGGCTCCGATTCCGGCGGCTCGGGCGCGCAGCCGCAGTCGGTCTCGGTGCCGATGATGCTGAGCGACGCCTCGGCGCAGGACTGGTCGAGCGTGCAGGTGACGCTGACCTCGGTCGTTCTGACCGGCAGCTCGGGCGACAGCGCCAACCTGCTCAACGCGCCGCTGACGATCAACCTCGAGCAGCTCGACAACCTCGGCGAATCGCTCGACGTCGCCTCGCTCAGCGCGGGCAGCGTCTACACGGGCGCGATCCTCACGCTCAGCGCCAACCCGGGCGACGTTGTTCTCACCGTCGCGGGCGACCCGGAAGCCGGATTCGCCGAAGCGGCGGGGACGACGATTCCGGCTGACCGCACGCAGATCCAGGGCGCGCGCGGCGCTGGCGGCGGCATGACCGTGACGGTGCCGGTGAGCTTCGTCTCGCCCTTCACCGTGCCCTCCTCCGCGACCCCGATCTCGGCAATCGACATCGAGTTCGACCTCGGCCATCCAGCCTTCATCGTCGGCCACGTTCCGCTCGGCGGCGGCAGCACGATCTGGGCCGTCAACTTCAACGGGCCCGTCCATCATCGCCCGGTGCGCGACCTGACGCGCCTGGTGTTGCGCCATCTTTACGGCACCTACGCGAGCGTCTCAAGCGACAACACGACGCTCACTGTGACGCGCGACCGGCCGAGCGTGCCGATCGTCTCGCCCGAGACCTTCACGGCGACCTCGCGCACGCTCGACGTGCGAGCCGACGCGAGCAACGGCACCCTGTTCTACGACATGGACGCGAAGACGCACGCGACGATCACCGACTTCTCGAGCTTAGCCGCGACGCTGGCGAGCAAGCCCTTCGTGCGCATCGCGATGCGCTACCAGCAGGACGGCACGCGGGTGGCGACGCGCATCTTTGCCTCGTCGTCGTTCAACACCGTGTTCGTGAGCCCGGAAGGCCACGTTGTCCACGTCGACAGCCTCGCCGGCAGCGGATTCACCGTCGACAACGCCGATGGCCGACCGATCCGCCTCGCCGTCGACGCCAACACGCAATTCTTCTTCCGCGCCCCGGGCAGCTCGACCGATGTCACGCCGATCGGCAACGGCCCGGCCTTCCTGATCGCGCACGATCTGATGCGTGGCTTCAAGGTCCACGTCACGCCGGTCGACGTCACCGCGGTGCCGCTGGTCGCGGCTGCGGTCGACATCGAATCGGCGCCCTACGAGGGGCGGATCACGAGCGCGTCGTCGAGCGGCTTCACGCTGAGCGACATCTTCGCGACGGTCGCGGACAACTACTCCGTTTCGCTCCCGGAGATCGACGGGTCGACTCCGAACGGTGCCGACCCGTTGAGCGGCAACGCGATCACGGGCTTCAAATACTGGGACTTCGCCTACCCGACGCTGGTGACGAGCGGCGCCGGCGCCGGCGCGAGCTTCGCTGCGGCGACGGGCGGGGCGATCAGCTTCGGCGGCAGCGCCGGCACCTACTACCCGCGCGCTCTCTCGTACACGACCTGGGGCGACCCGGCGAACCCGAGCGCCTGGACGGCGCGCGACGCGATCCTGATCCCGACGCTGCTGCCGCGCACGACCGTTGCCACTGGCGTGGGCGCCGGCGGCAACGCGTTCAGCGTCAACGCCGCGGGCGGCACGATGCCGATCGCGGTCGACTTCAGCACCGCGAGCGGCTCGGCGACCCTTGCCTATCAGGTCGATCGCAGCAACGGCATCGTCACGATCACGCCGCAGGATCTCAGCTCGCCGGCAGGCCTGGCTGCGTTCACCGCGGGTCTGCAGGCCGGTTCGAAGGTGCAGGTCTCGGGCGTCCCGCAGGCCGATGGCACGGTGAAGGCCTACGTCGTTTCCTACTTCACCGGTGCACAGTCACAGTAGCGGCGACCGTATCGCACTGCGCCGCCGGGGCAGGCGCGGGCGTCGACAACGAGGCAAGAGGGGCCGGCGCATGCCGGCCCCTCCGCTCGAGTCGGCAGACCTCAGCCGTGATCGTCACGTCGAGCGTAGCGCGCGATCGATCGCACCGAGCAGGCTTCATACCACCACCGGCTCGTGCTCGAGACGGATGCCGAAGCGGCCGTAGACGCTTTCCTGGATCGCGCGCGAAAGCGTCATCACTTCGGAGCCGATCGCGGCGCCGCGGTTGACGAGGACGAGCGCCTGGCGCTCGTAGACACCGGCCTGGCCGACCGACTTCCCTTTCCAGCCGCAGGCGTCGATCATCCATGCGGCAGCGAGCTTGACGCTGCCGTCGGGCATCGGATAGTGAACGATCTCCGGATCGCGGCCGATGATGTCGCGGCACTGCTCGGGCGTCACGACCGGGTTCTTGAAGAAGCTGCCGGCGTTGCCGATCGCGGCCGGGTCGGGCAGCTTGGCGCGCCGGATCGCGCACACCCAGTCGAAGATCTGGCGCGCGTCGGGCGAGGCAATGCCGGACTCGGCGATCTTCCTCTGCAGCTCGACGTAACCGAGCACCGGCTGCCACGGCCGCGGCAAGCGAAAGCGGACGCGCGTGATCAGGCTCCTGCCCGCGAGCGAGTGCTTGAAGACGCTGTCGCGGTAGCCGAAGGCGCAGATCTGCGGCCCGAGCGTGACGCTCCTGCCGGTGACGAGATCGACCGCGTCGAGCGACTCGAAGCGCTCCTTCAGCTCGACCCCGTAGGCACCGATGTTCTGCACCGGCGCCGCGCCGACGGTGCCCGGGATCAGCGCCAGATTCTCGAGGCCAGGGCAGCCGTGGTCGAGCGTGAAGGCGACGAGGTCATGCCAGCTCTCGCCGGCGCCGGCCTCGACGATGACGGCGTCGGCGCGCTCCTCGACGATGCGCATGCCGCGCACCTCGACCTTGAGGACGATCTGCGGCATGTCGCGGGTCAAGATGATGTTGCTGCCACCGCCGAGGATGAACTTCGGCGCACGGCCGAGCTTCTTGTCGTCGATGACTCGGCGGACGTCGGCGTCGCTCGCGATCCGCACGAGCGTCTTCGCCACCGCCGGCAGGCCGAAGGTGTTGTAGGGCTTGAGGTTGACCCCCGCGTCGATTTGCATGGGAGAATTTTGGCGCATCAGCGCGCAGATCGCGAGTGCACGCTCCTGGTCGCCGGAGGTTCGCCCATGCCAAGCTTCGATACCGTCCTCGACCCCAACCTGGTCGAGCTGAAGAACGCCGTCGACCAGGCCGGCAAGGAGATCGGCACACGCTTCGATTTCAAGGGATCGTCGTCGCGAGTCGAGCTGAAAGAGAACGTTGTCACGCTCTTTGCCGACAACGAGTTCCAGCTCGGCCAGGTGTTCGATATCCTGCTCGCCAAGCTCGCCAAGAGAAACGTCGACGCGCGCTTCATCGACCACAGCGCGAATGTCGAGAAGATCGGCGGCGACAAGGTCAGGCAACCCCTCGAAGTCAGGAGCGGCATCGACGCCGACACGGCGAAGAAGCTGCAGACCGCGATCAAGCAAAGCAGGCTCAAGGTGCAGTCATCGATCCAGGGCGACACGGTTCGCGTCAGCGGCGCCAAGCGCGACGACCTCCAGGCAGCGATCGCGCTGATCAGGAAGGAGATCGCCGACCTGCCGCTCTCTTTCACCAACTTCCGCGACTGAGCCGATGAGGCTGTGCGCCGCCGCTCTCCTGGCCGCGGTCGCCGTCGCCGCGTCGGCGCAAACCGTCTCGATGGGCGGCAGCTTCGGCAGGAGCGCCCTGCTCGTCATCGACGGCAAGCCGAGGACCGTCGCCGTCGGCGCCACGGTCGACGGCGTGCGCGTCGTCAGCGTCACCGGCAACGACGCGGTGATCGAGGTCCAGGGCAAGCGCGTCACGGTCCGCCTCGGCGATGCGCAGGTGAACCTGGGCGGCAAGTCGAGCCGCGGCGGCGGCAAGCAGATCGTCCTCACGGCGCAGACGGGCGGCCACTTCTACGCTCCCGGGACGATCAACGGCAAGGCCGTGCGTTTCGTCGTCGACACCGGCGCGACGATGGTGTCGATGGACCAGTACGAGGCCGACCGGCTCGGCATCGACTGGAAGAGCGGGCGGCGCGGGATGAGCAGGACCGCCAACGGCGACTCGCCGGTCTTCTTTACGAAGGTGCCGTCGGTGCGAATCGGCGACGTCGAGGTCTACGAAGTCGACGCCGTCGTGTCACCGGCGCCGATGCCGTTCATCCTGCTCGGCAACAGCTTCCTGACGCGCTTCCAGATGAAGCGCGAGAACGACGTCATGACGCTCGACCTGCGCTATTGACACGCGGCTCGCCGGCTGTCCCCCCGTGGATACGGCGAAGCGAACGGTCGTGCTAAAAAGGGCGCTCGCCCGCGCCCGGAGACGTCGATGGATCTCGCCTTCACCCCCGAGGAGCTCGCCTTTCGCGAGCAGATCCGCGCCTGGGTGCGCGAGAACCTGCCCAAGGACATCAGCGACAAGGTCCGAAACGCGATCCACCTGACGCGCGACGACATGCAGCGCTGGGCGAAGATCCTCGGCCAGAAGGGCTGGCACGGCTGGGGCTGGCCGAAGGAATTCGGCGGCCCCGGCTGGAACGCGATCCAGAAACACCTGTTCGAGGAGGAGACCGCGCTCGCCGGCGCGCCGCGCGTCGTCCCGTTCGGGCCGGTGATGGTGGCGCCGGTGATCATGGCCTTCGGCACGCCGGAGCAGCAGAACCGGTTCCTGCCCGGCATCGCGAGCGGCGAGGTGTGGTGGAGCCAGGGCTACAGCGAGCCCGGCTCGGGATCGGACTTGGCGTCGCTGAAGACCCGCGCGGAACGGCGCGGCGACAAGTACATCGTCAACGGCCAGAAGACCTGGACGACGCTCGGCCAATTCGGCGACTGGATCTTCTGCCTCGTCCGCACGAGCAACGAAGGCAAGCCCCAGACCGGAATCAGCTTCCTGCTGATCGACATGAAGAGCCCGGGCATCACCGTACGGCCGATCATCACGATGGAAGGCGCGCACGAGGTCAACGAGGTCTGGTTCGACAACGTCGAGGTTCCCGCCGACCAGCTGATCGGCGAGGAGAACAAGGGCTGGACCTACGCCAAGTACCTGCTCGCGCACGAGCGCACCAACATTGCCGACGTCAACCGCGCCAAGCGCGAGCTCGAGCGGCTGAAGCGGATCGCGGCGGCCGAGGGCGTCTACGACGACGGGCGCTTCCGCGACCAGATTGCGCTGCTCGAAGTCGACGTCATCGCGCTCGAGATGATGGTGCTGCGCGTGCTCTCGGCCGAGAAGAGCGGCAAGCAGAGCCTCGACGTCGCCGGCCTGTTGAAGATCCGCGGCAGCGAGATCCAGCAGCGCTACAGCGAGCTGATGATGCTCGCCGCCGGGCCGGCGGCGGTGCCGCTGCGGCGCGAGCTCGTCGCCGCGGGCTGGCAGCCCGACCAGGCCGCAGGCGCCTTCGTCGCGCCGCTCGCCGGCACCTACTTCAACATGCGCAAGACGACGATCTACGGTGGGTCGAACGAAGTGCAGCGCAACATCGTCGCCCAGACGGTCCTCGGGAGCTGAGATGGACTTCGACTTCTCCGACGACCAAGAGATGCTGCGCGACACGGTGCGCCGCTGGGTCGAGCGCGGCTACGACTTCGAGCGCCGGCGCGGCATCGTCAAGGCGGGCGGCTTCTCGCGTGACGCCTGGAAGGAGATCGCCGACCTCGGCATCTGCGGCCTCCAGGTTCCCGAAGCGCAAGGCGGCCTCGGCCTCGGCCCGGTCGACGCGATGGTCGTGCTCGAGGAGCTCGGCCGCGGTCTCGTGCTCGAGCCCTATGCCGCCGTCGCGCTGGTGGCGACGAGCGTGCTCCGCGCCGGCCATGAGCAAGCCGCAACGCCACGGCTGGAGCACATCGCCGAAGGCAAGGAGATCGTCGTCCTCGCCCACGAAGAGCGCCATTCGCGCTATCGCCTCGGCCATGTCGAGACGACTGCGCACGGCAGCGGTCACGCCTGGCGGCTGAGCGGCATGAAGATCGCCGTTCCCGCCGGCGGCGCGGCGAACGCGTTCATCGTTCCGGCGCGGGTGAGTGGTGGCGTCGACGATGCCGGCGGCATTGGCCTCTTTCTCGTCGCGCCGGGCCAGCCCGGGGTCGAGGTCCGCGCCTATCCGAGACAAGACGGCGCCAGTGCTGCCGACCTCGTGCTGAAGGAGGCCGGAGCGATCGAGCTGATCGCACCGGGCGCGGCGTTCGCAGCGCTCGAGCTCGCCGCTGACACCGGCATTGCGGCGCTGGCGGCCGAAGCCGTCGGGGCGATGGACAAGCTCGTCGCCATCACGGTCGAGTACATGAACACGAGAAAGCAGTTCGGCGTCGCGATCGCCAGTTTCCAGGCGCTGCGGCACCGTGTCGCCGACGTCAAGATGCAGCTCGAGCTGGCGCGCTCGATGAGCTACTACGCGACGCTCAAGCTCGGCGAGCATCCGGCGGCGCGCCGGCGCGCTCTTGCCCAGGCGAAGGTCCAGCTCGGCAATTCGATGCGCTTCGTCGGCCAGCAGTGCATCCAGCTGCATGGCGGAATCGGCGTCACCGACGAGTACGCGGCGAGCCACTACTTCAAGCGGCTGACCGTGATCGAGATGACGTTCGGCGACACGCTGTTCCAGATCGGCGAAGTGTCGCGGCGGATGCAGGCGACGGCCGGCGTCTTCGCCTGAAGAATCGGTGCCGTTCGGCCTGACCGCCGTCGCCGGCCTCGAGGTCGGCCACTTCACCGACGCGCGGCGGCCGACCGGCTGCACGGTCGTGATTGCGCGCGGTGGCGCGGTTGCCGGCGTCGACGTTCGCGGCGCATCGCCGGGAACGCGCGAGACCGAGCTGCTGGCGCCGATCAATGCCATCGACAAGATCCACGCGATCACGCTCGCCGGCGGCAGCGCGTTCGGCCTCGACGCGGCGAGTGGCGTCATGCGCTGGCTCGACGAGCGCGGCATCGGCGCGACGATCGCGGCGCCGCCGGGCGACGCGGCGCCGCCGCCGTTCGTGATTCCGATCGTGCCCGCGGCGATCCTGTTCGACCTCTGGGTCGGCGACGCGCGCATCCGTCCCGACGCCGCCGCCGGCTATGCGGCGTGCGACGCGGCGTCGAGTGGCGAGATCGCAGAGGGCAACGTCGGCGCCGGTGCCGGCGCCTCGGTCGGCAAGCTGTTCGGCATCGGCCGCGCGATGAAGGGCGGCATCGGCACCGCGTCGATCGAGGTCGGCGGCCTCACCGTCGCGGCGCTCGTCGCGGTGAACGCGATCGGCGACGTCGTCGATCCGCGCTCGGGACGGATCGTCGCCGGCGCGCGCAGCGAGGATGGCCGCGCGCTTCACGACACGATGGCGGCGCTCAGGCGTGGCGAGCTGCCGGCGCGGCTCGATCCGCACCACGCGGCGGGAGCCGCGACGACGCTCGCGGTCGTCGCGACCGACGCCGTGCTGACGAAGGCCGAGGCGAGCAAGGTCGCGCAGATGGCGCACGACGGGCTCGCGCGCAGCATCCAGCCGGTCCACACGATGGGAGACGGCGACGTCGTCTTCGCGCTCGCGACCGGCGCCAGCGGCCGGAGCGCGGCGACGACGCTGCTTGGTGCGCTCGCCGCCGACGTCCTCGCCGAGGCCGTGGTGCGTGCCGTTCGCGCCGCGCGCCGGATCGACGGCGACGGCTTGCCCGATCTTCCCGCCGCGGTCGATCTCGGCACGGCGCCCGGCGACCAAACAGGAGAAAAGCCCCCATGACCCCTCCGATGACGCGTCGTCGCCTCCTCGCCGCCGCCGCCGGCAGCGCCGTCCTCGCAGCGTGCACGACCCCGATCGGCGCCGACGAGCTGCCACCGATCGTCTTCGTTCCTGGCAACGGCGACACCGCGGCGCTGTGGATGCCGACGATCTGGCGCTTCGAGTCGAACGGCTGGCCGCGCAGCCGGCTGTTCGCGCTCGACATGCCATATCCGCTCGCCCGCGACGACGACACCAAGGAGCAGCCTGGCCGCAGCTCCGCGGCCGAGCACATGGCGTATCTCTCGGCGCAAGTGAAGCAGGTACTCGCAGCGACCGGCGCAAAGAAGGTCGCGCTGGTCGGCAACTCGCGCGGCGGCTACGCGATCCGCAACTTCGTCGCCAACGGCGGCGGCGCCGCGCTCGTCTCGCACGTCGTCCTCGGCGGCGCGCCGAACCACGGCGTCTACGCCGACGCGGCACGCCGGCCCGGCAACGAGTTCAACGGCGCCGGCCCGTTCCTCAGCGCGCTCAACCGCGGCAGCGGCGACGGCAACGAAGTGACGCCCGGGGTCGCCTGGCTGACGATCCGCTCGGACCGCAACGACAAGTACGCGCAGCCCGACGGCGCCCTGCTCGGTGCACCGGGGATGGCGACCCATGTGACGGCCGAGGGCCCGGCGCTGAAAGGCGCCGACAACGTCGTCATCGCCGGCGTCGACCATCGCGAGACCGCGTTCAGTCCCGAGGCGTTCGCCGCGACGTTCCGGTTCATCGCCGGGCGGCCGCCGGCGACGCTCGCGATCGTGCCGGAGGCTAAGGTCGTCCTCGACGGCGTCGTCAGCGGTCTCGGCCTCGACAACAGGGAAGGCGATTTCGCGACCAACCTGCCGCTCGCGGGCGCGACGGTCGAGGTCTACGCGACGAGCGCGGCAACCGGAGAGCGCCTCGGCCTCGCACTGCATCGCAAGACGATCGGCGCCGACGGCCACTGGGGGCCCTTCGTCGCCGATGGCGCAGCGCACTATGAGTTCGTCGTCGCTGCCCCAGGTTACGCGACGACGCACATCTACCGGTCACCCTTCCCGCGCTCGTCGTCGTACGTCAGCGTGCACCCCGAGCGACTCGCCGCCGCCGATCGCGATGCCGCGTCGATCGTCACGCTGACGCGGCCGCGCGGCTACTTCGGCGTCGGCCGCGACCGCATGTCGCTCGATGGTGCGAGCCCGCCACCGGGCGTTCCGGCCGGCGTTCCGTCGGTGTCGGCGAGCCAGCTCAGGCTCGCCGATGCCGCGTCGCGACCGATCGCCGGCGAGTTCAACGGCGAACGCATCGTCGGCCGCATCTGGCCGAGAGCAGACAACCAGGTCACCGTCCTCGAGCTGACGTACTGAGGCGATGCTCATTCGCCGCAGCGCGCGCGCACCTTCGCAGCCGACGCGGCGATGAAGCCCGCCGAGCTGCTGTTCAGCCAGGGCTTCGGGACGCGCCGCGAATGCGCCGCGCTCGTCGCCCACGGCCTGCTCGACGTCGAAGGCATCGGCATCGTCAGCGACCCCGACTGCGAGCTCGATCCGGACGCGCTCTGGTTTCGCGTTCGCGGCGGCGAGCGCTGGCCTTGTCGCGAGCGCGCGCTCATCGTTCTCCACAAGCCGGCCGGCCATGAGTGCTCGAAGTCGCCGCGCCACCATCCGAGCGTCTATTCGCTCCTGCCGCCGCCGTTGCGCATGCGCGGCGTCCAGGCCGTCGGCCGCCTCGACGAAGACACGACCGGGGTCCTCCTCTTCACCGACGATGGGCCGCTGCTGCACCGCCTGACGTCGCCGAAGCACCACGTCGCCAAGGTCTACGACGTGCGCTGCAGGCACGCCATCGGCGATGAACAGATCGAACGGCTGCTCGCCGGCGTGCTGCTGCGCGACGACGACGAGACCGTCCGTGCCGCCGCGTGCGAGGCGGTCGGCGAACGCGCGCTGCGACTGACGTTGACGGCGGGCAAGTACCACCAGGTCAAGCGCATGGTCGCGGCGGCCGGCAATCGGGTCGAGGCGCTCGAGCGCTCGGCCTTCGGGCCGGTGCGCCTCGACGGGCTCGCGCCGGGCCGGTGGCGCTGGCTCGACGCCGACGCCACGTTCAACGAGCGGGCAGTCTGAGGAGGGCGACGGCGCGCGCGTCAGTTCGCGTGCGCTTGGCGGTCACATCCCGGCCGGCTCGACCTTGACGACTTCGGTTCCCGCGAGCAGGGCGTCGTAGGCGGTGTCGGTGAACGGGCGCGACATTGCGAACGCCTCGAGGCCTTCGCGCCTGAGCTTTTCCTTGGCGGATAGCGCTGCCGCCTTGCCGGACGGTTTGGCCGCAGCCTTGACCGGCGTCAGCGAGGACGGCACGGCTTCATGCAGCCGCACGAGGTCGCGCGCCTTCTTCAATTCGCTCTCCTTCGTGGTCAGCTTGTTGCCAAGCTGCGCCATCAGCGCTGCCTCGCGACCCTCGAACTCCTTCTCGATGTCGCGAACCGCAAGGCGAACCGCGATCTCGACCGCGCGCTGGTTGACGCGCCTGAAGATGCAGTACACCGAAAGGCCCGTGGAGATGCAGCAGAAGATCGTGAACAGCATGGTCGGCTCCTTGAAAACTCCAAGGCACGGTCGCGCTCGTCGCTTTCGGGGCAGCTGTCGAAGCACCGCGAAGAGGCGGCAACCAAAGGTAGCGCAGTTCGCTTGTAACCGGGGGCGACGCGCCGTGCGGTTTGCCACGGCCGGCCTCGGACAACCCGGCACTGCATCGATAATCGCGCGCAATGCGCGTCTTTCGGAGCCTCCGGAATCCCGGCCTCGCGGCGCGCTGCGCACTCACGATCGGCAACTTCGACGGCGTCCATCGCGGCCATCAGGCGATGCTCGCTCTCCTCGTCTCCGAAGCCACGCACCGCGGCCTGCCGGCGACCGTGCTCACCTTCGAGCCGAATCCGCGCGACTACTTCGCGCGTCGCGCCGGCAACCCCGACGCCGCGCCCGCCCGCATCGCGACGCTGCGCGACAAGGTGTGCGAGCTCGAGCGTTGCGGCGTTGCCCAGTCGGTGGTGGTGCGGTTCGACGCCGCCTTCGCTGCGCAATCGCCGGAGGCCTTCGTTGCCGACGTGCTCGTCAACGGCCTCGGCGCGGGCTACGTCCTCGTCGGCGACGACTTTCGCTACGGCGCCAAGCGCGCCGGCGACTACGCGATGCTCGATGCCGCCGGCACCCGGCACGGCTTCGATGTCGCGCGGATGATGAGCTACGAGGTCCACGGCCAGCGCGTCTCGAGCTCGGCCGTGCGTGCCGCCCTCGCGGCCGGCGACATGACGGCAGCCGCCGCACTGCTCGGCAGGCCCTACAGCATCAGCGGCCGCATCGTCGCCGGCAAGCGTCTCGGCCGCTCGCTCGGCGAGACGAGCCCCGGCCGCGGCGACGGCTTTCGCACCCTCAACATCCGCTTCGGCCACCCCAAGCCGGCGGCGATGGGGATCTTCGTCGTTCGCGTGCACGGCCTCGGCGATGCAGCGCTCGATGGCGTCGCCAGCCTCGGCCGAAGGCCGACCGTCGACGACAGCGGCCGCGTCCTGCTCGAGGTGCATTGCTTCGATTGGCCTCGAGGTCTCGGCCTCGAGGGGGGCTACGGTAAACTCGTGCGGGTGGAACTGCTGCACAAGCTGCGCGACGAAGCGCGCTACGCCTCGCTCGCCGAGCTCACGGCCGCGATCGGCCGCGACGCTGCCGACGCGCGCGCCTTCCTCGCCGCCGACGCTGCGACGCACGCGGCGACGGGGCGGCAGACGACGCGCGACCGAATTTGACCGCGGGTCGCGCGTGCGTCGCGCTCCGGCGCGACTCTCGTGGGACCGGTCGCGCCGCGATCGCCGTCTCGTTCCCCGTTCTCCGCTGCCGGCAGCCGCTGCCGGCCGCCGCCCGAAAGATCCGCCATGGCTGACGCGCCCCGCCTCGCCGCAACGACCTCGCCGTCGCCGATCGACTACCGATCGACGCTGAATCTGCCCGACACGCCGTTTCCGATGCGCGGCGACCTGCCCAGGCGCGAGCCGGGCTGGGTGAAGGAGTGGAGTGACGAAGGCGTTTACCAGCGCCTGCGCGAAGCGCGTCACGGCAAGCCCCGCTTCGTCCTCCACGACGGGCCACCGTATGCCAACGGCCAGCTGCACATCGGCCACGCCGCCAACAAGATCCTGAAGGACATGATCGTCAAGGCGCGCCAGCTGGCCGGCTTCGACTCGCGCTACACGCCGGGCTGGGACTGCCACGGGCTGCCGATCGAGAACCAGATCGAGAAGACGTTCGGTCGCGGCCTCGAGCGCGCCGACGTGCAGGCCAAGAGCCGCGCCTTCGCGAGCGAGCAGATCGCCCAGCAGATGGCCGACTTCAAGCGGGTCGGCGTGCTCGGCGACTGGGAGCATCCGTACCGGACGATGGACTTCGGCAACGAGGCGGGCGAGATCCGCGTCCTTAAGCGCCTGATCGAGCGCGGCTACGTCTACCGCGGGCTGAAGCCGGTGTACTGGTGCTTCGACTGCGGCTCGTCGCTCGCCGAGTTCGAGATCGAATACGCCGACCGCAAGGCGACCGCGATCGATGTCGCGTTCCTCGCCGCCGACCGCAGCGCGCTCGCGGCGGCGTTCGGCCTGGCATCGGTCGACCGCGACACGTTCGCCGTCGTCTGGACGACGACGCCCTGGACGATCCCGGCCAACCAGGCGCTCAACCTCAACCCGACGCTCGAATACTCGCTCGTCGAGACATCGCGCGGGATGCTCGTGCTCGCGAGCGCACTGGTCGAGAAGTGCCTTGCACGCTACGGGCTCGAGGGCCGCGTCGTCGCCAGCGTTCCCGGCGCGCGTCTCGAAGGCCTGCGCTTTCACCATCCGCTCGCCGCACTCGACCCCGGCTACGAGCGGACGGCGCCGGTATATCTCGCCGACTACGCGACGGCCGAGGACGGCACCGGCCTCGTCCACTCGTCGCCGGCCTACGGCGTCGACGACTTCAACTCGTGCCGCGCGCACGGGATGAGCGTCGACGAGATCCTCAACCCGGTGCAGGGCAACGGCGTCTACGAAGACGCGTTGCCGCTGTTCGGCGGCATGAACATCTGGAAGGCGACGCCGGCGATCGTCGAAGCGCTGCGCGACGCCGGGCGGCTGCTCGCGAGCTCGACGCTCGTCCACAGCTACCCGCACTGCTGGCGCCACAAGACGCCGGTCGTCTACCGCGCGGCGGCGCAGTGGTTCGTTCGGATGGACGAGGCCGACGAATCGACGCGCGGCGTGTTCGCCATCGATCCGGCGCCGCAGACGCTGCGCGAGTGCGCGCTCGACGCGATCGATGCGACGGCGTTCTATCCCGAAAACGGCCGGGCGCGGCTGCACGACATGATCGCGCACCGCCCCGACTGGTGCATCAGCCGGCAGCGCAACTGGGGCGTCCCGCTGCCGCTCTTCCTGCACAAGGTGACCGGCGAATTGCATCCCGACACGCTGGCGCTGATCGACCGCGCGGCACAGGTCGTCGAAGAAGGCGGCGTCGAGGCGTGGTCGCGCCTGAGTGCCGAGGACGTGCTCGGCAGCGGCGGCGAGCACTCGGCCGAGCACTACGCGAAGAGCAACGACATCCTCGACGTCTGGTTCGACTCCGGATCGACGTTCTTTCACGTCCTGCGCGGCAGCCATCCGGGAACGACGTGCCCCGATGACGATGGCAAGGCGCCCGAGGCCGACCTCTACCTCGAAGGCCACGATCAGCACCGCGGCTGGTTCCATTCGTCGCTGCTGATCGCGTGCGCGATCGAAGGCCACGCGCCGTACCGCGGCCTGCTGACGCACGGCTTCGCGGTCGACGGTTCCGGACGCAAGATGAGCAAGAGCCTCGGCAACTTCATCGGCCTGCGCGAGACGACCGCCAAGCTCGGCGCCGAGATCATTCGCCTCTGGTGCGCGTCGACCGACTACTCGGGCGACCTCGCGATCGACGACAAGATCCTCGCCCGCGTCGTCGACGCTTACCGGCGGATCCGCAACACGCTGCGCTTCCTGCTCGCCAACACGAGCGACTTCGATCCTGCGGCCGACGCCGTGCCGCCCGCCGAGATGCTCGAGGTCGACCGCTGGATTCTCGCCCGCGCCGCGGCGCTACAGACCGAGATTGTCGGCGGCTACGACGCGCAGCGCGGCGTCTTCGCCGGCGGCCACTACGGCGTCTACGAGTTCCACCCGGTGGTCGCCAAGCTGCAGGTGTTCTGCTCCGAGGATCTCGGCGCGTTCTACCTCGACATCCTGAAGGACCGCCTCTACACGACCGCAGTGAGCTCGCGCGCGCGCCGCTCGGCGCAGACCGCGCTCTGGCATGTCGCCCACGCCATGCTGCGCTGGATGGCGCCGATCCTCAGCTTCACCGCGGAGGAGGCGTGGCAGGTGATCGGCCCGAAGGGGTCGCCGTCGATCTTCGTCGAGGCCTACAGCGACGTCCGCGGCTGGGCCGACGAGGCGCTGCTTGCCAGGTGGACGCGAATCGCCGACGTGCGTGCCGAGGCGAACCGCAAGATCGAGGCGTTGCGCGCCGACGGCAAGCTCGGCTCGTCGCTGCAGGCCGAGATCGTCGTCAAGGCAGGGCCCGCGATGCGCGAGCTGCTGGCGACGCTCGACGACGACCTCCGCTTCGTCCTCATCACGTCGGCGGCGCGCGTCGAGCCGCTCGCTGCCGCCGCCGACGCGACCGAGTTCTTCGTCGAAGCCGAGGTCACGGCTGCGGCCAAGTGCGAGCGCTGCTGGCACTACCGCGGCGACGTCGGCCACGATCCGGCGCATCCGACGATTTGCGGCCGCTGCACCGCCAACCTGTACGGCGCCGGCGAGCCGCGCTCGCACGCGTGATGGCGCCCAGACGGAGCACTTCGCTCACGCCCTGGCTCGGCATCGCCATCCTGGTGATCGTCGTCGACCAGCTGACCAAGGCGATGATCGTCGCCGCGTTCCAGCTCGGCGACGCGCGGATGGTGACGCCGTTCTTCGACATCGTCCGCGCCCACAACCGCGGCGCCGCGTTCTCGTTCCTCAACGACGCGAGCGGCTGGCAGCGCTGGTTCTTCGTCGGCCTCGGCGTCGCCGCGGCGGCATTCATCGTCTGGCTGCTGCGCCGCCACGGCGGCCAGCGCATGTTCGGCTGGGCGCTGTCGCTGATCCTCGGCGGCGCGATCGGCAACGTCATCGACCGGCTCGTCCACGGCCACGTCATCGACTTTCTCCAGGTGCACTGGAAGAGCCACTACTTCCCGTCGTTCAATGTCGCCGACAGCGCGATCACGATCGGCGCCGCGCTGCTCATCCTCGACGAGCTGCGCCGGGTGCGACGCGCCGGCTGACGGCTCGCGGGCGACGCCCGGCTAGCGGCCGCCGAACGTCTGCGTCCAGTAGATCTCCATCGCGCTGTTGGCGTTGATCGCGTACGCGGCGCCCATCTCGACGAAGTCGCGCGACATGATGTTCTCGCAGTGGCCCGGGCTGGCCAGCCAGCCGGCGACGACCTGCCTGGTCGAGCCCTGGCCGGCGGCGATGTTCTCGCCGACGACGTGCCAGCGGTAGCCGCTGCGGGTGGCGCGCTGCGCGACGGTCGCACCGGCCGCATCGGCGTGATCGAAGTAGTTGCGCGCCGCCATGTCGCGGCTGTGGACGAGCGCGGCCTGGGCGAGCGCGTCGCTCCAGCCGAGCGGGGGCGCCGGCGCGAACGAGCGGGCACCGCAGACGCGGCCGCGGCCGCGCGCCTCGTTGACGAGGCGCAGCACCGCCTGGCCGGCCTGGCGCCAGTCACCGAGATCGCGGTCGATCAGCGGCCGGGCGATGTTGATGCGCCAGGTCGAGCCGCTGCGCGAGACGCCGATATCGGCGTAGCGGGCGTCGAGCAGCTTGGCGCAGTAGTGCAGCTCGATCTGGTGAAGCGTCTCGGCCGCATCAGGAGGCCCGGCGACAACGATCGTCGCCGCGCTCGACGCCAGGTAGCCGACGCTCGAGAGCGCCTTGGCGAGCTCGGCCGAGGTTCGCGCGTCGACCTGCGCCAGCGCCGCCGACGGTGCGAGCGGGCTCGCCGCCGGGCGCTCCTTGCCGGCGCAATCGCGCGCCTCGGCGCGGCGCGCGTTGATCAGCTCGACGAGCTCGTCTTCGCCGCCGGCGCGCGCCGCCGCCGGCAGCAGCAGCGCCGCGACGAGCAGGAACGGCCAGGCCGAAGCACGCATGGCCAAGGCCCGCTCATCGCTGCGGCCAATGGCGCGACCAGACCGCGGCGACGCGCGGATCGGCTTCGATCCGTGCCAGCAGCTGCGAGAACTCCGGTCGCGACTGCGCGAGCGCCTGGCGCGCGCCGCTCCACTTCGAGACCGTCGCGGCGAGGAGGTCGAGCGCGCCGAGGCGATCGCCCGCGAGCCACGGCCGCGCCGGGAACTGGTCGGCGAAGAGCTGCCAGAGCTCGTGCAGGCGGGCGCGGCCGCGCGTCTGCATCGCCTTCCTGACCACGTCGTCGGGGTCGGGGTACCAGCGATCGGGATAGTCGAGGATGCCGATTGCGGCGTAGCAATTGGCGGCGATGTAGACGAGGCCACGAATCTGTTGCGCGCGCTCTGGCGGCTCGCTCGCCAGCAGGCCGCTCTGCGGGTGGGCGAGGCCGAGGTGGATCAGGATCGCCGCGCTCTCGCTCAGCACGCTGCCGTCGTCGAGAACCAGGGTCGGGATCTGCGCCAGCGGGTTGACCCGCTTCAGCTCGTCGAGCCCCGGCGACGGCTGCCACGACGCGGCGTCGACAAGCCTCATCTCGAGCCCGGCGACGGCGAGCGCGGCCTCGATCGCCGCCGAGCCGGAGCCTTGCGTCCCGTACAGCGTCAGCATCGCGCGCCTCCGATCAGAGAAGGAGGATCCCGGAGCCGGTCGTCGCGCGCGCCTCGAGGTCGCGGTGCGCCTGGGCGACGTCGGCGAGCGGATAGCGGCGCTCGGTGTGGATCACGACCTTGCCGCTGGTGACCACCGCGAACAGCTCGTCGGCCATCGCCTGCGTCGCCTCGCGGGTCGCGATGTGGGTGAAGAGCGTCTGCCGCGTGACGTAGAGCGAACCCTTGGCGCCGAGGACGCCGGGCGCGAACGGCGGCACGACGCCCGACGCGTTGCCGAAGCTCGCCATCAGGCCGAATGGACGCAGGCAGTCGAGCGACTTGTCCCAGGTGTCCTTGCCGACCGAGTCGTAGACGACCTTGACGCCGCGCCCGCCGGTGATCTCCTTGACGCGCGCGGCGAAGTCCTCGGTCCGGTAGTTGATCGTGAAGGCAGCGCCGTTCTCCTTCGCGAGCCGGCACTTCTCGTCGCTGCCCGCGGTGCCGATCAGCTGCAGGCCGAGCGCACGCGCCCACTGGCAGGCGATCAGGCCGACGCCGCCGGCAGCGGCGTGGAAGAGGACGTGGTCGCCGGCTTCGAGGCCGTCCTGCGGCAGCGTCCGGCGCAGCAGGTATTGCGCCGTCAGCCCCTTCAGCATCATCGACGCGCCGGTCTCGAACGAGATCGCGTCGGGCAGCTTGCAGACGTTCCTGGCCGGCATGACGCGCGCGAGCGAATAGCTGCCCGGCGGGTTGGCGGCGTAGGCGGCGCGGTCGCCGGCCTTCAGGTGCGTCACGCCGGCGCCGACCGCCTCGACCACGCCCGCCCCCTCCATGCCCAGCGCGAGCGGCATCGGCAAGGTGTAGACGCCCGAGCGCTGGTAGACGTCGATGAAGTTGAGACCCGAGGCGTGGTGGCGGATCCGGATCTCGCCCGGCCCCGGCTCGCCGACCGGCAGCTCGACGAGCTTCATCTCCTCGGGGCCGCCGTTCTTGTCGATCCGGATGGTGGGGCTGGTGGTGGTCATGTCGTCGCCTTTCACGATCGCAGTGCGCTATCGTGCCAGAGCCGTGACGGTGCCCCAACGCTCACCTCGTTCGCTGCCTCCCGCGCGGGCGGGTAGCGGGGTCGGGGCGGCGCGGCCCCCGCTGCGATGAAGCGTTTGACCCAGGCACCCAACCTCGCCGTCGCCACGCTGTGGGCCGACATGCTGAGTCATGCCGGCATCGAGGCGACGGTGCAGCGCATGTATGCGAGCAGCATCGCCGGCGAGCTGCCACCCGACCAGGCGCTGCCCGAGGTCTGGATCACCGAGGACGAAGAGCTCGAGCGCGCGCGCACGCTGCTGCACGAGCTGCGCCATCCGGTCCACCGGCACTGGGTGTGCCGGGAATGTCACGAGCGCGTCGACGGCCCGTTCGAGCAGTGCTGGAACTGCGGCGCATCGATGCCGACGTGACGGGCCGGCTCAGAACGTGCCGGGATAGGCGCCGCCGTCCATCAGGATGTTCTGGCCGGTGATGTAGCCGGCGTGCACGCTGCACAGGAACGCGCACGTCGCGCCGAATTCCTCGATGTTGCCGAGGCGCTGCGCCGGCACGCCGCGCTTTCTCGCCTCGATGAGCGACTCCGGCGTGACGCCGTCGCGCTTGGCGGTGTTCGCCGCCATCGTCCGCACCCGATCGGTGTCGAACCAGCCCGGCAGCAGGCCGTTGACGGTGACGTTGCGCGCCGCGAGCTTGCTGCGCGCGACGCCGGCGACGAAGCCGGTCAGCCCGCTGCGGGCACCGTTCGAAAGGCCGAGCACGTCGATCGGCGCCTTCACCGACCCCGACGTGATGTTGACGACGCGGCCAAAGCCGCGCTCGGCCATCTTGTCGACGGTGGCCTTCATCAGCTCGATCGGCGTCAGCATGTTGGCGTCGAGGGCGCGGATCCACGCTTCGCGATCCCAGTCGCGGAAGTCGCCGGGTGGCGGGCCGCCAGCGTTGTTGACGAGGATGTCGACCTGCGGGCACGCCGCGAGTGCCGCCGCGCGCCCCTCGCCGGTCGTGATGTCGCCGGCGACGATCCGCACTTCGCCGCGGCCGAGCGCGCGCAGCTCGCGCGCGGTCGCGTCGAGAACGTCGGCGCCGCGCGCGGTGATGACGACGTGAACGCCCTCCTTCGCGAGCGCCGTCGCGCAACCCTTGCCGAGCCCCTTGCTGGCGGCACAGACCAGCGCCCACTTGCCCGCGATTCCCAGGTCCATCTCATCTCCCCCGTGCGAGCAACCAGATGCCCGCGAGCACCAGCACCGTGCCGGCAACGATCCATCCCGTGAACGGCTCGCCCAGGATGACGATTCCCATGATGATCGTCGACAGCGGCCCGATCATGCCGGTCTGCGCCGCCACCGACGCGCCGACGCGCTCGATCGCCATCATCACCATCAGCACCGGCGCGAACGTGCACAGCGTCGCGTTCAGCACCGAGAGCCAGAGCACCTGTGGCGCGACGGCGAGCGCTGCGGTCGGCCGCAGGATGAGAAACTGGGCGATGCAGAACAGGCAGGCGACGCTGGTCGCAAGCCCGGTCAGCCGCAGCGCGCCGATCCGCTTCACCTCCTCGCCGCTCGCCACCATGTAGATCGCGTAGCTGATCGCGCTCGCGAACACGAGCGCCGTGCCGAGCCAGGTGTTGCTGCCCTGCAGCGACACCTCATGGCCGAAGACGAGGAGGACGCCGCAATAGCTGACCCCGAGGGCGACGAGCTGGCGCCGGCTCGCCCTGCGGCCGAGCACGGCCACGCCGATGGCGAGCACGAGCGTCGGATTGAGGTAGAGGATGAGCCGCTCGAGGCCGGCGGTGACGTAGGCGAGGCCGGCGAAGTCGAGGAAGCTTGCGAGGTAGTAGCCGGAAAAGCCGAGGCCGGTGACGGCGATCCAGTCGCGCCGGGTCAGCCAGGGGCGGCCGCGACCGGCCCACCATGCCAGGAGCGCAAACAGCGGCAGCGCGAACAGCATGCGGTACATGATCAGCGTCACCGCATCGACGCCGTAGCGGTAGGCGAGCTTGACGATGATCGCCTTGCCCGAGAAGGCGATCGAACCAGCCATCGCCAACGCGAGGCCGGGCCAGAGCGGCGTCGCCGCTGCCGCCGGTGCGCCCGGCCGGGGATCTCCGATCTGCGATGCGCCCGGGTCTGCCGCAATGGTCGGGGTGCGCATCGCGTGCAATTCTAGGGACGATGGCCGATCCCTCCCGCGAGCGAGGACGCGCCGGCGCACTCGCGTCGGCGCTCGACCGACTCACCGCCGCCGGCGCGTGGCTCGTCCTTCCGCTCGCCCTCCTTCTCTTCGCGCAATGGCCGCTGCGCGACCTGGTCGGCGCCTGGTCGCGCGACGCCAACGACGCCGCGCAGTGGATCTTCGCCCTCTACGTCGCGCTCGCGCTGCGTACAGCGACGCGGGCGCGCGCGCACATGGCGGCGGGGCTGGCGCGCCACGGCAGCGCGGGACCGTGGCGGCGCTGGATCGATCGCGCCGGCGAAGCGGTCTGCGTGCTGCCGTGGGCGCTGTTCGTGCTCGTCGCCGGCGCGGCGCCGACGTGGCGCTCGGTGGTCGGGCTGGAAGCGTTTCCCGACACATTCAACCCGCTTTACTTCATCGTCCGCGCCAGCGCCTGGCTGCTCGCGCTCGGCGTCGCGGTGCAGGCGGTGCTCGACCTCTGGCTTGCGATCGAACGGCGCGGCGCGCCACCGCCGCCATGAGCTGGATCGGACTGGCGATGTTCGTGCTGGCCATGGCGCTGATGATTGCGACCGGGCTTCCGGTCTACGCCGTCCTGCTCGGCATCGCGAGCGTCGGCGCCGCGCTCGGGGTCGCGCTCGGCGCGTTCGAGTGGCAGATCCTGGGCGCGCTGCCGGCGCGCATCGTCGGCCTGCTCGAACACGACCTGCTGCAGGCGTTGCCGCTCTATGCGCTGATCGGCGCCCTGCTCAACCGGCTGCCGATCGCGGAGCTGCTGCATGGCGCCGGCGAGCGCCTGTTCGCACGCAGCGGCGCTGCCGCCGAGATGTCGGCGCTCGGTGTCGGCGCGCTGCTTGCGCCGATGAACGGCTCGGTCGGCGCCAGCCTGCACGCGCTCTCGCAACGCGTCGCGCCGGCGCTCGCGGCGCGCGGGGTCGCGCCGGCCGAGGCAACGGCGACGGTGTGCGTCGCCAGCACGCTCGGCATCGTCATTCCGCCCTCGCTCGTCCTCCTCCTCCTCGGCGACGCGATGATGCGCGCCCACACCGAGGCCGCGAACACAGCGCACCTCGCGATCCAGATCGTCAACACGCAGGACGTCGTGCGCGCAGCGCTGCTGCCGGGGTTGCTCGTCTTCCTGGCGGCGCTGGCGATCGCGGCGTGGCGCGCTCGCGGCCGCAGGGCACCGCCGGCGCCGCCGCTCGGCCGCGGCGCGCTCGTCCGGGCGGCACTCATCGCCGCGGCGATCGCGCTCCTGCTCGCCGCCGTCGCGAGCGGCAGGCTGTACGCGGTCGAGGCATCGGCCACCGGCGCCGTCGGCCTCACCGTCTGGGCAGTCGCGACGCGCCGCCTCGACCGCGCGGCGTTGCGTGGCGTGCTTGCCGACGCGATGGTGCTGACCGGCGTGCTGATGGCGCTCCTCGTCGCCGCCACCAGCTTCTCGCTCGTGTTGCGCGCGCTCGGCACCGACCTGCTCGTCGCCGACGGCCTGCAGAAGCTCGCCGCCGAGCCGCGGCTGCTGCTCGGCGCCGTGCTCGGCGGCTTCGTGCTCTGTTCGTTCGTGCTCGACGCGTTCGAGATGATCTTTCTCGTCGTCCCGATCGTCATGCCACCGCTCCTCGTCGCGGTGCCCGACGCCGCCTGGGTGGCGGCGCTGACGCTCGTCGTCCTGCAGACCGGATTTCTGTTGCCGCCGCTCGGCTATGCCGTCGTCATGTCACGGCGGACGATGGCGCGGCCGCCGGCGCTCGCCGCGCTCGCGCGGGCGCTGCTGCCGCAGCTCGTCGCGCAGGCGGTCATCGTCGCGGCGCTGATCAGCTGGCCGCAGCTCGTCCATTGGGGCGATGCGGCGCCCCCGAGTGCCGCACCGGCGCCGTCGGAGCTCGACCTCGAGCGCATGTTCGACGAAGCATCGCGCCGCGACGCGAAGCCGTAGTTCGGCGGGCGATGCGGCTTCAGAAGCCGACGGCCTGACCGTCGCGGCGCGAATCGCTCGCGGCGACGTAGCCCTCGATGGCGGGGTCGCCGAGCCGCCAGATGAACTGGCCCGAGCCGAAGTCCTGATAACTGTCGGCGATCACCTCGACCTCGTGGCCGCGCTCGACGAGACCGGCGACGGTATCCGCCGCCATCGTCGCCTCGACGTTGATCTGGCGGCCGGCGTTGAATCGCCAGCGCGGCGCGTCGCACGCCGCCTGCGGCTGCTGGCGATGCGCGAGCATGCGCACGAGCGCCTGCAAGTGGCCCTGCGGCTGCATGTTGCCGCCCATGACGCCGAAGCTCATCTGCGGCCTGCCGCCCTTGGTGAGGAACGCCGGAATGATGGTATGGAACGGGCGCCGCCCCGGTGCGACGCAGTTCGGGCTCGCGGCGTCGAGGTGAAAGCCGTGGCCGCGGTTCTGCATCGAGACACCCCAGCCGTCAACGACGACGCCGGCGCCGAACCCCATGTAGTTGCTCTGGATGAAGCTCACCATGACGCCGCGCTCGTCGGCGGCGCTGAGATAGATCGTGCCGCCGCCGGCGGGATTGCCGGCACCGAACGATTGCGCGCGCCGACGATCGATCAGGCGTGCCCGCTCGGCGAGGTAGCGCTCGTTGAGCATCTCTTCGGGCGTGAGGCGCATGCCGCCGCGCGGGTCGGCGACGTAGGCGTAGGTGTCGGCGAAGGCGAGCTTCATCGCCTCGATCTGCAGGTGCTGCGACTCGACGCCGTCGACCGGCAACGACTCGAGGTCGAACTGGCGCAGGATGCCGAGCGCGACCAGCGCCGCGATGCCCTGGCCATTGGGCGGGATCTCGTGCAGGCGATGGCCGAAGGTGTCGATGCCGATCGGCTCGACCCACTCCGGCGTGAACGCGGCGAGGTCGGCCGCGGTCATCGCGCCGCCGTTGGCGTGTGAATGCGCAGCAGCGGCAGCAGCGATCTCGCCGCGGTAGAACGCCTCGCCGCGTGTCAGCGCGATCGCGCGCAACGCGCGCGCCGCGGCCGGAAACGCGAACCGCTCGCCGACCTCCGGCGGCCTGCCGTGCGGCAGGAAGGCGTCGGCCCAGCCCGGAAGCGAAGCGAGCAGAGGCGCCGCCGCGGCCCACTTCTGCTGGACGATGATCGGCACCGCGTAGCCGCGCTCGGCAACGTCGATCGCCGGCGCGAGCAGGTCGGCGAACGGGAGCTTGCCGAAGCGCTCCGACAGCGCGACCCAGCTCGCGACCGCGCCGGGCACGGTCACCGAGTCCCAGCCACGCATCGGTGGCCGCGCGGCGTCGGCGCCGTGCTTGTTGCGGAAGTACTCGCCAGTCCAGGCATCGGGCGCGTGGCCCGACCCGTTCAGGCCGTGCAGCTTGGCGCCGTCCCAGACGATGCAGAACGCGTCCGAGCCGAGTCCGTTGCTGCACGGTTCGACGATTGTCATCGTCGCCGCCGCGGCGATCGCGGCGTCGACCGCGTTGCCGCCGCGCTCGATCATGCGCAGCCCGGCCTGGGCCGCGAGCGGATGCGAGGTCGAGACGATGTTGCGGGCAAAGACCGGAACCCGCGTCGACGGGTAGCCCGCGTGCCAGTTGAAGTTCATGACCGAAGTATCGCGCTGCTGCGCGAGGGTCGCCTCGGCTCAGTCCTCGGAGAACGCGACCTCGCGCTTTCGCCGGATCGTCGGCAGCGTGGCGCTGACGATCAGGAGCGCGGCCGCGATCAGCAGGCCCGACGAGAGCGGACGGGTGACGAACGTGCCCCAGTCGCCGCGCGACAGGAGCAGCGCCCGGCGGAGGTTTTCCTCCATCATCGGCCCGAGGATGAAGCCGAGCAGGAGCGGCGCCGGCTCGACGCTCAGCTTGTAGAACAGGTAGCCGACGAAAGCGAAGAGCGCGGTCATGTAGACGTCGAAGGTGCTGTTGCTGAGCGTGTAGACGCCGATGCAGCAGAACAGCGTGATCGCCGGAAAGAGAAAGCGATACGGCACCGTCAGCAGCTTGATCCACATCCCGATCAAGGGCAAGTTGAGGATGACGAGCATCGCGTTGCCGACCCACATCGACGCGATCAGGCCCCAGAACAGCTGCGGGTTCGACGTCATCACCTGCGGGCCGGGCTGGATGCCCTTGATCGTCATCGCGCCGACCATCAGCGCCATCACCGCGTTAGGCGGGATGCCGAGCGTGAGCATCGGGATGAACGAGGTCTGCGCGCCGGCGTTGTTGGCCGACTCGGGCCCGGCGACGCCCTGGATCGCACCCTTGCCGAACGGAATGCGGGGGTTGCGCGTCACTTTCTTTTCGACCGTGTACGACGCGAACGATGCGAGCAGCGCACCGCCGCCGGGAAGCACACCGAGCAGCGAGCCGAGCGCCGTGCCGCGCAGCACCGAGGGCCACGCTTCCTGGAAGTCGCGCCGGTTCGGCCACAGGCCCTTGACCTTGCTGGTGAAGACCTCGCGGTGCTCGACCGGCAGGCCGAGGTTGGAGATGATCTCGCCGAAGCCGAACAGGCCCATCGCGATGACGACGAAGCCGACGCCGTCGGTGAGCTGCGGCACATCGAAGCTGTAGCGCGCGGTGCCGGAGATGACGTCGGCGTTGATCTGCGCGAGCAGCAGGCCGAGGATGATCATCGAGATCGCCTTCAGCAGCGACCCCGACGCCAGCACGACAGCGCCGATCAGGCCGAGCACCATCAGCGAGAAGTACTCGGCGGGTCCGAACTTGAACGCCAGCTCGGTCAGCGGCGGCGCGAACGCGGCGATGATGACCGTGCCGACGCAGCCGGCGAAGAACGAGCCGAGCGCCGCGGTCGCGAGCGCAGCGCCGGCGCGGCCCTGGCGGGCCATCTGATAGCCGTCGATCGCGGTCACCACCGACGACGACTCGCCCGGGACGTTGATCAGGATCGCCGTCGTCGAGCCGCCGTACTGCGCGCCGTAGTAGATGCCCGCGAGCATGATCAGCGCCGGCGTCGCGTCGAGCGCGTAGGTCGACGGCAGCAGCATCGCGATCGTCGCCACCGGCCCGATCCCCGGCAGCACGCCGACGAGCGTGCCGAGCATCGCGCCGAAGAACGCATAGAGCAGGTTCTGCAGCGTGAAGGCGACGCCGAAGCCGAGGCCGAGGTTGTGCAGAAGCTCCACCCGCCGGGTCCTGTCGCTGTCGACCGCCGGCTCAGCCGAGAAAGGCCGGCCAGAGCGGGATCGTGAGCTTCAGGCCCCAGACGAAGATCGCCCACGAGCCGATCGTCAGCACGACGGCATTGGCGACGACGCCCTTCCAGTGGAACTCGTCGCCGGCCAGGCTCGCGATGAAGATCAGCACCGGCACCGTGAGCGCCAGGCCGAGCGGCTCGAGCATGACGCCGAAGACAGCGATCGCGGCGATGATGACGACCAGCGGCCGCCACGCGAAGCTGCCGATCGGATCGCCGCCGACGCTTTCGATCGTCAGCGACTTGAAGAGGACGATCGCGCCGAGCAGCGCGAGCAGGATGCTGAGGGCGAGCGGAAAGTAGCCGACCCCCGGATTCGCCGAGAGCTGCGACAGGCGTGCCCACAGGCTCGTCGCGCAAGGATCGTTGGCGAGGCACGCCGGACCCATGCTGTAGTTCGTCGCACCGACCGCGAAAACGACGCCGACGGCAACGAACATCATTCCCGACCAGAAGTCGCGCTCGCTCTTGATCTTCAACAAGGCCCTCACTGCCCAGCCGGAACGCGCCGATTCTAGGCAGCGCTCTCGAGGGTCCCCATGTGTGGTTTACACCGAGCGCGCATGCGCGCGGATCACTCCCAGGCCGGAGTCGCGCGCAGAACTTCGTCGAGCGTCGTCACCCCTTCAGCGACCTTCATCGCGCCGGCGAGGCGCAGTGGCCTGAGGCCGTCCTGCAGCGCCTGTTGGCGAAGCTTGCTCTCGTCGCAGACCGGCTGGATGGTGGCGCGGGCAGCGTCGCTCACCGTCAGCAGCTCGAACAAACCGGCGCGGCCGCGATAGCCGGTCATCCGGCACTCGAGACAGCCGACTGCCTTGTATGGCCGCACGCCGCCGTTCAGCCGCCACGGCTTGACGACTTCATGCAGCGTCTCGCGCGTGACCTCGGGGTCCTGCTTCTTGCACGCCGGACAGAGCGTGCGAACGAGTCGCTGCGCGAGCACGCCGATCAGCGTCGAGCCGATCAGGTATGGCGCCACGCCGAGATCGTTCAGGCGCGTGATCGCCGACGCCGAGTCGTTGGTGTGCAAGGTCGAGAAGACGAGGTGGCCCGTGAGCGACGCCTGGATCGCCATGTCGGCGGTCTGCAGATCGCGGATCTCGCCGACCATGATGATGTCGGGGTCCTGGCGCATCAGCGAGCGCAGGCCCTCGGAGAAATTGAGGTCGATCAGCGGCTGCACCTGTGTCTGGTTGAACGCCGGCTGGATCATCTCGATCGGGTCCTCGATCGTGCAGACGTTGACCTCGTCGGTCGCGAGGCGCCTGAGGGTCGAGTAGAGCGTGGTCGTCTTGCCCGAGCCGGTCGGGCCGGTGACGAGGATGATGCCGTGCGGCTTCGCGACGAGCTCTTCCCAGCGCCTGCCGTCGTGATTGCCGAAGCCGAGGCTCTCGAGCGACTTGACGGTGGTGTCGGGATCGAAGATCCGCATCACCATCTTCTCGCCGAACGCGGTCGGGAGCGTCGACAGCCGCATCTCGACTTCGTCGCCGGCGGGATTCCTCACCTTGATGCGGCCGTCGAGCGGGCGGCGTTTCTCGACCACGTCCATCCGGCCGAGCAGCTTGACGCGCGCGACCATCGCGCTCATCACGCCGGGCGGCAGCTGGTAGACCGTGTGCATGACGCCGTCGATGCGGAAGCGGATGACGCTTCGTTCGCGACGCGGCTCGAGATGGATGTCGGAGGCGCGCTGGTCGAACGCGTACTGCCACAGCCAGTCGACGACCTGGATGACGCCGGAATCGTTGGCGTCGAGCTGCTTGCTCGACTTGCCGAGCTCGACCAGCTGCTCGAAGTTGGCGAGCGCCGCCGACTCGCCCATCTTGGTCGCGTTGCGGACCGAGCGCGAGAGCGCATAGAACTCGGTCGTGTAGCGCGCGATCTCGATCGGGTTGACGATGACGAGCTTGACGGTGCGCCGCGTGTGCGCCTCGATCTCCGAGACCCAGGCGGTATCGAGCGGCTCGCAGGTCGCGATCGTCACCTCGGTGACGCCGAAGCTGAGCGGCAAGGCGTGGCGGCGCTCGGCGTACTGGATCGACATCACGTCGGCGACGCGGCCGACGTCGACTTTCAGCGGGTCGATTCGAACGTACGGCAACTTCGAGCGCTTTGCCAGCCATTCGGTGAGCGTCTCCGTGTCGAGCACCTTGCCGTCGCCGGCGCGCTGCAAGCCGGCGCTGCCGATGCGAACGAGCGGGTGCTGGGCGCTGTTGCCGCCGGCGAACCGGCGGGCGGTGCGCTCGACGTCGTCGTTGGTCAGGATCTTGTCCTCGCGCAGCCACGCCAGCACCGTGCGCCAGGTCAGCTTACCGTGCGAGACGACGTTGAGCGAAAGGTCGATCGCCTGCAGCGGCGCAGGCCGCGTCGGCGAGATCGAACGCTCGAATGCGCTTTCGCGCTCGAGCGCGTGGTCGCGCGCAAGGATGGGGGCGGTCCGTTCGCCTGCGGGCTCGAGCTCGCGACGGATCGGCGCGATGCCGGCCGCGGCCGCGGCCTTGCTGAGTTCGGGAAGCTCGGGTCTGGGTTTCATCCGGGCGGTGGGTCTGTCGCACCGGGGCCGGCGGCCGGGCGCAGCATGCGAAGCCACTTCCGGGCCGGCAGCTGCCAGCGAGTTTCAATGTTTTCGGCACGCCGGGCAAGCTCGTCGAGGGCGGCGAACGTGACTTGCTTCATCGCCAGCACGACCGTGTTGCCCTCCTTCGTCGGCTGCAGGGTCCGCACGGCGCCGGCGCCGAAGGCCGCCGCGATGCGCCGCGTGCTCGTCGCGAAGCTGGCATCACGGCCGAACAGGTTCACCGTCATCACGCCGCCGGGGGCGACGACGTCGAAGCAGCGACGATAGAACTCGGCGCTGTCGAGCACCGGGCTCGCCGCCTCGTGGTCGTAGAGGTCGACCGCAAGCACGTCGGCGTCGCCGCGGTTGGCCGGATCGGCGACCCAGCGGCCGGCATCCATGGCGACGACATCGAAGGTCGCGCTCGGTGCCGGCAGCCGAAACCACTGCCGGCAGGCGTCGATCACGCCCTCGTTGAGCTCGACGACGGTGGCGCGCATCCTCATCCGCCGGCTGCAGAAGCGGGCGATCGATCCGGTACCGAGACCGAGCTGGACGAGATGCGCGCCGCTCGCCGCGGCAGGCTCGCGAAAGAGCGTCCACGCCATCATCCGGCGCACGTATTCGAGCTCGATCGCGAGCGGCTCCTCGATCCGCATCGCGCCCTGGATCCACGGTGTGCCGAGGTGCAAATAGCGAACGCCGGCCGACTCCGAGATCGTGACTTCGGGCAGCGCGGTGGGGGTGCTCACCGTCCGCCCTCGCCGAGCAGCGCCGCCAGCCGCGGCAGCGATGCGATCGCATTTCTCGTCGTCGCCGCGGCGAGCGCCTCGACCGGCTCGCCGCGCAGCGCCGCGAGCGCCTCGCCGATCCGCGCCAGCTCGGCCGGCTCGTTGCGCATCGTCGCCCCGGCGGCGCGTGCCTCGGCGGTGCGGTAGCGCCACTGCGGCGGGATGTCGGGCGCGTCAGTCTCCATCACGATCGCATCGGCCGCGACGGCCCGGCCGAGGCGGCGGATGCGCAACGCGCGCTCGAACGTCAGCGCGCCGCCGAAACCGAGCCGAAAGCCGAGCGCGGCCAGCACTCCGGCCTGCTGCTCGCTGCCGTTGAAGGCGTGCGCGAAGCCGCCGCGAACGCGGGTGCGACGCAAGTGCTTCAGGACCGGGTCGACGGCGCGGCGGACGTGCAGAAGCACCGGCAGCTCGAACTCGGCGGCGAGCCGGAGCTGGGCGGCGAAGATCGTTGCCTGGCGATCGCGGTCGAGGCCCTCGACGAAGTGGTCGAGGCCGATCTCGCCGACGGCGACCAGGCGGGGGTCGTCGGCAGCGCGGCCGAGCGCGTCGCGCAGCGCCTCGAGGTCGGCGTCGCCGGCGCGATCGGTGCACATCGGATGGATGCCGAGCGCATACGACAGGCCGTGGCCGTGCGCGAGCTCGCGGACGCGGTCGAAGTTGCCCCTGTCGGTGGCAGGGACGACGATCTGGGCGACGCCGGCGGCGCGCGCACGGGCGACGACGGCGTCGCGATCGGAGTCGAATTCGGCGGCGTCGAGATGGCAATGCGTGTCGATCCACACGCCTGCGATGATGCCTGCGCGCACATCCCGACTCGTCTCCTGACAGCGTCGCGCCGGCGTGCTACCGTATTGACGAAGGGCGGCGGAGGGACTCGGGCGCGCGAGTTGCCTGCTGTGCTCCGCCCGGCCCGTCGCGGCCCGGATGTCCTCATGAAACGAGTCCCGCTGTACAGCCGTTCGCACCGTCCGCCGCCGCTTGCCGACCCGCTGGCGGCGAGCACCACGGCGGAAGTCCCGCCTGCGACGGCGGCGCCGAGCCGGCGCGCGGCGTTCCTGCTCCGCCACGAGCGGCGCCTCTGGGCGCTCCTCATCGTCTGCCTCGGGCTCGCTTTCTGGTGGTCGAACCCGACCTTCAACGCGAAGGCGCCGCTGACCATGGACCAGATCGACGCCGGCATGCGCCAGTCGATCGAGGACAAGCCGCTCGTCTCGCCGGTCTCGCGCGCCTACGACGCGATCATCCCGTCGGTGGTGCGCGTCGTCGGCCTCATGACCGATGGCGACGACGGCAGCGACATCAAGCAGGACGGCGGCACCGTCGAACGCGGCATCGGCACCGGCGTCGTCATCATCGACAACGGCACCATCCTCACCAACCTGCACGTCATCAACGGCGCCAAGCGGGTCCGCGTCACCTTCATGGTGGACGGCACCGAGTCGGATGCGGTCGTGGTCGCCACGCAGCCCGAGAACGATCTCGCCGTGCTGCGCGCGAAGACCATCCCCGACGACCTCGAGGCAGCGACGATGCGCTCGACCGCCGACCTCGCGCCCGGCGACCAGGTCCTCGTCGTCGGCTTCCCGTTCGGCATCGGGCCGTCGGCGTCAGCCGGCGTCGTCTCCGGGCTGAAGCGCCAGTTCCGCTCGCCCGAGGGCGAGCAGACGCTCACCAACCTGATCCAGTTCGACGCCGCCGCGAACCCCGGCAACTCGGGTGGCCCGCTGGTGACGATGGACGGCGAGGTGGTCGGCATCGTGACGGCGATCCTGAACCCGAACCGGCAGCGCGTCTTCATCGGCATCGGCTTCGCGGTGCCGATCGAGAACGCCGCCGCGGCCGCGGGCATGCCGCCGTTCTGACGGCTGGCGGTCGTTTCTTCCTCCCCGCGGCGCAGCGGCGACCCTCTTTCACTCTTCGGATCCGCGATGACCGACAACACCACCGTTCCGAGCGACGCTGCGACGCTGATGGAGCGCATCCTCTACGAGGTCAAGCGCGTCGTCGTCGGTCAGGACCATTTCCTCGAGCGCGTCATGGTCGCGGTGCTCGCGCAAGGGCACCTGCTGGTCGAAGGCGTGCCCGGCCTGGCGAAGACGCTGACCGTCAAGACGCTGGCGCAGACGCTGCGCGGAACGTTCCGGCGCATCCAGTTCACGCCCGACCTCGTCCCCGCCGATCTCATCGGCACGCGCATCTTCAATCCGCGCACCGGCGAGTTCTCGACGTCGCTCGGGCCGGTGTTCGCTCACCTGCTGCTCGCCGACGAGATCAACCGTGCGCCGGCCAAGGTGCAGAGCGCCTTGCTCGAAGTGATGCAGGAACGCCAGGTGACGATCGCCGGCGAGACGCACAAGGTCCCCGAGCCGTTTCTCGTGATGGCGACGCAGAACCCGATCGAGACCGAGGGAACCTATCCGCTGCCGGAGGCGCAGGTCGATCGCTTCATGATGAAGGTGCTGGTCGACTATCCGAGCGAAGAGGAAGAGTTCGTGATTGCCCAGCGCGTCACCGGCGTGCCGGTGACGATGGCGCCGATCGCGAGCATGGGCCAGCTCGCCGAATTGCAGCAGGAGTGCCGCAAGGTCTACGTCGATCCGTCGCTGATGCAGTACGCCGTCAAGGTCGTCAGCGCGACGCGCCGCCCCGAGCGCTACGAGCTCGCGGACATCGCCAAGTACCTGACCTTCGGCGCCAGCCCGCGCGCGACGATCGGACTGATCGAGGGTGCGCGCGCGCTCGCCTTCATGCGCGGCCGCAACTACGCGCTGCCCGAGGACATGACCGGCCTCGTCGGCGACGTGCTGCGCCATCGCCTGGTGCTGTCGTACGAGGCGCTCGCCGAGGGCATCGATGCCGACGTCGTCGTCCAGCGCGTGATGCGCAGGGTTCCGGTCCCCGAAAAGCCGCTTGCGCCGGAGAACGGCCATGGCCGCAGCTGAAGCGCCGCCTGTCCTGGTCGACCGCGACAACGCCGAGGCGCTTCTCAAGCGGCTCGAATGGACGGTATTGCGCCGCCTCGACGGCCTGCTGCAAGGCGACCACCGTACGCTGATGCGCGGCGCCGGCCTCGACCTCGCCGACCTGCGCGAGTACCAGCACCACGACGACGTCCGTCACATCGACTGGAACGTCACCGCGCGGCTGCAACAGCCGTACGTGCGCCAGTTCACCGAGGACCGTGAGCTGGCGGCATGGTTCCTCGTCGATCTCTCGGCCAGCGTCGACTTCGGTTCCAACCGCTTCACCAAGCGCACCGTCGCGCGCGAGTTCGTCGCTGTCCTCGCACGTCTGCTCACCCGGCGCGGCAACCGGGTCGGCGCCCTGCTCTACGGCACAGCCGTCGACACCGTCCTGCCGGCACGCGGCGGCCGCATCCACGTCCTCGAACTGCTGCAGCGGATGGCGGCGCGGCCCGCCGAATCGGCTGCCGGCGCGACCGACCTGCGCGAGCTGCTGCTGGCGGCGCAGCGCACGATCAAGCGCCGCTCGACGCTCTTCATCGTCTCCGACTTCGTCAGCGCGCCGGGCTGGGAGCGCGCTCTCGGACACCTCGCGCAGCGCCACGAAGTGACGGCGGTGCGCCTGTTCGACCCGCTCGAGATGGACCTGCCCGACATCGGGCTGATCACGATGCGCGACGCCGAGACCGGAGAGCAGATCGTCGTCGACACCCACAACAAGCGCGTCCGCGAGCGCTTCGCCGCTGCCGCCGAGCGGCGCGAGA
>DATAYY010000065.1:0-14497 GCA_036272325.1 Caldimonas sp. | reverse complement strand
AGACGAGGCCGGCACGCTCGGCTTCGGCCGCGTCCATCATGCGCGCGGTCAGCACCAGATCCATCGCCTTCGCCTTACCGACCGCGCGCGGCAGCCGCTGCGTGCCGCCGGCGCCCGGGATGATGCCGAGCTTGATCTCGGGCTGCCCGAACTTCGCGCTGTCGGCGGCGATGACGATGTCGCACATCATCGCCACCTCGCAGCCGCCGCCGAGCGCGAACCCGGCGACCGCGGCGATCACGGGCTTCTTCACCTGCCGCATCGTCTCCCAGTTGCGGCTGATCAGGCCCTTGGTGTAGGCGTCGACGAAGCCAACCGTTGCCATCGCCTGGATGTCGGCGCCGGCCGCGAACGCCTTCTCGCCCCCGGTCAGCACGATGCAGCCGATCGCGTCGTCGCCATCGAACGCGAGCAGCGCGGCGCCGAGCTCGTCCATCAAGGTGTCGTTGAGCGCGTTGAGCTGCTTCGGCCGGTTCAGCGTGATGAGGCCGGTGCGGCGCGCACCGGCGCCGCGCACTTCGGTGAGGATGCATTCGTAGGTGGTCATGGCGTCCTTCTCGTTGAGGCCACGCGGGGGGCGGCGGTGGGATCGGCGGCAGCGATCTCGGGCTTTTTCGCGATCATGAGGTCGATGTAGGTTGCCGCATCCTGCTCGATCCTGATCCTGATCGGCAGGAAGCGCAGCTCGGGCGCGATCCAGAGCTCGGCCGTGAGCTGGTTCGGGCGCCGCGGCAACTGTGGGCGCGGCTTGAGGTGGAACGCGCCGACGGTGCCGAACGGCGTCACGAGCTGTTCGTCGTCGACGACTTCGTACGCGTAGTTGTCCATCGTGCGCGGCAGCGCGAGCGGAAACCCGACGACGTTGCCGACCCGAAGCAGCTCGGGCTGGATCGAGAACATGTAGGTGAGCTGGATGAACTGGCTCGCCGTGTCCTGGACCCCGGCGAGGCGCTCGCGCCGCTCGCCGTTGGCGAGGATGACCGCATCGTTCTCGAAGACGACGCTCATGCGGCGCCGCTCTCGCATCACCATCTCCGTGTCCTCGTCGTAGCGCTCGGGGACGAGCCCGCTCGGCGCGATCGTGCCTTCGCTCGTCATTCGCCGCCGGATGATCGGCGCGAATTCGGCGCCGACGACGAGGTCGAGGTTGACCTGGTAGCGGTCGTCGATCCGGATCCACTCGACCTGCGCCGAACCGCTCACCTCGCCGCGGTAGTTGCCGGTGAGGAGGTAGCTGACGCGGGTCGCGCCGGGCCACTCGAAGCTGGCGACACCGCTCGCCGCGGGAGTGCCGGCGCGGGCGGCCGACGCCGCCTTGGACGCGCCGGCGCTGGCGAGCCTGCGATCGCTCTCGTCGGGTGCAGACGCCGGCGCCAACGCGGCGTCCGCCGTGGCGAGCGCAGGCACCGGTTCGATCGCCGATGCCGGCGCCTCGGCGGCCGACGCTGATGCCTCGGCAGCGGCGAGCTTGGTCGCCGCGCTCGCCGACGCCGCCTTTGCCGGCCGCCGGACCTTCGGGGCCGTTTGCTTGGCGACCGGCACCGGCGCCGCGGCGACCGCACGTTCGGGCTCGATCGTGCGCAGGTACGCGACCTCGATCCGCTTGGGCATCGCGTTGGCGAGGTCGAACTCGGCCATCCGCTCGGCCAGCTCGTACGTCGCCGCCAGATGCAGCAACGCGACGACGGTCACGAGCAGGAGCCACGCAATGCGGCGTCGCGTGAGCGCCGTCGCGCCGCGGTGAGCGGGCACGCTCAGCCGGCGATCCATGCCTCGTAACGGCGACGCGCCTCGGCATCGGCCTTGTCGCCGGGCTTGAGCTGGACGGCACCGGCGCCGGCGAGCAATGCGCCGTCGAGCGCGAGCGTCAGCAGGCGCTGGTCGCGGCTCACCAGGAGCGGCGTTTCGCGACCGGGCAGGAGTGCACGCAGCGCGTCGTCGAGCCGGCGGATTCGCCAGCCGCCGGCGGCGATCAGCTCGTCGCCGGGCGCGAGGCCGGCCCGCTCGCCGGCGCCGTCGCGCAGCACATGGCTGATCTTGACGCCGGTCAGCGCGCTCTCGCTGACGCGGATGCCGAGCCGTTGTGCCAGCGTCGCCGCTTGCAGCTCGACATCGACCGCGAAGCGCGCCAGCAGCTCGGCGAGCGGCAGCTCGTCGGTGCCGTGCACCCAGGCCGCGATCTCGCGCTCGAACGAACGGCCGCCGACCGTCTCGAGCGCGGTCGCGATGTCTTTCTCGTCGATCAACCCGTCGGCGCTCGTTCGCCACAGCAGCCGCATGACGTCGTCGAGCGATCCGCGGCCTTCGCTCCTGAGCGTCAGGTCGAGCGCGAGCGCGACCAGCGAGCCCTTGGCGTAGTAGCTGATCGTCGCGTTCGGCGTGTTCTCGTCGGCGCGGTAGTACTTGACCCAGGCGTCGAAGCTCGCCGCCGCGACGCTCTGCAGCGCCCGCCCTGGCGACGCCTGCACGCCGGTCATCGTCGTCGCCAGCAGCTTCAGGTAGCGCGGCGCGTCGATCAAGCCGCTGCGCAGGAGCATCACGTCGTCGTAGTACGACGTGAAGCCTTCGAAGAACCAGAGCAGCTCGGTGTAGTTCTCACGCCCGTAGTCGAGGCTCGCGAAGTCGCGCGGCCTCAGGCGCTTGACGTTCCAGGCGTGGAAATACTCGTGCGCGATGACGCCGAGAACGCCGACGTAGCCATCGCTCGGCGGATCGGCCCTGCTGCCGGCGTTCTTGCCGGCATCGAACGCGCTCTGGCGCGGCAGGTCGCGGCGCGCGGCGACGAGTGCCGTGCTCGAGCGATGCTCGAGGCCACCGCGGCCGTCCTCGATCGCGTTGAGCAGGAACAGGTAGCGGTCGAACGGCGCCCGCCCCTCGCCGTGCCAGAAGCGGATCTCGGCCTCGCAGATCCTGCGCGTGTCGGCGACGAGACGCTCGCCGTCGAAGTCGGGCAACGCGCCGGCGACGACGAACTCGTGGGCCACGCCGGCGACCTCGAAGCGTTGCCGCCAGAAGCGGCCGAGCTCGATCGGGTGGTCGACGAGCGCGTCGTAGTCGGTGGCGACGAACTCATGGCTGGCCGCGCCGGAACGGGCATCGAGACTCGTCGCCAGCTCCCAGCCTTCGGGCAGGCCGACGACGGCAAGCGCGTGCGCCTCACCCTCGCGGCCCTCGACGCGCAAGCACACGCTGGTGCCGTTGAAGAAGCCTCGCGACGCATCGAGGAAGGCGGCCCGCACCGAGGTGTCGAAGGAGTAGACCTGGTAGCGCACCGCGAGCGGGGCGCCGGCCGCGCAGCCGACGCTCCAGGTCGCCTTGTCGAGCTGGCGCACCGGCACCGGCGCGCCACCTTGCTCGGCAGAGAGCATCGACAGGTGGCGCGCGAATTCGCGAACGAGATAGCTGCCCGGAATCCAGACCGGCAGGCTCAGCCGCTGCTCGGCGGTGGGGTGATCGATGTGAAGCTCGACGGCGAAAGTGTGACGATGCGTCGCGGCAACGTCGATGGCGTAGCGGATCATGCGGTCGATTGTCGCTGCGGGCACTCGGCCCCGATCGAGGGCAAGATGGCGACCTTGCCGGACGGCGCAAGACGACGAGCCGAATCCGCTCTGCCGAATCGAGGAACGCGAGGAGCTTCATGAATTCGAACCCGGCGCAAGGCGCTTTCGTCCGTCCGCGGCGATTCCACGCCGCCGAGTGGGAAGCGCGGCTGCAGCTCGCTGCCGCCTACCGGATCTTCGACCACCTCGGCTGGACCGAGCTCATCTACAACCACATCTCGCTGCGCGTTCCGGGCGAAGAGCAGCACTACCTGATCAACCCGTTCGGCCTGCACTACTCCGAGGTCTGTGCGTCGAACCTGGTCAAGGTCGATCTCGAAGGCAACGTCGTCGGCCACGCCGACTGGCCGGTCAACCCGGCCGGGATCACCTTTCACGGCGCGATCCACGCGACCTTGCACGACGCCCACTGCGTCATGCACCTCCACACGACGGCGACACAGGCGGTGTGCTGCCTGAAGGCCGGTCTCGCCTTCACCAACTTCTACGCCGCGCAGCTCTACGGCAAGGTCGCGTACCACGACTTCGAAGGAATCACCGTCCACTCCGACGAAGGCGCGCGCATCCTCGCCAGCGCCGAGGGCAAGCCGGTGCTGCTGCTGCGCAACCACGGGCCGGTGACGATCGGCGAAACGCTGCCGCAGGCGCTGTCGCTGATGTGGCTGGTGAACCGCGCCTGCGAGGTCCAGCTTGCGACCCAATCGATGGGCGAAGCGATGCCGATCCCGCGCGCCGTTCTCGACAAGTGCGTCGCCGATTCGCTCACCTTCGATCCGAAGTACGGCGCCGGCGACAACGTGTTCGCAGCGTTGCAGCGGCTCGTCGACCGCAACGATCCGAGCTATCGCAGCTAGCTCGCCGGGCGCCTGGCGGCGCCGAAGTCGCGGCTCAGCTGTTGCTCTTGGCGCGGCTCGCGACGAGCTGGCGCTCGACCGCCTCGGGGCCGACCGCACCGGGCTGCATCTTGCCGTCTTCGAAGACGAGCCCCGGCGTGCCGTTGATGCGGTGCTTCCGGCCGAGGGCGAGGTTGCGCGCCAGCGCCGAGGTGTCGCATGCCGGGCTCTCGGCGATCGGCGTGCCCTTGATCATCCAGTCGCGCCAGGTCTTGATGTTGTCCTTCGCGCACCAGATCTGCTTCGACTTCTCCGGCGAATCACCGCCGAGGATCGGGTAGAGGAAGGTGTAGACGGTGACGTCCTTGACGTTTTGCAGGTCGCGCTCGAACTTCTTGCAGTAGCCGCAGTTCGGATCGGCGAAGACGACGAGCTTTCTCTCGCCGCTGCCCTGCTTCCACACCATCGCGTCCTTCAGCGGCAAGGTCTTGAAGTCGATCGCGGTGAGCTTGGCGACGCGCTGCTGGGTAAGGTTGTCGCGCGTCTTGGTCTCGATCAGCTGGCCTTCGATGATGTAGTTGCCCTGCTCATCGGTGTAGAGGATGTCGGTGCCGACGCGAATCTCGTAGAGGCCGGGAATGCCGGTCTTCGTGATCTCGTCGATCTTCGGAAAATCGGGGACGCGCTCGCCGATGTTCTTGCGGATCGCCGCTTCGTCGGCGAAGGCGAACGGCGAGAGCGCGCAGGCGAGGACCAAGGCGGAGGCAACGCGCAAGGGTCGGTTCATGATGGTCCTTCAGGAGTCGAGCGCCCGCGCCGTGAGCCAGCGCTTTAGCGGCGGGACGCGATTGACGAGACTCATGCCATTGTTGCGGAGTTCCCGGATCGGTGCCGACGGGGTCGCGAACAAACGCAACAAACCGTCGGTCATTTGCCGCATTGCCCACGTCGGCGCGGCGCGCTGCCGTCCATACCGCCGGAGCAGCCGCTCGTCGCCAACGCCGCGCCACGACTCGCGCCCGGCGATCACTGCCGTCAGCGCGACGACGTCGGCGAGGCCGAGATTGAGGCCCTGGCCGGCGAGCGGATGGACGACATGGGCGGCGTCGCCGACGAGGACCCAGCCCGGCCCCGACCATTTGCTCGCGGCAGCGACGATGAGCGGCCACGACGCGCGCGCCGACGCGAGGGCGAGCGTTCCGACGTCGGCGCCGGCGGCCTCGGCGAGGGCGTGCTCGAAGGCCGTCGCGTCCATCGCCAGCAACGCGTCGGCGCGCTCGTTCGGCAACGACCAGACGAGCGCATACGAACGCCCGGGCTCGGGCCGGTCGAACGGCAACAGCGCCAGCACGTCCGGCGAGCGGAACCACTGCCGGGCGGTGTGCCGGTGCGGCAGCGTCGCGACCAGGCGCGCGGCGATCGCGCGCTGGCCGTAGTCGTTGCGCTCGAAGACCGTCGTTTCGCCGAGCGCCGCGCCGGCGCCTGCGCGACCTTCGCAGTGGGCGACAAGCGCAGCGGGCACGTCGGTGTCGACGCGCATCACGTGCGCGGCGAAGCGCAATGCGTGGTCGAACTCCTGGTCGAGCGCGGCCGCGTCGGTGATGACCGCGAGCTCGGCGACACACTGCTGCCACGCCGAGAATTCGAGCTCGGCATCGCCGGTGTCGCCGCGGACGATCATGTCGTGGACCGCAGTCGTGGCGTCGGCGGCGAGCGCATCCCAGACCTTGAGCCGGCGCAGAAGCGAGATCGACGTCGGGCTCAGCGCATAGGCGCGGACGTCGCTTGCCGCGCCCTGTTGCGCCGGCCGCGACCGCAGCGCCACCGAGAGGCCGAGGCCGGCGAGCGAGAGCGCAAGGCTCTTGCCGACGATGCCCGCGCCGCTCACCTGGACATCGAACGCCTTCATCGGCGGGATTGTAGGGAGCGCTCGGAGACAATCGTCGCCTTGTCCAGCACGGCTGACGGCCGAACATCTCCCGTGAGCGACATCGACATCCGGCTCGAATCGATCCACGTCTATCCGGTGAAGTCGTGCGCCGGCACGTCGCCGCAGCAGGCGCTGCTCGCCGAAACCGGCTTCGATCTCGACCACGAATGGATGGTCGTCGACGCCGCTGGATCGTTCGTGACGCAGCGCGAGCTGCCGCGGATGGCGCTCGTGCAGACGGCGCTCAAGGGCGACGAGCTGATCCTGCGCGCGCCCGGAATGCTCGGCCTGCACGTCGCCGCCGATCGCGTCGAGGGCCGCACCGAAGTCGAGGTCTGGGGCGATCGCGTCGCCGCCTACGACATGGGCGCGCTCTGCGCGCAGTGGTTCAGCGACTTCCTCGGCCGGCCGCTTCGGCTCGCGCGCTTCGACCCCGAAGCGGCGCGCCAGGTCGATCGGCGCTGGGCCGGAGCGATCGACGCGACCGCGGCGTTCCAGGATGGCTTCCCGCTGCTCGTCGCCTCGACCGCGTCGCTCGCCGAGGTGAATCGGCGGCTCGCGATCGGCGGCGAGGCGGCCGTGACGCTGGCGCGCTTTCGCCCCAACCTCGTCCTCGCCGGCCTCGACGCGCATGGCGAAGACCACCTCGACCAGATCGTCTTCACCGCCGCCGACGGGCCGGTGCGGCTGAAGGTCGTCAAGCCGTGCGCCCGCTGCCCGATCCCCGACGTCGACCCGGAGCGTGGCGTCGCCGGCCACGCCGTCGGCGACGTCCTGGCGCAATACCGCGCCGACCCCCGCCTCGGCGGCGCGCTGACGTTCGGCATGAACGCGATCGTCGTCGAAGGCATCGGCCGCACCCTCGCGGCCGGCATGGCCGGCACCGCGACCATCGCCTTCGCCTGACGCCGAGCGCATGCAGCGCCTCCGCACCTGGCAGCTGTTCGCGATCTGCGTCCTCGTCTGGGGCACGACCTGGCACGCGATCACGTACCAGCTCTCCGACTTTCCGGCCGAGTTCGGCGTCGCGCTGCGCTTTGCTCTCGGCGGCGCCGCTGCGCTCGCAGTGTCGCGCTGGCGCGGCAACCGGCTCGCGCTCGCGCTCGCCGATCACGGCGTTCTCGCACTGCAGGGTGCGTTCCTCTACGGCTTTGCCTACGTCTGCGTCTATCACGCCGAGCGGTTCGTGCCGTCGGGGTTGGTCGCGGTCGGATACTCGGCGGCGCCGCTGCTCGCGGCGATCGGCGCAGCATGGCGGTTCGGCACGCCGATCGGCCGGCGCTTCGTCGTCGGCGGCGTGCTCGGGCTCGCGGGGGTGGCGTCGATGTTCTGGCCGGAGCTCGCGCGGCCCGGTGGCGGCGGCCAGGCGCGACTCGGCGCGACGCTCACCATCGCTGCGGTCTTGCTCTCCGCGGTCGGCAGCCTGACCGCAAGCCGCAACCGCGCGCGCGGCGTTCCGCTGCTGCCGGCGATCGCGTACGGCATGCTCTATGGCGCGGCGGCGGCGGCGATCGTCGGCGTCGCGCTCGGCGACGGCCGCGCGCTCGCGCTGCCGACCGCGGCGAGCTGGTGGCTCTCGCTCGTCTACCTCGCGCTCGCCGGGTCGGTGCTCGCGTTCGCCTGTTTCCTGACATTGCAGGACCGGGTCGGGGTCGGTCCTGCTGGAACCGTCGGCGTCATGACGCCGTTGCTGGCGCTCGTCGTCTCGCTCCTGCTCGAGGGCTTCCGGCCGACGGCACTGACGTTCGCCGGCGCTGCGCTCGCGCTCGCCGGCAACGCGCTCATGCTCCGCCAGGCACGGTCCGGTCGGCTGCCGGCTGCGGCGGCGGCCGCTCCGGAAGCGGGATGAACTCGGTTTCGCCGGGCACCGGCGGGAAGCGCTGCGCACGCCAGTCGTCCTCGGCAGTGCGGATCAGCTCGGGCGAGGTGGCGACGAAGTTCCACGACAGAAAGCGGTGACCGAGCGACTCGCCGCCGACCAGGACCACGCGACCGCCGCGCCGCGCGGCGAGCGTCGGCGTCGATCCCGGCGCGAGAACCACCATCGTGCATGCATCGACCGTCTGGCCGTCGACCTCGATCGGGTGATCGAGCGGATAGAGCGCACGCTCGGCAGCGTCGCCGGGAGACATTCGTAGTCCCGGAGCGCCACGGTGGAGGTCGATCACGGCAGCGAGCGTCGGCGACGACGTCACGACCGGCGACGCCACGCCGAACGCCGCGCCGACGACGACGTCGATCGTCGCGCGCTCGACGCTCACCCGCGGGACGCGCCCGGCCGGAACGTGCTGGAACGACGGCGACGAGGTCTCGAGCGCTTCCGGCAGCGCGACCCAGAACTGCAGGCCATGGCTGCGATGGTCGCGGCCGACGAGATCGTTCGGGGTTCGCTCGGAATGGACGATGCCGCGGCCGGCCGACATCCAGTTGACGGCGCCTGGCTCGATCCGCTGGACGACGCCGGTCGAATCGCGGTGCACGATCGCGCCCTCGAACAGGTAGGTCAGCGTCGCCAAGCCGATGTGCGGGTGCGGGCGGACGTCGTGATGGGCGCCGGCGGCGACGTCGATCGGCCCGAAGTGGTCGAAGAAGACGAACGGGCCGACCGCGCGCCGGTCGGCGGCAGGGAGCAGCCGACGCACGACAAAGCCGCCGCCGAGGTCCTTGGCGTGCGGCGCGAGAGTCTGCAATTGCGTCACGGACCGTCTCCCCGGGTTGTCATCGGCCGAGTGTAGGCGCCGACTAAAATCATCGATTGCACTCTGCCCAGGAGCGTCCTCCTCCTGAGCCCCTCATGAGCCTCAAATGCGGCATCGTGGGCCTGCCCAACGTCGGCAAGTCCACCCTCTTCAACGCGCTCACCAAGGCCGGCATCGCGGCCGAGAACTATCCGTTCTGCACGATCGAGCCCAATGTCGGCATCGTCGAGCTGCCCGATCCTCGCCTTGCGAAGCTGGCGGCGATCGCCAGGCCCGAGCGGGTCGTCCCGGCGATCGTCGAGTTCGTCGACATCGCCGGCCTCGTCGCGGGCGCCTCGAAGGGCGAAGGCCTCGGCAACCAGTTCCTCGCCCACATCCGCGAAACCGACGCGATCGTCAATGTCGTGCGCTGCTTCGACGACGACAACGTCGTCCATGTCGCCGGGCGGATCGATCCGGTCGCCGACACCGAGGTGATCCAGACCGAACTCTGCCTCGCCGACCTCGCGACGGTCGAGAAGAGCCTGGTCCGCTACGGCAAGGTCGCCAAGGCAGGCGGCGACAAGGAGGCCCGGCGGCTGGTCGACGTCCTCGCCAAGTGCGAGGCGGCGCTCGACGAGGCGCGGCCGGTGCGCTCGATCGCGTTCAGCAAGGAAGAGCAGGCGGTCCTGAAGCCGCTATGCCTCATCACCGCCAAGCCGGCGATGTTCGTCGCCAACGTCGCCGAGGACGGCTTCGAGCACAACCCGTACCTCGATCGGCTGCGTGCCTACGCCGACAAGCAGCGCGCACCCGTGGTCGCGATCTCGGCCAAGACCGAGGCCGAGCTCGCCGACATGGACGACGCCGACCGCCAGCTGTTCCTCGCCGAGATGGGCCAGACCGAGCCCGGTCTGGCACGCCTGATCCGCGCCGCCTTCTCGCTGCCCGGCCTGCAGACCTACTTCACCGCCGGGCCGAAGGAAGTGCGTGCCTGGACGATTCACGTCGGCGACACCGCGCCGCAGGCGGCAGGCGTCATTCACACCGATTTCGAACGCGGCTTCATCCGCGCGCAGACGATCGCGTTCGACGACTTCGTCGCCTACGGCGGCGAGCAGGGCGCCAAGGAGGCCGGCCGGATGCGCTCCGAAGGCAAGGAGTACGTCGTCCACGACGGCGACGTGTTGAACTTCCTCTTCAACGTCTAGCCACGAGCGGCCGTCCGCCCATGCCGCGCGCCGCTCCGGTCACTGCCACTTCCAGCCCCACGGCTTCGTCCAGCCGGACCGAGTGGCTCGTCCGGCTCACATGGACGGCGCTTGCGGTCGCGGCTGCGGGCATGGCGACACTCGCGCTCGGTGTCGCGTCGAGCTGCGCGTCTCCCCTCAGCCCGGCCGCAGGCATCGCGCTGGCCGCCGTGCTCGTCTACGGTTGGCGCATGCTCGGCGGCGTCGCCGTCGGCACGATTGCGGCGCAGCTCGTGATCGACGCCGCGCGCGGCCGCCACGAGGGGGCGACGACGTTCATGCTGGTGCTCGCGATCGCCGTCGCGGCGACGCTTCAGGCGGCCGCCGGCGCCGCGCTCGTGCGCCGCTACGTTCGCCGGCCACTGACGCTCACCCTGCCGCGCGACATCGCCGTCTTCTTCGCCTGCTGCGCGGCGAGCAGCGTCGTCGCCGCCAGCCTCTCGACGCTCGCGTTGCGGATCGCGGCGATCGTGCCGGCGAGCAAGATCGTCTCGACCTGGAGCGTGTGGTGGCTCGGCGATCTCGCCGGCCTCCTCATCGCGACACCGGTCGTCCTCACCCTGATCGGAATGCCGCGCTCCGAGTGGGCACCGCGCCGCGTCTCGGTCGGCCTGACGATGACGCTGGTGACGGTCTTCCTCGGCCTCGGCATCGTCCAGGCGACGCGCTGGAACGACGAGCGCTTGCGCGCGTCGTTCACGCACGACGCGTCGAGCGCATCGCTCATGCTCGAGACGCAGCTCGAGGAGCCGCTGCACGCGCTCGAGGCACTGCGCGGCGTCTTCAACCTCGGCCGCCATGTCGGCCGTGCCGAGATGCGCGCGGCGACGCAACGCTGGCTCGACTCTGGCGCCGTCGGCGCGATGGGATGGAGCGAGCGCGTCCGGCGCGACGACCTCGCAGGCTTCGAGGCGCGCGCGCGCAGCGAAGGCATGACCGGATTTCGGGTCAGCGATGGCGACCCGGCGCTCGACGGCGCCGATCCTGCGGGAAGCACGCTGCAGCGCGCCGACGACGTCATCGCGGTGCGGCTGATCGAGCCGTTGCCGGGCAACGCCGCCGCGCTCGGCAGCAACGGCCTGGCGATGAAGACGGCGCGGGCGGCCATCCTGCGCGCGATCGACAGCGGCCAGCCGGAAGCCACGCGCGGCTTTCGCGTCGCACCGCAGGTCGCCGATGACCCCCGCATGGCGATCGCGATCTACCAGGCCGTCTACGACAGCGAACTCGGCAGCGTCGCCGAACGGCGCGCTGGGTTGCGCGGCCTCGTCTTCGTCACCCTGCAGATGGACGCCCAGCTCGCCGGCGTCGCCGGCAAGGTGCCGGCCTACCTGCGGCTTTGCGTCGTCGACTCCGATCCGCTCGCCGGCCGCCGCCGCCTCGCCGGCCGCGCCGGTTGCGAGAGCGAGCGGGCCGGCCTTGGCCACGAGCACCCGCTCGTCTTCGCCGGCCGGCAGTGGGACCTGCGCGGCAGCGCCGACCCCGACGAAGTGCCCGAAAGCAGCAGCCGCGGCATCTGGACGATCGCCGCCGTCGGCCTGCTCTCGGCGGCGATGCTCGGTGCCTCGCTCCTGATCACGACCGGGCGGACGCGACGGATCGAGAGCGCGGTCCGCGAGCGCACGGCGGCGTTGCGCGCCGAAGTCGCCGAACGGCACGTCGCCGAGACGGCGCTCCGCGCAAGCGAGCAGCGCTTTCGCAACATCATCGACAACGTGCCGATCGGCGTCGTCTACACCGACCTCGGCGGGCGCGTCATCCAGGCCAATCCGCGCTTCTGCGAGCTGACCGGCTACGACGAGCGCGAGCTGACGGGCCTGAGCCCTGAGGCGCTGACGCACCCGGAGGACCTGGCCAACGACCAGCTGCTGACGGCTCAGCTCGTCGCCGGCGAGATCCCGATGTACCGGCGCCACAAGCGCTGCCTGAACCGTGCCGGCGAGGTCGTCTGGGTCCGCTCGACGGTGTCGCTGCTGCGCGACCCGAACAATCAGCCGTGGCGAATCGTCGGCGTCGTCGAGGACATCACGGAGCACCTGCGGCTCGAGGAGGCCGAGCGGGCGCGCGAGGCGGCGGAGCTCTCGAACCGGGCCAAGAGCGACTTCCTTTCGCGCATGAGCCACGAGCTGCGGACCCCGCTCAACGCGATGCTCGGCTTCGCCCAGCTGCTCGAGATCGACCGCCGTCACCCCCTGACGGCCGGCCAGCGGCCTTGGGTCGCGCAGATCCAACAGGCCGGCTGGCACCTGCTCGAAATGATCAACGACGTCCTCGACCTGTCGCGCATCGACTCGGGCAACCTGCGGCTGCAGACGGGGACGCTCGAGCTCGGCGAGGTGGTCCAGGCGACGACTGCCCTCGTTGCCAGCGACGCCGACAAGCGCGGCATCCGAATCAGCCAGGAGCTGGCACCGGAAGCGGCGGCGATCCTCGGCGATGCGACCCGCGTCAAGCAGATCCTCACCAACCTGCTGAGCAACGCCGTCAAGTACAACATCGACAACGGCCGCGTCCATGTCGCCAGCCGGCTCAGCGCGCCCGACGTCGTCGAGGTGTCGGTGACCGACACCGGGATGGGGATGACGCCGGAGCAGATGGAGGAGCTGTTCCGGCCGTTCAACCGGCTCGGCCGCGAGCGGACGACGCTCCAGGGCACCGGCATCGGCCTCGTCATCAGCCGCCGCCTTGCCGAGCTGATGGGCGGATCGATCCGGGTCAAGAGCGTCCCCGGCGAGGGCTCGTCGTTCATCCTGCGGCTGCCGAAGGCGATCGACCCGGACACGATCCCGTCGTCGCTCGATGACGACTTCGCCGCCCTCGCCGCCGACTACCACCGCCGGATCGTTCTCTACGTCGAGGACAACGAGACCAACGTCGAGGTCATGCGCGGCATCCTCGCGCAGCGGGCGCAGGTTCAGATGGAGGTCGCGATGAGCGGGCTCGTCGGATTGGCGTCGGTCCGGGAGCGGATGCCGCACCTGATCCTGCTCGACATGCACCTGCCCGACATGAGCGGGCTCGACTTCCTGCGCCATCTGAAGGCCGATCCGGCGACCTCGCCGATCCCGGTCATCGTCGTCTCGGCCGACGCCACCGCGCAGCAGGTCGATGCCGCTCTCGACGCGGGCGCCGTCCGCTACCTGACCAAACCGGTCGGCGTCAACGAGCTCCTCTCCACCGTCGACGACCTCCTCGACCGGATGGACACCGGCTTCAGCTGAGCCGGGCGCCCGGTTTGCCGGCTGCCTGTGCGGCAATAGGCGCTGGCCATCGCTGCGATTGGGCGCCTCTTAGCACTCTCGTCGACCGACTGCTAATATCTGCGGAACCGAAATAGCCCGGAAGGGTCTTATTCCGTCATGAACGCTTCCTCCCTGAACGCCCTCGCCGTGCGGGATCCTTGGGCGCTGGTCCCCTCGCTCGGCAACCTCGACGCCTACATCGGCGCCGTCAACCGGGTCCCGCTCCTGACCCAGGAAGAGGAGACCGAGTTCGCACGGCGCCTGCGCGACGACGGTGACGTCGCCGCCGCCGGCCGGCTCGTCGTCTCGCACCTGCGCCTGGTCGTCTCGATCTCGCGCAAGTACCTTGGCTACGGCCTGCCGCACGGCGACCTGATCCAGGAGGGCAACATCGGTCTGATGAAGGCCGTCAAGCGCTTCGACCCCGACCAGGGCGTGCGCCTGGTCAGCTACGCCATGCACTGGATCAAGGCGGAGATCCACGAGTACATCCTGAAGAACTGGCGCATGGTCAAGGTCGCGACGACCAAGGCGCAACGCAAGCTCTTCTTCAACCTGCGCTCGATGAAGCAGAACCTGAAGAACGACGCCAGCGACGAGGACACCCACCGGGCATCGCTGACGCAGGGCGAGGTCGACACCCTGGCCAGGACCCTCAACGTCAAGCGCGAAGAGGTCCTCGAGATGGAGACGCGTCTTTCGGGCGGCGACGTCGCGCTCGAGCCGCAGAACGACGACGGCGAGGAAAGCTATGCGCCGATCGCCTATCTCGCCGACGACGCCCACGAGCCGACGCGTGTCATCGAGGGCAAGAGCCGTGACTGGCTCGCCGGCGATGGCATCGCCCTGGCGCTCGACGCGCTCGACGCGCGCAGCCGTCGGATCGTCGAAGAGCGCTGGCTGAAGGTCAACGACGACAGCTCGGGCGGCATGACGCTGCACGACCTGGCTGGCGAGTACGGCGTCAGCGCCGAGCGGATCCGCCAGATCGAGGTGGCGGC
>DATAYY010000064.1:0-3756 GCA_036272325.1 Caldimonas sp. | reverse complement strand
CAAATGCAAAAGGGTCGCCGCGGCGACCCTTTTTGTTTGCTCGGCGGCGGCCGCTCAGGCGTGGGCGGCGCGCAGGCGCAGAGCGAATTCCTGCAAGGCGGCGATGCCACTCTCCTCGGCTTTCTTGAGCCACGCCTGGAGATCGGCAACGAGCTGCTCGGCCGAAACGCCGGTGCGTGTCCAGAGGAGACGAAGCTCCTCGCGCATCGCGACCAGCTTGGCCAGATACGGGCTCGATGCCAGCGCGTCAGCGACCTGCGCCTTGACGGCAGTCGGGATCTTGTCGTCGTCGCGGTGGAGCCAGCGACGCGCGAGCCGCATCTGTGCGAGACGGCCGGAGGCCACGCCCTCGCTTTTCAGCCGATGGAGCTCGGCACGGCTCGCGTGGCGCAGGCTCCGCGCGAAATTGGCCATCACCTCGTAGCGGTTGGCGATGATCGCCTCGAGCGTCTTGCCATCGGCCACCGGCTTGATCGCGCCGAGCTTGAGCTGCGGCGGAGTCTTGCGGACCGTGGCCAGACCCAGCGTCTCCAGGCCTCGGATGTACAGCCAGCCGATGTCGAATTCGTACGGCTTGACCGAAAGCTTGGCCGACGTCGGGTACGTATGGTGATTGTTGTGCAGCTCCTCGCCGCCAATCACGATTCCCCACGGCAAGACGTTGCGGCTGGCATCGGGTGCCTCGAAATTGCGATAGCCCCAGAAATGGCCGATGCCGTTGACGATGCCGGCGGCGGTGATCGGAATCCAGAGCATCTGCACCGCCCAGACGGTCGCGCCGATCGCGCCGAACAGCAGCAGGTCGACGATCAGCAGCAGGCCGACGCCCTGCCAGCTGAAGCGCGCGTAGAGGTTGCGCTCGAGCCAGTCGTCGGGCGTGCCGTGGCCGAACTTGGCGAGCGTCTCCTGGTTCTTCGCCTCGGTGCGGTACAGCTCGCTGCCCCGCAGAAGAACCGTGTCGATGCCACGAACCTGCGGGCTGTGCGGGTCATCCTCGGTCTCGCACTTGGCGTGGTGCTTGCGGTGGATCGCGACCCACTCCTTGGTCACCATGCCGGTGCTGAGCCAGAGCCAAAAGCGGAAGAAGTGCGACGGGATCGGATGCAGGTCGAGCGCGCGGTGTGCCTGCGCGCGGTGCAGGAAGATCGTGACCCCGGCGATCGTGACGTGGGTCGTGAGCAGCGTGTAGGCGAGGATCTCCCAGCCGCTGAAGCCCGAAAAGCCGTGGCTCAGCCAGGCAAGCGAGGCGGAGAAAACCGAGTTCAGCACGTCCATCCGGGCCTTTGTGTCGTTCGATTCGAGGAAAGGTCGATTCTATTCGACGACCCCTGGGGGATATCCTCTAAAAACGACGGATATCACGCCAGAGCCCGAGTTCAGGCCATCGCGGCAGCAGTCAAGCGCGCTCCCAGACGGCGGCGAAAAAGCCGTCGGTGGCATGGCGATGCGTCCACAGGCGCATCCGGTCGCCCTCGACCAGCGCACCTGCACCGCCGACCCGTGCCTTGGCCAGGGCATCCTGCGCCGGCATGCGCACGAAACCGTCGCCGCTCGCGCGCTCGAAATCGTCGGCGACGTCCTCGCCCTCCGCCTCGAGCACGCTGCAGGTGGCATAGACGAGTCGACCTCCGGGCTTCAACAGGCGCGATGCGGTGGCGAGGATCGCCCGCTGCGATGTCGCCAGTGCGACAACCGAGTCGCCGCCCTGGCGCCACTTCAGGTCCGGGTGACGTCGTAGGGTGCCTGTCCCGGAGCACGGCGCATCGACGAGCACCCGGTCGACCTTGCCGGCAAGCCGCTCGATGCGCTGGTCGCGCTCGGCCGCAATCTGCGCCGGATGCACGTTGCCAAGGCCGCTCCGCGCAAGGCGCGGCTGCAACGCGGCGAGCCGGTGGCCCGAGGTGTCGAACGCGTACAGCCGGCCGGTGTTGCGCATCTGCGCCCCAAGCGCGAGCGTCTTGCCGCCGGCACCGGCACAGAAGTCGACCACGATCTCGCCGCGCCGCGCGCCGACGAGCAGAGCGAGCAGCTGGCTGCCTTCGTCCTGGACCTCGACCAGGCCCTGCGCGAACACCTCGTTCCTCTGCAATGCGGGCTTGCCGGCGACCCGGATCCCGAGCGACGAGTGCGGCGTCGGCGCCGCCTCGATGCCGGCGCTCGCGAGTTGCGCGAGGACGTCGGCGCGGTCGGCCTTCAGCGCGTTCACGCGCAAGTCGAGCGGAGCTGCTCCATCGACGGCGTCCACCCAGGACCAAAAGTCGACGCCGAGCCGGGCCTGCAGCGGCCCGGCGAGCCAGGCGGGCAGGTTGTGGCGAAGCGGCTCGGGCAACGACCGGGGGTCGACCTGACGGCAGCGTTGCAGCCAGATGCGCTCGTCGGCACCGAGCGCGGCGTCGAGGCTGGCTTCGCTGCCGCGCCAGGACACGATGGCGAGACGGCGCTCGAGCGGCCCGAGGCCGGCGCCCGCGTCGGCAAGGTGGCGCCACAGCGCGAGCTTTCGCAACAGCGCGAAGACGCCGTCGGCAAGGTCGCGGCGATCGCGGGCGCCGAGCGCCCGCTGCTCGCGAAAGAAATCGGTGACGACGCGATCGGCGGGATGCTCGAGGCGCAGCACGCGACGCACGAGCTCGGTCTGCGCCTCGAGCAGAGCGGTCGCGTGCATGGTCGAGATTATCCTTGGGCGTGCCCACGCCCGCCGCCTCCTTCGCCCGCCCGAGCCATCTCGTCATTCATTGGCGCCTGCTCGCCAGCCTCGTCGTCGGCTGCATCGTCGGCGCGGCGTGGCCCGACGTCGACTCACCGGTCTCGCGCGCGCTAATCGGCTGGAACGTCGTCGCCTGGCTCTATCTAGTTCTGGTCGCCCTCGCCCTGGCCCGCGCTGATCGCGGCCACATCAAGCGCGTCGCGCTCGCGCAGGCCGAGAGCGCCGCAGCGGTGCTCGCGATCGTCGTCACCGCCGCAGTGATCAGCCTGGCGGCGGTCGTCTACGAGCTCATCGCCGCGAAGGCCGCAGGACCGCACCACGTGCTGCCTCACCTGCTGTTCGCAACGACGACCGTGTTCGGATCATGGCTCCTGCTGCCGGTGCTGTTCAGCCTCACCTATGCCAGCGCGTACTACGGACCGGAGCCCGACCGCGGCCTCTTGTTTCCCGGTTCCGAACCAGGCTTCGAGCCCGAGCACACCGACTTCCTCTACTTCTCCTTCACCATCGCGGTCACCGCGCAGACCTCGGACGTCGGCGTGACGACGCGGGCGATGCGCAGGCTCGTGCTGGCGCAGTCGATCCTATCGTTCGTCTTCAACACGACCATCCTGGCGTTCTCGGTCAACGCCGCGGCGAGCTTTTTCTGACCCGACGCCGCCGGAAAGAACCGCGCTAGGGTGCCCACAGCAGTTGCGACTCGCCGCGCGTCTGCACGACTCGGCCGTCACGGCGCTCGAGCGACCCCTCGACGAGCCAGCGGATCGCGCGCGGATAGAGCAGATGCTCCTGGGCGAGGACGCGCGCCGCAAGCGTCGCCTCGCTGTCGTTCGCGAGCACGGGGACGACGGCCTGGCCGACGATCGGCCCGTGGTCGAGGTCAGCGGTCACGAAGTGGACCGTCGCGCCGCTCACCTGACAGCCGGCGTCGATCGCCCGCCGGTGCGTGTGCAGCCCCGGGAACGCCGGCAGCAGCGACGGATGGATGTTGACCAGCCGCCCTTCGAAGCGACGCACGAAGGTGGCGCCGAGGATGCGCATGAAGCCGGCCA
>DATAYY010000063.1:0-15289 GCA_036272325.1 Caldimonas sp. | reverse complement strand
CGGCAAGGAGCGCGCCAAGGACTTCGAGGCCGCGCGCCATGCCTTTCGCGAGAACGGCGACGCCGAAGCGCTCGAGCGCGGGCGGGCCATCATCGCCGCGAGTGCGTCGCTCGGCGCGAGCGACCGCGAGCATCTGGAAGGCGAGCTGCGCGGCACCGGCAAGACGATCTTGGTCGAGCCGCAGGCGCTGCACACCGAGGTGAAAACCCTCCCCGGCCTCGACGGCACCAAGATGAGCAAGAGCTACGGCAACGCGATCGCGATGCGCGAGGAGCCGGCCGAGGTGACGAGAAAGATCCGCCAGATGCAGACCGATCCGGCTCGCGTCCGGCGCAGCGACCCCGGCGACCCCGAGAAGTGCCCGGTCTGGCAGCTGCACCAGGTCTATTCGGATGCGGCAACGAAGGCCTGGGTCGTTCGCGGCTGCACGACCGCGGCAATCGGCTGCCTCGATTGCAAGCAGCCGGTGATCGATGCGATCCTGCGCGAGCAGGCGCCATGGCGCGAGCGCGCCGAGCCGTACCTCGCGAACCCGAAGCACGTGCACTGGATCGTCGAGGTCGGCACCGAACGCGCGCGCACCGTCGCCCGCGAGACGATGCGCGAAGTCCGCGACGCGATGGGGCTCAGCTACTGAGGGGTCGCGCGCCTCGGGTTTCGGCCCGCCAAGTCGCTGCCGTCAATGACGCGCAGCGCGCCGGCCCTTCCTCGCCGGCGGCGCCCCGGCCGGGCCGTTGCCGCCGAGCCGGCTTTCGGTGCCGGCGAAGAGGCGCTTGATGTTGGCTTCGTGGCGCCAGATCAGCAGCAGGCCCATCGCGATGAGCGCGAACGCGATCGGTCCGGCACCATCGGTCAGCAATTGCCAGAACGGCGCGAACACCGCGGCGACGATCGACGCCAGCGACGAGTAGCGGAAGAACGCGGCGATGATGATCCAGGTCGCGAGCGTCGCAGCGCCGAGCAGCGGGTCGATGCCGAGCAGCGTGCCGGCCGCGGTCGCGACCCCCTTGCCGCCGCGGAAACGGAAGTACACCGGGAACAGATGGCCGAGGAAGGCGGCGAGCGCGACCAGTGCGACCGTGCCTTCGCCGAGACCGTGCGCGTGGCCGAAGCGGACCGCGAGCGCGACCGGCACATAGCCCTTCAGGGCGTCGAGGGCGAGCGTGAGGAGGGCGGCCGCCTTGCTGCCCGAACGCAGCACGTTGGTCGCGCCCGGATTGCCCGAGCCGTAGGTGCGCGGATCGCTCAACCCCATGGCCCTGCTGACGATGACGGCGAACGACAGCGAGCCGATCAGGTACGCGGCGAGCGCGGCGAGGACGGGCAGGAACGGCGTCAGGGTTGGCGCGGACATGAGCGACGATTCTGCGCCTGCCGGCTCAGAGCGCGCACGCCACCGGCGTCGCGCCGAGCAGGCCGGTCAGCACGCCCGGCGCGATGCCGACCAGGTAGCCGCGCCGGCCGCCGTTGATGTAGAGACGATCGAGGCCGAGGACCGTCGACTCGACGTAGACCGGCATCGCCTGTCTGGTCGCGAACGGGGACGTACCGCCGATCTGATAGCCGCTCGCGCGCTCGGCCGCCTCGGTCGTGCAGGGCTCGACGCTCTTGGCGGCGATCGCGCGCGCGAGGCTCTTGGTGCTCACCTGCCGGTCACCGTGCATGAGGACGACGAGCGGCTCGCGCTTCTCGTTCTGCATCACCAGCGTCTTGACGACCGCGTGCTCGTCGACACCGAGCTGACGCGCCGATTCCGCCGTGCCGCCGTGCTCGACGTAGTCGTAGACGTGCTCGCTGAAGGCGACGCCGTGGCGACGCAGCCACTGCGTCGCCGGAGTCTCGCTGACGTGCGCGTTCTTCTTCGCCATGGGGCCGGCGCGATTCTGCCGCGCCGGGCGAGAGGCGGTCAGAACGTCGGCGTCGGGTCGTCGTCGCGGACGCGCTCGTGGCTCAAGGCGTCGTCGGCTGCCGGCACCGAGTCGTCGTGCGCCGGCACGGCGACGCTTTCCGTCGCCCGCGGTGCGGCGAAGGCGGCGAGTTGCGACGCGTTGCCAGCCTGCGGATGGTGGCCGAGAGCGACGCCGCCGCCAAGAGTGACGGCGGCGATCGCAAGCGTGGCCAGGAGCCGGCGCGAGCTGGCGCCGGCGTGCGGGTCGATGCGGACTGACATGGCGATCTCCTTGATCGGATGGCGACGCCATCAGACACCTCGCCGGGACAAGCGTCACCCTCCGGATTGGGGACGCTCGCCAGTGCGCGTCCTGTCGCCTCAGGAGATCGCGATCAGGCGACGCGCCTCGCGGGTGGCGGGCGCATCCTCGCCGACGGTGTCCAGCAGTTGCCCGAGTGCGGCGCGCAGCGTCGGCCCGGCCGCCCTGTGGTCGCCCTGCGCCAGCTCGACGCTGCCCAGCGTCAGTAGCGCGCTGCCCAGCCACGCCGTGCTCGCGAATCCCTTCGAGACCTCGCGCGCCTGGTCGAGCGCCAGCGACGCGTCGCGCAAGGCGGCTGCGGGGTCGGCCAAGCGCTGCTCGACTTCGGCAAGTCGCTCGAGGGCCCGAATCCGCAGCGGAGTCTTGTCGCTCGCGCCGTCGAACAGCGCAATAGCGTGGCCGAGCTCCGCCCGCGCTTCGTCCGGTCGACCTTCGGCGAGCGCGAGCTGCGACGCAACCAGCTCGATGACGCCGAAGTTCGAATGCGCCGGCGGCAGGGTCGCCGTCAGCTGCTCGCGCGCGACCGCAAGCAGGCGAGCGCATCGCGCGGCGTCTCCGCTCTCGCACCACGCGGGCGCGCCGTACAACGCGAACGTTCCGGCCCAGCGCAGGTCCTTGCGCTCCTCGGCCGAGGCCAGGGCTTGCTCGAAGAGACGCTTCGCCTCGTCGTATCGACCGAGATCGATGAGCGCGCGGGCACGGTTGCCCTCCAGGATCGCGTCGAGCTCGTTGCTCGCCCCGACGCCGCGGGAGATCTCGAGGCCGCGCCCGGCCATCTGCTCGGCGCGCGCGGTCTGACCGGCGATATAGAGCATGCGGCTGAAGTTGTTGTAGCGAACGACATTGCGCGCCGACTGCGCCCGGCCCATCGCTTCGAGATCCGCGATCGAGCGCTCGTAGGCGGTGACCGCCTCGGCCGTCTGTCCGAGGCGGCCGAGAGCCTCGGCGACGACGATGCGGATCGAGTTCGCCAGCACGCGCTGATCCGGGCGCGGCGATCCGAGCGCCGCGAGCGCTGCCTGGGCATCGGCGAGCATGGCTTGGGGTCGTCCCAGGTGGGCGTGCAGGTCAGCACGCATGTGCAGGCAGCCGGCGAGCACCGATCCGTCGACTTCCGCCTGGGACTTCAACCGCGCGATCGCGTCGGCGAACAGAGCCTCGGCCCGCGCAGGCTCGTTCTGATCCACCAGCGTATTGGCGATCATGCAGTCGACGTTGCTGAGCAGCGCCGGACTGCTGGCTGCGCGCGCCGCGGCCTGCGCCCGCAGCAGGACGGCCATCGACTTCTCGTCTTCCTGCACGTTGCCGTATTCGATCCCGAGCATCAATTGCAATCGGCCACGGCTGAGCGGGTCGTCGGCGAACTGTCGCTCGGAGAGTTGCTCGGCGCGCCCGAGCAACTCGGTCGCGGTGAGCGGCTTGCCGTTGCTCTGGCTGACGAGAAAGGCCACCAGGTCACGCGCGGCGTCGGCGAAGGCGAGATCGCGCAGCGCGTTGTCACGCTCCACTTGCGCCTCTTGCCGATGCAGCTCGGCGCGGCGGGCCTCGGTGATGGTTCCGACGAGGCCGATCACGATCGCTGCGATCGTGAGCGCGCCCGCCGCGACCGCGCCGCGGTGGCGGGTGACGAAGCGCGCCGTCCGATAGGCGACGGAATCGGGTCGCGCGCTCACCGGCTCGCCTGCCGACCAGCGCCGCAAGTCGTCGGCGAACGCATCGACCGTGGCGTAGCGTTCGGCCGGCACCTTGCGCAACGCCTTCGCGACGATGTTCTCGAGATCGCCGCCGAGCTGGCGCTGCAGGCGGCCAAGCGACGTGTCGCGCGCGGCGGTGATGCGGGCGACATCGGTCGGCGAAGCACCCTCGCCCGTCGTCACCGCGAGCGAAAGCGGGCCGGGCTCGGTCTCGAGCGTCGAGCGCATCAGGTCGATCGCCGAGGCCTGAGGCGGCGCCGTCGGGTGCCGGCCGGTGAGCAACTGGTAGAGCAGGATGCCGAGCGAGTAGACGTCGGTCCCGGTCGTGACGGCCTCGCCGCGCAGCTGCTCGGGCGCGGCGTAGTCCGGCGTCAGCGCCGCGCCACGGCCGCCGGTCAGATCGTCGCCGCCGAGATCGCCCTGCAGCAGCTTGGCGATGCCGAAGTCGAGCAGCTTCACCTTGCCGTCGGTCGTGACGAGGATGTTGCTCGGCTTGATGTCGCGGTGGATCACGAGATGACGGTGTGCGTGCGCCGCCGCCTCGAGAACGTCTCGGAACAGCGCGATCCGCTCGTCGATGCGCAGCCGCTCGCGATCGCAGTGCTGGTCGATCCGATCGCCGGCGACGAGCTCGAGCACGAGGTAGGGCTGGCCGCCGTCGGTGACGCCGGCGTCGAGCAGGCGCGCGATGTTCGGATGCGAAAGGCGCGCCAGGATCGCGCCTTCGCGCTCGAATCTGCGCGCGCCGGTGCGGCCGGTCAGCGACGGATGGAGCAGCTTGACCGCGACCGATCCTTCGAAGCGGCCGTCGGCGCGGCGCGCGCGCCAGACGGCGCCGGCACCGCCCTGGCCGAGCGGCGCCTCGAGCACGTAGGCGCCGAGGCGCGCTCCGGCAAGCGTCGCCACCGTCGCCCCGCCGCTGGCGCTGCCAGCGAGGAAGTCCGCGTGTTCGGCGCGTTCGGCGTCGGCGACCAGGCCTTCGAGCTCCGCCGCGAGCACGTCATCGGTCGCGCGCAAGCGAGCGAGGCGCTCAGCGCGCACTTCCGACGCAAGATCGAGCAGCTCGTCGAGGAGCGGACTGAGGCGCTTCCAACGCTCGACGTCGGCGACGATCACGGCCGCTCCGCGAGAGCGCGATAGAGGAGCAGCCGCGCCTTTTCCCATTGCCGCTGCACCGTTCGCTCCGAGACGCCGCGCATCGCGGCGATCTCGGCGACGGCAAAGCCGCAGAAGAACTTCAGGTCGACGACGTTGGCGAGCTCGGGCTCGAGCACGGCGAGCTCTTCGAGCGCACTGCCGATGTCCGAGAGGGACGCCGGCTCGGCGACAGCCTCCGCGGCCTGCGTGTCGAGCGACGTGAAGTCGAGGTCGCCGCCGCGCTTTCGCGCCGCGCCGGCACGCGCGCGGTCGATGACGACCGTTCGCATCGCACGCGCCGCATAGGCAAGGAAACGGGCGCGGTCGGGAAACGCCAGCGCGTGGCGTTGCGACATGTCGAGATACGCCTCGTGCAGCAACGTCGTCGGGCTCAGGACGGCGCCCGGCCCGGCGCGCGCCGCCTCGCGTCGGGCGAGCCGGTGCAGTTCACCGTAGAGCGACGTGAAGAGAGCATCGCTCGGAGCGGACGCGCCAGGCGGCTTGCTGACGCCGGGCGCCGCGCCGGCCGGCGCCGACGACTCGAAGGCGTCGTTCATCGCCGGCCATTGTGCGCCCCGAAGCGCTTCCGGGCCGGGACTGGCAGGCCAACTCGATCGCTGCACGGCGCCCGTTCGCGACGCGCTCGTCAGAACGTCGGAGCGGCCTGATCCGAAGCAGGGGGATCGCGCTCGAGTGCTCCCGCCGCGGCCGGCAACGATGGATCCCGGGACGCGCCAGCGGGACCGCTGCGGTCGGTCGCCCCGGACCCCACCGGCGGCGCCGACAGGTCGGTCTGCACGGCAGCAACATCAGGATGATGCTCGTTGAGAACGACCGCGGCGGTGAGCGCGGCCGCTGCGCCCGCGATCACGGCGGCAGCAAGCGTCTGGCGGCCGCGGCCCTTGTCGGGCGACTTCGATGGTGCTGTCATGAATCTCTCCTTCTTCAAACAGGCCTAGAGGGCCTTCAGGAATGCGACCAGGTCGTCACGCTCCTGGTCCGTGAAGCCGATGCCGAAGCGGTCGTTGTAGAAGCTGACCACTTCGTTCAGGTCTTGCGCCGAGCCGTTGTGGAAGTACGGCGCCCGCGCGGCGAGCGCGCGCAGCGTCGGTCCCTTGAAGCGGCCGATGTCCTGCCAGCGCCCGGTGATGAGGGCACGGCCGGGATCGGTCGTCTGCACCGCCGCGCCGGTCGTCTTGTTGCGCAGCGTGTAGAGCGGCAGGTCGGGCGTTCGCCGGCTCGCGTCGGCAATGCCGATGTCGAGCGGCATCGGCACCGAATGGTCGCCGGCATTCGGCGTGTTGTGGCAGGTCGAGCAGGTGCCGAGGATGGCAGCGACATGGAGGTCGTCGTTCAGCCCCTTGACGTCGCGGATCACGATCGGCTTGCCGTTGAAGAGCGCCTCGCCGCGCGCAATCGCCTGCCGGGCGACGGCGACGCCGCGGTCGCGCCGCTCGGGATCCGGGTTCAGGTGATCCTCGACGTACGACTGCCAGCCGGTGTAGAGCGTCATCACCGTCGGCGTGAAGCTGGCGTGGCTGCGGTAGTCGCCGGCGACCGTGTCGTTGATCCCGAAGTAGGAGACGACGGTCGAGAGGAAGGTCGGCCCGCCGTGGGCGCCCTCGACCGCGAGCCGGCCGGCACGATCGTCCTGCTGCTGCGCGGTGAAGAGGCCGAGCTCGAAGTCGACGATCGCGTCGCGCTGCGAGGTCGTGAGCGGCGTCGTTCCCTGGGCGTGCCCCATCGTCGCCGCATTCGCCTGGTCGGCGAGGTCGAAATGGAGCGACGCGAAGCACGTCGTCGTGCCGAACAGGCAATCGGTCGACGTGGCGTCGCGGAAGGTCTCGCGCCCGTCCCACATCACCGTGCTCAGGAAGCGCAGGTTCGTCGACGCCAGCGGCCGGCGAAAGAGCGACAGCTCGGCGGCGCTCGCGAATCCATAGGGATCGTCGACCGCCAGCAACTCGAACTCGGCGCCGGCGGGGATGCCGATGCCGATCCGGATCAGACCTTTGCCGAGCAGCATGCCGTAGGCCTTCTCGCGCGCCCGCCGCGTCGAGACGTCGGCGAGCGGCGAAACGGCGCCGTCGTTCGGGCGAAAGACGGGGTCCGTGCCATCGGTCTGCGCGAATCGCTCGCGCAGCCCTTTCGGCGTCATCGACCAGCCCTCGTCCGGCCGGTGGCAGCTGACACAGCTTCGTTCGTTCGTGCCCAGCTCGCGGAAGAACGGGTTGCGGCGATCGATGAAACCGTTCGTACTGATCGTGACCATGACGCCGCTGTCATCGCGGGCGCTGTGCATCTGCGCACGGTCGGGCCGGCGCCGCTCGTCGTCGCCGTCTGCCGCGGCCAGGCCGGGCAGCCCGCACGCCAGCATCGTCCACGCCAAGGCGTGCTCGCGAAACCTTCGATTCGCCGTCATCTGCTCCTCCCCGCGATCGCCGATCCAATCGACCCTGCTATCCGGCAAAGCGCAAGAATGACGACGAAACTGCCACCCTTCGGCGACTCGTCCCTCGAGAGAGGGGAGGAACGGAAACGTTCGCGGCCCGTTCGTCCTCTCGATTGAGGAGCCGGGGCGAGCGCGATCAGGAAGGAGCGATGACGCTGGCGGCCACGCTCAGGGCGCCGTCACCGGCGCGCGCGATCCCGGCGACGCCTCGCTCGCGGCGCCGTCGATCGGCAGCGGGAGCGCCTGGCATTCCTCGAAGACGCGGATCGTGCAATGGGCGCAGATGCCGCGATCGAGCCGGTCGAAGATCGTCGCGATCGCGATCCGCTTGGCGGGAAAGATGTGGTCGGTGCCGAGCTCGGCCATGAAGCCGACGCGTTGCCAGAGCTCGAGCACCGGCGCCCGCGGCCGATGGAAATAGAGGTCGCCGCCCGCTGCCCGCCGTGCGACCAGCTCGGCGCGCCACATCTCGGCTGCCGCGAGGTCGATGAAGTTCATGCTCTTCGCCATCACGAGAAGGTGCTTCGGCGCATGCGCCGGGGCGCGCAGGTCGCGCAGTTGGTCGCTGACGTGCGAGACGGCGCCGAAGTAGACCTCGCCTTCCATCCGGATCATCTTCAGCTGCGGGCATTCGGGCAGCGCCTCGGGGACGTCGGCGCGAACGACGAACGGCCGCACCGGGCCGGTCGCGTCGAACCCCATGGTGCGGATCGCCGGCTTCGACGTGCGATAGAGGTAGGTGACGAGCGACAGAATCGTACCGAGCAGGATCGCGACCTCGAGCCGGATCGAGATCGTCGCGACGAACGTCGCCACGGCGACGGCGAAGTCCTGGCGGCTGTAGCGCCAGAGCTGGCGCCAGCTCGGCAGGTCGAACAGCGACCACGAGATCAGCAGCAGCAGCGCCGCGATCGCCGGCATCGGGATCAGCGCCAGCAAACTCGCGCTGACGGCGACGAACAGCAGCAGCCACAGCGACGCGAAGACCGCGGCCAGCGGCGTCCGCGCGCCCGCTTCGTAGTTCGGCAACGAGCGGTTCAGCGACCCGCACGAGACGTACGACGAGAACAGGCCGCCGACGATGTTCGACAGCCCTTGGCCGCGGAACTCACGGTTGGCGTCGATGTGCTGACCGGACTTGGACGCGACCGCCTTGGCGATCGAGATCGACTGGCCGAGCGCGACGATCGTGAGTGCGAAGGCGATGCCGATCAGGTCGGGCAGCAGGCGAACGTCGAACGAGGGCGGTGCGAAGCGGGGCCAGACCGCCGGGATCGGGCCGACCACCTCGATCCGTTGGCCGGCGCCATGCGCCAGGCGGTCGACGATGAAGGCGACGATGGTCGCGAGCAGCAGCGCCAGCAGCATGTGCGGCGTTCGCGGCAGCAACCGCTTCAGCAGCAGCGCGGCGGCGATCGTCAGGATGCCGACCAGGCAGGCCGCCGGCGCGACGCGGCCGAGATGCGTCCACAAGTGCTCGGCGAGGTTGCCGAGGCGGTGCGCGGTCGGTGGCGGCAACCCGAGCAGGTCGGGCAACGCGTAGATGGCGATCAGCGCCGCGGCGCCGGCCATGAAGCCGCGCAGCGCCGCCGGCGAGATGAAGTTCGCGATCGTGCCGAGGCGAAGCGCCCCGATCACAAACTGCATCGTGCCGACGAGGACGGTCACGGCGAGCGCGAGCGCGATGTAGGCCGGCGAGCCGACCGCCGCCAGCGGCGCCAGCGTCGCGAACAGGGCGAGCGAGTTGGCGTTGGTCGGCCCCGAGACGACGTGCCAGCTCGAGCCGAACAGCGCGGCAACCAGGCACGGAACGATCGCGGTCGTCAGGCCGTACTCGGGAGGCAGGCCGGCGAGCGTCGCGAAGGCAATGCCCTGCGGCAGCACGAGCAGCGCGCCCAGCAGGCCGGCGACGAGGTCGGCACGCGTGGTGACGCGATCGACCCGTCGGATCCACGTCCCGAAGACGCGCGCAGCGAGATCGTTCACGACACGACCTGGTAGTACAGGTTCTGCGGGTGTTTCGCCTGCGCGAAGAAGAGCCAGCGGTCGGCGATCAATCCGGGCACCTGGACGAGGAGCGCAAGCGCGGACGCCAGCGCCGGCAGCGCGCCTGCCCAGACGAGGCCGAGAACGAGCGCCGGCACGACGAAGGTCAGCACGATCGCCGCCAGCTTGATCCTGGCGACGGCGGCGCGCGACGCGCGGTGGAAGAACTCGCGCGTGTTGAAGGAGCCCGCCGACATTCCCATCGACGTCTGCACCAGGCGCGCCGAGCGGATGCCGGTCGCCGACTGCAGCGTCGAGCGGTGGCGGATGGCAGCGTTGTGCCGCAACGCCGCGACGCGCGACGCACCGGCGACGACGGTCGTGAGCAGCGCCGCCGGGAGCACGCTTCGCAGCGCAGCCGCCTCGCCTGCCCACGCCGCGAGGGCGCTCGCGAGCACCAGCCCCGACGACAGTCCGATGAGGACGAAGTTGACGATCGTGAGCGGCTGCGCCCATTCCTCGATGAAGCGCAGGCACGCGTAAATCATCGCCGTGCACAGCCACAGCAGCGCGGCGAGCGCGAGCGCGGCGAGCGGAAGCGGCGGCGCGCTGGCGAGCGTCGGTGCGCGCTGCCAGGCGAGCCACCAGAGCGCGGTGCAGGCGATGAACGCCGGCAGCACGATCACTTCGCGCGACAGCCACGAGGTGCGCCACATCAGCCAGGCACGCCACGCCCGTGCCGGTCGGCCGAGGTGCAGAGATGACGCGGCCAGGCCGAAGACGAGCAAGACGATCGCGACCAGGAGCGCCGTCGTCACCGAACGCGCCGCCATCGGCACTCCGGCGAGAACGGCGAGCGCGAGGGCGACGACAAGGCCTTGTCCGGCGCCGGCGCTGGTCGTGAACAGGATGACCGAGAAGGCCGGATTCATCGGCGCCCGGCCGTTCCGGAGCCGGCTCCGCCAAGCTCGCGGGTCTCCTTCGCCGCCGCGCCGACCGCGTCCGTCACCCGCCGCGGCAGGTACTGGTTGGCGGGCCGCGTGTTCCATTCGGGCATGAGCGCGTAGCCGCCGCGCTCGCGGATCGCGCGCGAGACCTCGGACTCGGGATCCTTGACGTCGCCGAACAAGCGCGCCCCGGTCGGGCACGCCTTGACGCACGCCGGCTTGCGGTCGCCCGGAGCGAGCGATTCGTCCTCGATCCGGTCGACGCACAGGGTGCACTTGGTCATCACCTGGCGCGTCTCGTCGAGCTCGCGGGCTCCGTACGGGCACGCCCACGCGCAGTACTTGCAGCCGATGCACTTGTCGTAGTCGACCAGGACGATGCCGTCGCTCTTTCGCTTGTAGCTTGCGCCGGTCGGGCAGACCGGCACGCACGGGGGGTCCTCGCAGTGCAGGCAGCTCTTCGGGAAGTGGATCGTGTCGGTGGCGGGAAAGACGCCCGCCTCGTAGGTCTGGACGCGGTTGAAGAAGGTGCCGGTCGGGTTCGCTCCGTACGCGTTCTCGTCGGCGAGCGGACCGGCAGCGCCGAAGGTGTTCCACTCCTTGCACGAGGTGACGCAAGCATGGCAGCCGACGCAGACGTTGAGATCGATGACGAGCGCGAGCTGGCGGGCGATCGGCGACGGGTCGGGCGCGGCCGCCGCCGACGCCTCGGCCGCCGCCGATACCTCGACCACTGCGCTCGGTCGTGGCCGCAGCAGCGCGAGCAACGACGCGATCATGCCGACACCGCTGCGAAGCGCGGCGACGTCGTCGCCGGCTCGTCGGCAACGCACGGCACGAGGCGCACGCGAACGTCGTACCAGCCCGCTTGACCGGTGACCGGATCGGAGTTGCTGATCGGCCCCGCCTCGCCTGGCAGTTCGTCGGTGATCAGGTGGTTGAGGAGAAAGCCCTTGCTCGCCTCGTCGGCGCCCGGTGCAAGCCGCCAGGCGCCGTCTGCCTTGCCGATCGCGTTCCAGGTCCACACCGTGCTCGGCTCGACCGCTTCGCTGTAGCGCACCATGCAACGCACCCTTCCCCAGCGGCTCTCGACCCAGCACCAGGCGCCGTCGTCGATCGACGCCGCAGCAGCCGTCGCCGGATGGACGTGCAGGTAGTTGTGGCTGTGGATCTGGCGCAGCCACGCGTTCTGCGAGTCCCACGAGTGGTACATCGCCATCGGCCGCTGCGTGATCGCGGAGAGCGGGTAGCGCGAGCGATCGGTGACCGCGTCCTCGAGCGGCGGCGACCAGAACGGCAGCGGATCGAAGTGGGTCGCGATCCGTTCGCGCAGGTGTGCCGGCGGCTGTCGGCCGGCGGTCTTGCCTTGCGCGGCGAGACGAAACGTCTGCAACGTGTCGCTGTAGAGCGCGAGCTGGACGACGTCGTTCTTCTGCCGCCAGCCCTTGTCCTTCGCGAAGTCGAGGTACTCGCGGTTCCAGTTGCGCATGTAGTGCATCGTCTCCGGCAGCCGGAGATGGAAGACGCAGTCGTTCTCGGCGTACTTCTGCCACTGGTTCGGATTGGGCGCGCCGCGCAGATGCTGGTCGCCGTTCTCGCCGCGCCAGCCCATGAGGAACCCGACCCCCGGCTGCGCCTCGTAGCGGGTGACGAAGTCAGGATAGTCCTTGAACTTGCGGGTGCCGTCGGCGGTCGTGAACGCCGGTAGCTTCAGGCGCGAGGCGAGCTCGACGATGACGTCCTGGAACGGCTTGCATTCGCCCGTCGGCGGCACGACCGGAACGCGCACCGCATCGGCCGGCCCGTCGAACTCCGAGATCGGCCGGTCGAGCATGCTCATCACGTCGTGGCGCTCGAGATACGTCGTGTCGGGCAGGACGAGATCGGCGAACGCGACCGTCTCGCTGCGAAACGCATCGCAGACGACGAGGAACGGAATCTCGTGCTCGCCGTCGGCGTTCTTGCGGTTCAGCATCTCGCGGACCGCGACCGTGTTCATGGTCGAGTTCCACGCCATGTTCGACATGAAGATCAGCAACATGTCGAGCCGGTACGGGTCGCCGCGGGTCGCGTTCGTGATCACCGTGTGCATCATCCCGTGCGCCGACAGCGGGTGCTGCCACGAAAACGCGTGGTCGATCCGCATCGGCGTGCCGTCGGGCTCGATCGCGAGCTCGTCGGGGGCGGCGGGAAAACCGAGCGGCGCCGCGTTCAGCGGCGTGTTCGGCCGGATCATGTCGTGTGAATTGAAGGCGCGAAAGTTCGGCACGATGTGGCGCGGGTAAGGCGCCTTGTGGCGAAAGCCGCCCGGTGCGTCGATCGTGCCCAGCACGCTCATCAGCACCGCGAGCGCGCGCACGGTCTGAAAGCCGTTCGAATGCGCTGCGATGCCGCGCATAGCATGGAACGCGACCGGCCGGCCCTGGGTCGTCGGATGGCGCTTGCCCCAGGCGTCGGTCCACGCGATCGGCAACTCGAACGCCTGCCGCATCGCCGTCTCGCCGAGCTCGCGCGCGAGCTTGTCGATCCGCGCCGCGTCGATGCCGGTGATCGACTCCGCCCACGCCGGCGTGCACGGCGCGACGCGCTCGCGCAGGAGCTGGAACGCCGGCGCGACGCGGGTGCCGTCGGCGAGCGCGTAGCGGCCTTCGAGGGCGGGATCGGCACCGTCGGCGATGCCCTCCGGATATGCCGCCATGACCGTGCGCGACGCGCTGTCGAAGACGAGCTTGTTGTGCGGCTCGCGGCCGTCTCCCGGCGGGCCTTTGGCCGGATCGGGATCGTGCGCGAACATGCCTTCGCGCTCGCCGTCGTCGAGAACGACGAGCTGCGGCGCGTTGGTGAAGCGCTTCAGGAACGCGCGGTCGACCAGGTCTTCGGCGATCAGCACGTGCAGGAGCGCCATGAAGAGCGCGCCGTCGGTGCCGGGCCGGATCGGGATCCACTCGTCGGCGATCGCCGAATAGCCGGTGCGGATCGGGTTGATCGAGACGAAGCGCCCGCCCCTGCGCTTGAAATCGGCGATCGCGATCTTGAGCGGGTTCGAGTGATGGTCTTCGGCGGTGCCGACCATCACGAACAGCTTGGCCCGTGCAAGGTCGGGGCCGCCGAACTCCCAGAAGCTGCCGCCGATCGTGTAGATCATCCCCGCGGCCATGTTGACCGAGCAGAAGCCGCCGTGGGCGGCGTAGTTCGGCGTGCCGAACTGGCGCGCGAACAGGCCCGTCAATGCCTGCATCTGGTCGCGGCCCGTGAAGAGCGCGAACTTGCGCGGATCGCTGGCACGGATGGCGGCGAGCCGCTGCTCCAGGATCTCGAACGCGCGCTGCCATGAGATCTCTTCGAACTCGCCGGCGCCGCGCTCGCTCGCGGCCTTGCGCAGCAGCGGCCGTGTCAGCCGCGCCGGCGAGAGCTGCTTCATGATGCCGGCCGATCCCTTGGCGCAGATGACGCCCTTGTTGATCGGATGGTTCGGATTGCCGTCGATGTAGCGCGGCGCGCCGTCGCGCAGGTGGACGCGGATGCCGCAGCGGCAGGCGCACATGTAGCAGGTCGTGGTCTTGACCTCGCGCCTGGCGCCGGGGTCGGGAGATGCCGTCGGGTCATGGAGCGGTTCGCGTGAAAAGAGCCTGAAGACGGCATGCCTCATGGCCCTGAATATAGTGTGATGAGGAAGCGAAGCACGATCGAGACGGAGGCTGCCATGCAACACCGCACGCGCCGCGAGGCGCTCGCCGCCCTCGCCAGCACCGCGCTCTTCCCCGCGTGGCCCCTGCGCGCGCGAGCCGACGCTGCCAACGCCGTGCGCAGCTGGCCGCTCGCGACTCGCCAGCCGACCGGCATCCACGACGTCGCTCCCGCAAGCGACGGCGGCGTCTGGTTCACCGCGCAAAGGAGCGGCCATCTCGGCTGGTTCGATCCGCAAACCGGCCGGGTCGAGCTCGTCGCGCTCGGCAGGGGGTCGGCGCCGCACGGCGTCATCCGCGGCCCCGACCACGCCGCCTGGATCACCGATGGTGGCCAGGGCGCGATCGTCCGCGTCGGCTGGCCCGATCGTTCGGTACGAGTCTTCCCGCTGCCAGCAGGAACTCCAGATGCGAACCTCAACACCGCCACCTTCGACGGCGACGGCGATCTCTGGTTCACGGGCCAGAGCGGCGTCGTCGGCAAGCTCGCGATGAAGACGGACAAGGTGACCGTCAGGGCCGCACCGCGCGGCACCGGGCCGTACGGCATCTGCACGACGCCGCACGGTGACGTCTGGTATTGCTCGCTCGCCGGCTCGTTCATCGCCAAGGTCGACCGCGCGACCGGCGAATCGACCGTCGTCGAGCCGCCGACGCCGAACCAGGGCGCGCGCCGCGTCTGGAGCGACAGCCAGGGCCGGCTCTGGGTCAGCGAATGGCTGAGCGGCCAGGTCTCGGTGCACGACCCGGCGCAGGCGAGCTGGCGCCACTGGAAGCTGCCCGGGCCGAGCCCGCGCGCGTACGCCGTCTACGTCGACGAGCGCGACAAGGTCTGGCTGAGCGACTGGGGCAGCAACGCGATCGTCCGCTTCGATCCGCCGACCGAGACCTTCACCCGCTTCGCGCTGCCGCACGACGGCGCCGGCGTGCGCCAGATCCAGGGCCGCGCCGGCGAGATCTGGCTGCCCGAGAGCGGCACCGAGCACATCAGCGTCATTCGCACCGCTTGACGACGCGGCGCCGCGTGCGCCGCGGATGCGTCAGCCCTGGCTGCTGTGCAACTTGCCGAGCGCGATCGCGAGCGCCGCCGCACCGAGCCCCTTCACGAGCTGCGGATGCTGGGCATAGAACTCGCCGGCGCGATCGAGGATCGAGGGATCCGTCTTCTGGGCGGTCT
>DATAYY010000062.1:0-16557 GCA_036272325.1 Caldimonas sp. | reverse complement strand
GCGACGACGTCGGCATCGAGCGCCTCGTCGCCGTGCGGCCCGAACACGCGCGGAAAAAACGTCGGCTGGATCTTGCCGAGCGCGAGGTTCGCGTCGGTGACGGTCAACGGGCCGCCGCGCCGGTAGCACGCCGGCCCGGGGTTGGCGCCGGCGCTTTCGGGGCCGACGCGCAGACGCGCGCCGTCGAAGCCGAGAATCGAGCCACCGCCGGCAGCGACGGTGTGGATCGCCATCATCGGCGCGCGCACGCGGACGCCGGCGACACGCGTCTCGAACGCACGCTCGAACTCACCGGCGTAGTGGCTGACATCGGTCGAGGTCCCGCCCATGTCGAAGCCGATGACGCGCAGCGGGCCGGCGTCGACCTCGGCAAGGCCGAGCTCGGCGGTGCGCACCATACCGACGATGCCGCCCGCCGGCCCCGACAGGATCGCGTCCTTGCCCTGGAAGGCGCTCGCCTCGGCGAGGCCGCCCGACGACTGCATGAAATACAGCTCGACACCGGGCATCTCGGCGGCGACTTCGTCGACGTAGCGGCGCAGGATCGGCGACAGGTAGGCATCGACGACGGTCGTGTCGCCGCGGCCGACCAGCTTCATCATCGGGCTCGTGCGGTGCGACACGCTCACCTGCGTGAAGCCGAGCCGGAGCGCGATGCGCTCGGCAGCGAGCTCGTGCGCGTGGTGGCGCCAGCCGTGCAGGAAGACGATCGCGACGCTGGTGAGGCCGGCGGCGCGCGCTGCGCGCAGGTCGGCCTCGAGACGCGCCTCGTCGAGCGCACGGATGACGTCGCCGGCCACCGACATCCGCTCGTCGGCCTCGACGACGCGTGCGTAGAGCAGCTCGGGCAGGACGATCCTGCGTTCGAACAGACGGGGCCGGTCCTGGTAGGCGATCCGCAGCGCATCGCGAAAGCCGCGCGTCGTCACCAGCATCGTCGGCTCGCCCTTTCGCTCGAGCAGCGCGTTGGTCGCCACCGTCGTTCCCATCTTCACCGACTCGACCTGGTCGGAGGTGATCGGCGCGCCCGGCGCGAGGTCGAGCAGGCGGCGGATGCCGGCGACCGCGGCGTCGCGGTACTGCTCGGGGTGCTCGGAGAGCAGCTTCAGGGTCGCGAGCGAGCCGTCCGGGCGCTTGCCGACGATGTCGGTGAAGGTGCCGCCACGGTCGATCCAGAACTGCCAGCGACCGCCGGTGCGCGCGCTCATGCATGCTCCTCCGCCGCCGCGCCGAAGCGCGACCGGATCAGCGTCGTGATGTCAAGGACCGGCAGCCGCGTCGCCGCGCGCACGGCGTCGGCATACGGCGGCATGTTGGTGCACTCGAGGACGATCGCAGCGACGTCCGGCCGCCGCGCCAACAGGCGCTCGGCGGCCGCGACGGTCGATCGCCGCGCCTCGTCCTCGTCGAGCACGTCGCTGTCGTCGAGCAGGGTCGCGCGAAAGCGCGAATCGGCGGCGAGCCCCTCGAGCGGCGTGTCGGCGGACGCGCCGACGGCACGCAGATGCTCCGCCGTGAGCGACGCCGCGTCGGCGGTGACGATGCCGACGCGCCTACCCGGCGCCAGCGCCGCCTCGATGCCGGCGACCAGCAGCAGGCTCGAAGTCCAGAGCGGCACGCCGACCGCTTCGGCGAGCTCGCGCTGGAACAGAGCGAGGAAGCCGCAGCTCGTCGTGATCGCGGTGCAGCCGTCGCGCTCGAGCGCAGCGGCGGCAGCGATGAACGGCATGAGCAGCGTCCGGTCGCGTTCGACGACGACGCGCCGCGGCGACGCGCCCTCGACGGTGCGGTAGCGGACCGGGAACGCGAACGTGCGCGGGTTGCCGATGTCGCCCGGCGGACGCGGGAACCGCGTCTCGAGCATCACGACGCCGAGGATCGTGCTCACGGCGACGTCCGGCATGCCTCGGTCGACATCGGGGAAACCCTCGAGACGTTGGAACACTATTTCGCCGAATTATCGTGTTCGCTCCTGGACTGCAAGCGCTCGGGCAACAACCGATGTCCGCCTGCAAGGGCACGCCCTATGCTTTGGTGGCCTTTGTTGATCCACCGGGGTGCCCATGATCCGTTCCGACCGTCTCCCATCGCTCTTGGCCGGCGTCGGCGCTTGGGCCCTGCTCTCGATCGCCGGTACTGCGGTCGCGCAGACGAAGTGGGACCTCCCGGCGGCCTACCCGGCGAACAACTTCCACACCGAGAACCTGCAGCAGTTCGCCGACGACGTCGACAAGGCGACTGGCGGCAAGCTCAAGATCACCGTGCACGCGAACGCGTCGCTCTTCAAGGCGCCGGAGATCAAACGCGCGGTCCAGGGCGGTCAAGCGCAGATCGGCGAAGTGCTGCTCGTCAACTACCAGAACGAATGGCAGCCGTACGGCATCGACGGGCTGCCCTTCCTCGCCGACAGCTACGCCGAGTCGATGAAGCTCTACAAGGCATCGAAGCCGGCGCTCGAGAAGAAGCTCGGCGAACAGGGAATGATGCTGCTCTACACGGTGCCGTGGCCGCCGCAGGGCATCTACGTCAACAAGCCGATCAACTCGGCCGCCGACCTGAAGGGCGTCAAGTGGCGCGCCTACAGCCCGGCAACGGCGCGCATCGCCGAGCTCGTCGGCGCGCAGCCGGTCACCGTGCAGGCGGCCGAGCTGTCGCAGGCGATGGCGACCGGCGTCATCGAGAGCTACATGTCGTCGGGATCGACCGGCTACGACTCCAAGACCTACGAGCACATCAAGTACTGGTACGACACCCAGGCCTGGTTGCCGAAGAACGCGGTGCTCGTCAACAAGGCGGCATTCGACGCGCTCGACAAGGCGACCCAAGCCGCAGTGCTGAAGGCCGGCGCCGACGCCGAAATACGCGGCTGGGCGCTCTCGCAGAAGAAGAACGGCGAGTACATCGACCTCCTCAAGAAGAACGGGATGACCATCCTGCCGCCGTCACCGCAGCTGAAGGCCGACATGAAGAAGGTCGGCGACACGATGCTGAAGGAATGGCTCGACAAGGCCGGCGCCGAAGGGCAGGCGATCGTCGATAGCTACCGGAAGATGTAGGCGCGAGCGGCGATGCCGACCTCGCTCGAAGTTGCGCGCGGCCCGCTCGGCCGCGCGCTCGACCGTCTCTACGACGCCGCGGCGGCGCTCGCCGCGGTCGCCATGGTGTTGCTGCTGGCGATGGTCCTGCTCTCGATCGCCTCGCGCCAGATCGGCTTCAACGTCCCCGGCATCGACGCCTACGCCGGCTACATGATGGCGGCGGCCGGATTCCTCGCCCTGGCGCATACCCTCAAGCGCGGCGAGCACATCCGCGTCACGCTGCTGCTCGCGGCGCTCAGCGGCGGCGCGCGGCGCGGCCTCGAGATCTGGGCGCTCGCCGGGGCGACCCTGCTTGCCGCCCTGTTCGCCGTCTACAGCTGCAAGCTCGCCTGGCAGTCGTACGCGTTCCACGACATCTCGACCAGCAACGACGCGACGCCGCTCTGGCTGCCGCAGCTGGCGATGGCGATCGGCACCGTCGTGCTGGCGATCGCCTTCGTCGACGAGCTCGTCCTCGAGGTCCAGGGGCGGCGGGTCGTTCCGGTCAGCGACGAGGCGACCCGAAATGAATGACGCCGCCGTCACCGCGCTGCTGATCGCATCGCTGTTCCTGATCCTCGCCAGCGGCGTCTGGATCGGCCTGACGCTGTCGGGCGTCGCCTGGATCGGCATGCAGCTGTTCAGCTCGCGGCCGGCCGGAGACGCGATGGCGGTGACGATCTGGGGCTCGGCGTCGAGCTGGACGCTGACCGCGCTGCCGCTCTTCATCTGGATGGGCGAGATCCTGTTTCGCACCCGCCTCAGCCAGGACATGTTCCGCGGCCTCGCACCCTGGGTGCAGCGCCTGCCCGGCCGCCTCCTGCACACCAACGTCGTCGGCTGCGCGATCTTCGCCGCGGTGTCGGGGTCGAGCGCGGCGACGTGCGCGACGATCGGCAAGATGAGCCTGCCGGAACTCGCGCGGCGCGGCTACCCCGAACGGATGTCGGTCGGCTCGCTCGCCGGCGCCGGCACGCTCGGTCTGCTGATTCCGCCCTCGATCATCATGATCGTCTACGGCGTCATCGCCGACGTCTCGATCTCGAAACTCTTCATCGCCGGTGTCATTCCGGGCATCGTCCTCGCCGGCCTGTTCTCGCTCTACATCGCCGGCTGGTCACTGAAGAATGCGCACCTGATCCCGCCGCCCGATCCGCCGATGAGCTTTGCCGAAAAGCTGCGCGAGTCGAAGAGCCTGATCCCGGTCGTCCTGCTGATCGTCGCTGTGCTCGGCTCGATCTACGCCGGCATCGCGACCGCAACCGAGGCCGCGGCGCTCGGCGTCCTCGGCTCGCTCGTCATCGCCACGGCGCAGGGCTCGATGACCTGGCCGACGTTCAAGGAGTCGCTCCTCGGCGGCACGCGCCTCTACTGCATGATCGCGCTCATCCTCGCCGGCGCTGCCTTCCTGACGCTCAGCATGGGCTACATCGGCCTGCCGCGCCACCTCGCCGAATGGATCGCCACCCTCGGCCTCTCGAAGTTCGGCCTGATCCTTGCGCTCACGGCGTTCTACGGCGTACTCGGCTGCTTCCTCGACGGCATCTCGATGGTCGTGCTGACCATGGGCGTGATCATGCCGACGGTGCAGAAGGCGGGCATCGACCCGCTCTGGTTCGGCATCTTCGTCGTCGTCGTCGTCGAGATGGCGCAGGTGACGCCGCCGGTCGGCTTCAACCTGTTCGTACTGCAGGGGATGACCAAGCGCGGAATCGGCACGATCGCGCGCGCCGCGTTCCCGTTCTTCCTGCTGATGGTCCTGATGGTCGTGTTGCTCTACGCGTTTCCGCAGCTCGTCAGCTTCCTGCCCGAGCAGATGCAGCACTAGCGAACGCCGACGCGGTGCGCGGAAACCGCGCGCTGACGATAGGACCTTGGTCCACTTGCTGCCGGTGCATCGGTTCGTATCGTCGTCATCGAATGCGATCGATCGTCAGCTCGACGCCACGCCGGGCTGGACCGGATCGTTGGAGACCACATGCGACGACTCTCGATGGCAGCGGCAGCCGCCCTGATCGCTTGCGGCAGCAGCGCCCAGGGGCAGACGACGCAGGAAATCAAGGCTGCGCTCGACCGCGCGATGCAGACCATCCAGGAACTGCAAGCGCGGGTCAAGGCACTCGAGGATCAGCAGGCAAAGTCGGCGGCCGCACCGGCGGGAGCGGCTTCGGCGGCGGTGGCCGGCGCAGCGGTCGTCGCGCCCGGAGTGAGCCCCGACGAGAACGCGAAGGACCCGGGCCAGGCCCGCGTCGAGATCTACGGCCAGGTGATGGCCGACGCGATCTACGACTTCAAGAAGATGAATCCCGATTGGGCCGCGACGCTGCGGCCTTCGCAGATTCCGATCTGCCCCGGCAGCCCCGGCTGCGGCAAGGACGGACAGTTCACGTTCGGCATCCGCCAGTCGAGCCTCGGCGTGCGCGGCTTCATTCCCACTGCCTACGGCGAGATCAAGACCGACCTCGCGTTCGACCTGTTCGGCAGCGACGGCGGCACCAACATCCACTGGCTGCGGGCGTGGGCGGAGCTGGGTCGGTTCGGCGTCGGCCAGACCGACTCGAACTTCATGGACATCAGCGTGTTCCCGAACACGATCGACTACTGGGGACCGCCGGGGATGGTCTTTCTTCGCAACCCGCAGTTTCGCTTCACGCCGATGAGTCGCGACGGCATGACGGTCGCGCTCTCGCTCGAGGCGCCGAGCTCGGCGATCGACACCGGCAAGGTGACCGACATCGATCCGGCGCTCGGCGCCGGCATCACGAGCAAGAACCGCTGGCCCGACGTCGTCGCGTCGTTCCGCTACGACCGCGACTGGGGTCATGTGAAGCTGGCCGGCATCCTGCGCGAGGTGGGATTCCAGAACTCGACGAGCGCCGACGGCTCACCGGCCAACGAGAAGACCGGCTATGGCCTGAACCTCAGCGGCACGGTCAAGCTGCTCGGCAAGGACCAGCTCAACGGGCAGGTCGTCTTCGGCGACGCGATCGCGAGCTACATGAACGATGGCGGCATCGACCTCGCGCCGGACGCCGCGCTGCGCGCCGAGACGGTCCGCACCGTCGGCTATCTGCTCTATTACAACCACTCGTGGAACGACAAGTGGACGAGCGCGCTCGGCTACAGCCAGCACAAGCAGAGCAACACCGACGGCCAACTCGGCAGCGCCTTTCGCGTCGGCAGCTACGGCTCGGTCAACGCGCTCTATCAGCTGACCAGAAACGTGATGACCGGCGCCGAATACCTCTGGGGCAGGCATCGGACGAAGGACGGGGCGAGCGCGACCGACAACCGCGTGCAGTGGTCGACACGGGTCACGTTCTGACCCGTCGAAGAGGCTAGCGCAAGAGAACGTAGAGGATCGCGGCGACGACGAGCGCGGCGAGGATCCAGACAAGCGTCCTGGCAGAGGCGGGCGCGCGCGCGACGACGGCCGCCCCCGGCGCAACGGCCTCGGGGGCCACCTTCGCCTGCAGTTGCGCCTCGAAGGCGCGGAAGAAGTCCTCGGTGATCTTGGCGGCGGTGGCGTCGATGAGGCGAGAGCCGATCTGCGCCATCTTGCCGCCGACGGTCGCGCGCGCGTCGTAGGCAAGCCGGGTCGCATCGCCCGCCGGCGTCAGCGCCACGTCGGCCGCACCCTTGCCGAAGCCGGCGACGCCGCCCTGGCCGTCGAAGTTGATCGTGTAGCCCTTCGGCGGCTCGACGTTGGTCAGCTTCAGGTTGCCCTTGAAGCGCGCGCTGACCGGCCCGATCTTCATCGCCACGACGGCGACGAACGCGTCGTCGCCGATCCGCTCGAGCGACTCGCAGCCGGCGATGCACGCCTTCAGTGTCTCGGCGTCGTTGAGCGCCGCCCACGTGGCATCGATCGTCGCCGGAATCAGTCGTTCGCCCTTGAGCTCCATGTCGTCGTCTCCTCAGCGTGGCGTCGCGCGCGCGGTCAGCGCCGTCGCCAGATCGCCTAGGCTCGCCAGATTGTGGACCGGCAGGAAGCGATCGACGTGCGGCAACAGCGCCCGCACGCCGCCGGCGCGCGGCTCGAAGCGATCGAAGCGGAGCAGCGGGTTGAGCCAGACGATCTGGCGCGCAAACAGGCGCAGCTGCGCGGCGGCGCGCGTCAGCTCGCCATGCTCGTCGCGATCGAGCCCGTCGGTGACGAGGAGCAGCGCTGCGTTGGCGCCGAGGAGGCGCCGTGCCCAATGGCGATTGAAGTCGTCGAGGCACGACGCGATCCGCGTCCCGCCTTTCCAGTCCTGCACCTGTGCGCTCGCCAGCTCGAGCGCGAGGTCGGGGTCGCGGTGCCGGAGCGCCCGCGTGATGTTGGTCAAGCGGGTGCCGAAAGTGAGCGTATGGACCTTGAGATAGCGCCGCGTCAGGCCGTGCACGTAGTGCAGCATGAGACGCGCGTAGCGGTCCATCGACCCCGAGACATCGAGCAGGACGACGATCGTCGGCAATTCGCTCCGCGCCCGGCTGAAGCGTGGCACGAGCGTTTCCGGCTGGCGCGCCATCGCGAGCATCGTCGCCCTGAGGTCGATCCTGCCGCGCGTGCTCGTCTCGTGACGCCGCCGGCGCACCGGCGCGAACGGCAACGGCACTTCCTCGGCCAGCTTCTTGGCGAGCTCGAATTCGGCCGCGGTCATCGACTCGAAGTCGGCACGCTGCAGCCGCTCGCGATCCGAGAACGCGAAGCTGGTCTCGAACTCGACCTGGTCGTCGGGATGTTGCGGCGGCCGGCCCGGGTCGGCAGTCGGTGCCGCCAGCGCATCGGCGAGCCGGTTCGGCCGCGTCTTCTTCGCGCGCTCGCCACGGCCGGTGATCTTCGGCAACAGCTCGGCCATCATTCGCTCGAGCAGCTTGGGGTCGCGCCAGAACGCCGCGAAGACGTCGTCGAACAGGGCCTGCTGCTCGTGGCGGTCGAGCATCACCGCCGAGAGCGCGGCATGAACATCGTCGCGCCGGCCGAGGCCGACCGCCTCGATCGCCTCGAGCGCGGCGAGGACGCGGTCGGGGCCGACCGGGATTCCCGCGTTGCGGAGGACGCGAGCGAAATGGACGACGTTGTCAGCGAACATCGGCGCGCGTCGCAGCTGCGCCTTCGCCACGGACCGTGGCCTGCAGTTCGGCGAGCAGCCTCGTCATGTCGCCGCCCTGCATCTTGGCGATGTCGTCGCGGTGCTTGAGCAGCACGCCGAGCGTGTCGCGGACGTTCTCGGGCGCGAGGCTGATCGCATTGAGGGCGACGAGCGCGTTCGTCCAGTCGATCGTCTCGGCGATCCCCGGCGCCTTGAAGAGGTCGAGCGTTCGCATCCGCTGGACGAAGGCGACCACCTGGGCGTAGAGGCGCTCGCTGGCACCGGGCGCGCGCATGCGGACGATCTCGATCTCGCGCGCCGCCTCCGGGTAGTCGACCCAGTGATAGAGGCAGCGGCGCTTGAGCGCGTCGTGGATCTCGCGCGTGCGGTTGCTCGTGATGACGACGATCGGCGCGGCATCGGGCGCCGCCTTCACGGTGCCGAGCTCGGGAATCGTCAGCTGGTTCTCGGCCAGGACCTCGAGCAGGAAAGCGTCGAACGGCTCATCGGCGCGGTCGAGCTCGTCGATCAGGAGCACCGGCGAGCGCGCCTGCGTCAGCGCCTGCAGGAGCGGCCGCTCGATCAGCATCTCACGTGAATAGAGGCTCGCGAGGAGGCGCTCGCGCGCGGCGGCGTCGCCGAGCCCGTGCGTGGCCTCGGCGAGGCGGATCTCCATCATCTGGCGAGCGACGTTCCACTCGTACGACGTCTGGGCGACGTCGAGCCCCTCGTAGCACTGGACGCGAAGAAGGAGCGCGTGCCGGGCGCGCGCCAGTGCCTTGGCGAGCTCGGTCTTGCCGACGCCGGGCTCGCCCTCGACGAAAAGCGGCCGGCCGAGCGAGAGCGCGAGGAAGACCGCCGTCGCCAGCCGCCGGTCGGCGACGTACTGCTCGGCCGCGAGCGCATCGACGACGGCGTCGACCGATGCGGGCGGTGCGGGTGCGGCGGTGCTCATGGCGTCCGGGCCATGCTAACCGGCGGCCGCGCCGCGCGCCGCCGGTCGGACTCCTCCAGTCAGCGCGCCAACGCGGCGGCGACCGCGCGCGATGCCATCACGCTGATCATCGCCGCGCGGTACTCGGCCGAGCCGTGCAGGTCCCCGTTGACGCCGGTCACAGGCATCTTCACCGCCTTCGCCGCGTCGGGAGTGAAGCTCTTGGCAAGCGCATTCTCGATCTCGGTCGCGCGAAACGCGTGGCCCTTCGCGCCGGTGACGCCGACCCGGACACCGTTCGCCGTCTGCGCGACGCAGACGCCGATCAGCGCGAAACGCGACGCCGGCTGACGGTATTTCACGTAGGCCGCCTTCTGGGCCTGCGGAAACGAGACCGCCGTGATCAGCTCGCCCGGCTGCAACGCCGTCTCCCACAGGCCGGTGAAGAAATCGTCGGCGGCGATGGTGCGGCGGTCGGTCTGGATCGTCGCGTTGAACGCGAGCACTCCGGCCGGATAGTCCGCCGCCGGGTCTGCATTGGCGATCGAGCCGCCGATCGTTCCCATGTTGCGCACCATCGGGTCGCCGATGCCGCCGGCGAGCTCGGCGATCGCCGGCGCGATACGCCTGACGTCGGCGTTCCTCGCGACGCTCGCGTGCGTCGCCATCGCGCCGATCGTGACGCCGTTGTTGTCGGCCCGGATCTGCCTCAGGTCGGCAATGCCGCCGAGGTCGACCAGGCGCTCGGACTGCGACAGGCGCAGCCGCATCGCCTGGATCAGGCTCTGGCCGCCGGCGAGATAGCGGACGTCGCCGCCCGATGCGGCGCTCTTGGCGGCGTCGCGCGTCGCCGGACGCTGATAGTCGAATGCATACATGTCGTTGCTCCTCGTTCGAATTCAGGCCGGCAGTCCCTTGGCGGCGCGCCAGACGCGCTCCGCCGTCGCCGGCATCGCCAGGTCGACGACGCCGAGCGCGTCGGTCAGCGCGTTGATGTAGGCCGGCGGCGAGCCGATCGCACCCGCCTCGCCGCAGCCCTTGACGCCGAGCGGGTTGTGGCTGCACGGCGTGTTCGTCGTCGCGACCTTGAAGCTCGGAATGTCGACCGCGCGCGGCATCGCGTAGTCCATGTACGAGCCGGTGACGAGCTGGCCCGAGTCCGGGTCGTACGTGCAGCCTTCCATCATCGCCTGGCCGAGCCCCTGGGCAATGCCGCCGTGGACCTGGCCTTCGACGATCATCGGGTTGACGATGTTGCCGAAGTCGTCGACTGCGACGAACTGCTCGACCTTCGCCTTGCCGGTGTCGGGATCGACCTCGACCTCGCAGATGTAGCTGCCTGCCGGATAGGTGAAGTTGGTCGGGTCGTAGAACGCGTTCTCGTTCAACCCCGGCTCGAGCTTGTCGAGCGGGAAGTTGTGCGGCACGTACGCGGTGAGCGAGACGTTGCCCCAAGCGATCTTCTTGTCGGTGCCGGCGACCTTGAACTCGCCGTTTTCGAACTCGATGTCGCTGTCGGACGCTTCGAGCAGGTGGGCGGCGATCTTCTTGCCCTTGGCGATCACCTTGTCGACCGCCTTGACGATCGCCGTGCCGCCGACCGCGAGCGAGCGGCTGCCGTAGGTGCCCATGCCGAACGGAATCCGGCCGGTGTCGCCGTGGACGATCTCGACGTTGTCGACCGGAATGCCGAGCCGGCCGGCGACGACCTGCGCGAACGTCGTCTCGTGGCCCTGACCATGGCTGTGCGAGCCGGTGAAGACCGTCACCGTGCCGGTCGGATGCACCCGCACCTCGCCCGCCTCGAACAGCCCGGCGCGCGCGCCGAGCGCGCCGGCGATGTTCGACGGTGCGATGCCGCACGCCTCGATGTAGCACGCGTAGCCGAGGCCGCGCTTCTTCCCCTTCGCTTCCGACGCCTTCCTGCGCGCCGCGAAGCCGGCGACATCGGCGATCTGCATCGCCTTGTCGAGGTGCGCCGCGTAGCCGCCGACGTCGTACGTCAGGCCGACCGGCGTCGCGTACGGGAAGCTGGTGATGAAGTTCTTGCGCCGGATCTCGGCCGGGTCCATCTTCATCTCGCGCGCCGCCTGCTCGACGATCCGCTCGACGACGTAGGTCGCCTCGGGGCGGCCGGCGCCGCGGTAGGCATCGACCGGCGCGGTGTTGGTGAACACCGCCTTCACCTCGGCGTAGATGGCCGGCGTCTTGTACTGGCCGGCGAGCAGCGTCGCGTAGAGGATCGTCGGCACCGCCGACGCGAAGGTCGACAGGTACGCGCCCATGTTGGCGATCGTCTTGACGCGCAGGGCGAGAAAGTTGCCGTCCTTGTCGAGCGCGAGCTCGGCGGTCGTGACGTGGTCGCGACCGTGGGCGTCGGTGAGGAACGACTCGCTGCGCTCGGCGGTCCACTTGATCGGCCGGCCGACGCGCTTGCTTGCCCAGACCAGGGCGACGTCTTCCGGGTACAGGAAGATCTTCGACCCGAAGCCGCCGCCGACGTCGGGCGCGATGACGCGCACCTTCGACTCCGGCAGGCCGAGCACGAACGCGCACATCAGCAGCCGTTCCACGTGCGGGTTCTGGTTCGCGACGTAGAGCGTGTAGCTCTCGTCGCTGCGGTTGTAGCTCGCGTTGGCGGCGCGCGGCTCGATCGCGTTCGGGATCAGCCGGTTGTTGACGAACGAGAGCTTGGTGACGTGCGCCGCCTTGGCGAATGCCGCCTCGACCGCGGCCTTGTCGCCGTGGCCCCAGTCGTAGCAGGTGTTGTCGGCGACGTCGTCGTGGACGGCACGGCCGATCGAGTCGACCGTGTTCAGGTCCATCACCGGCGGCAGCTCGTCGTAGTCGACGACGATCAGCTCGGCGGCGTCCTTTGCCTGCAGCAGCGTCTCGGCGACGACGAGCGCGACTTGGTCGCCGACATGACGCACCTTGCCTTGCGCGAGGACGGGGTGCGGCGGCTCTTTCATCGGCGAGCCGTCCTTGCTGTGGATCAGCCAGCCGCACGGCAGGCCGCCGACCTTCGCCTCGGCGAGGTCGGCGCCGGTGATGATGTCGATCACGCCGGGCGACTTCTTCGCCGCCGCGAGATCGATCGCGCGGATCCGCGCGTGCGCATGCGGACTGCGCAGGAAGACGCCGTAGGTCTGCCCGTGGAGGACGACGTCGTCGGTGTAGCTGCCGGCGCCGGTGATGAAGCGCTTGTCTTCGCGGCGGCGCAGGCTCTGGCCGATCGGGCCCTTGGCCACTTCGTTCATGTTGCCCATGACATCCGCTCCTTCAGGCCGCCGCGGGCGTCTTGCCCGACTGGCAGAACTGGATCGCCTTGACGATGTTGTGGTAGCCCGTGCAGCGGCAGATGTTGCCGTCGAGGCCTTCGCGGATCTCTTCCTCGCTCGCCTTCGGGTTGTCGGCAAGCAGCTGCACCGCCGACATCACCATCCCCGGCGTGCAGAAGCCACACTGCAGGCCGTGGCACTCGCGAAACGCCGCCTGCATCGGGTGCAGATCGCCGTTCTTGGCCAGCCCTTCGATGGTCGTGATCTCGCTGCCCTGGACCTGCGCGGCGAGCATCGAGCACGACTTGATCGCGCGCCCGTTCATGTGCACGGTGCAGGCGCCGCACTGCGCGGTGTCGCAGCCGACGTGGGTGCCCGTCAGCTGCAGTTGCTCGCGCAGGAACTGCACGAGCAGCGTGCGCGCGTCGACGGTCCTGCTGACGGTCTTGCCGTTGACGGTGAGGGAAATGGGAATGTCCACGCCGGTCTCCATGGAGATGCTTGGTCACGGCCGCACAGCCTGCGCCACGATGGGCGCGGGTCGGGCCGTTGCGGACCATTGTTCGAGGGCTGGCCGTCCCCGCGACCGAGGGTTTCCCCGGAGACACGGCACGGTCAGACTCGCCGGCGCAACCGTCGCGCCGCGAAGCTCGGCTCAGGAAGTGCAGCTGCGAAAGCCGAAGAAACCGTCGTCGCGCTCGGGCATCGCAAAGCCGCGAATGCGAGCGCTGCGCAAGCCGTTCGGAGTCGCGAACGAGGCGCCGCGCAGCACCTTCTGCCGGGCGAACGCGGGCAACGAGTAATCGCGCCATGGCCCGGCGACGAATCCGGGATACGGCCTGAACGTGCTTGCCGTCCACTCGCGGACGTCGCCCCAGCGAAAGCCCCGCGTCGCGCCTTGATGCGCCGCCGCTTCCCACTCGACCTCGCTCGGCAGTCGCCGGCCCGCCCAGCGGCACCAGGCGTCGGCCTCGTACCAGCTGACGTGGACGGCGGGATGGGCCGCGGGGACGCGGGCGAGGACGCCGAAGCGCCGTTGCAGGACGCCGTGCCGCATCTGGTCGACGTGACGCGGCGTCCGCCGTCCACCGCGCTCGAGCCACGCCCAGCCGGCCTCGCTCCAGTGCGTGCGCTCGTCGTAGCCGCCGTCCTCGACGAACTCGCCGTACTGCGCCCAGGTCACCGGCTGGGCGTCGATCTCGAATTCCGGGACGTCGACCGGGTGCGGCTCGCGCTCGTTGTCGAAATGAAAGCCGCTGCCGCTCGCACCGAGCAGCCAGCACGTGGCGGGAAACAGCAGCGGCGGCCGCGGCGCGTGGATCGCGATGCCGGGGGCGAGGCCGAGGCCGAGCCCGAGCGTTTGCGCAAGGACCGCGAGTGCTTCCGCGTGCATCTCCTCGTGGAACAACGCCAGGCGGTGGAAGTAGAGCGAGGCATCGTCCTCGACGGCGACGCCGGCGAGCAGCTCGAGCGTCGTCTCGAGCGATTCGACGAGGTAGGCGCGGGTTGCCTGCAGGTCGGGCAGCTCACCGCCGGCGAGCGCCTGGCGGCGTCCGCGATCGACTGCCTCCGGGTCGTACCAGCGGTCGGCGTCGGCGACGATCGAGCCGAGCCGAGGCTGCGCCGGGTCGGCGGCCTCGCCGCGCGCGCGTTGCACATTGCGCGCGATCCAGCGTTCCTGGAACCAGCCGACATGGCCCAGCGTCCAGAGCGGTGGATCGAGCTCGGCCAGCGCCGCGGGCGGCAGCTCGCCGGCGAGGATGAGCGCGCGTCCGCCGTCCGCCGCCTCGAGCGCCGTCGCCCAGCGCAGCGTCTGGTTGCGCGCCTCGATCGACGCCAGCGAGAGCAGCTCCTTGCCGGCCGAGCGCAGGCTGGCGCTGTCGAGGCCGGTGGCGCCGAATTCGGTCACGCCGGCGCCGAAGCGGCCGCGGTGCCGCGGCACGCCAGCGGCAGAAAGCGCAGCGGCACGTTCGTCTTGTTGAGGCCGCGCGCGGTCATCTTGTTCGGCGGCTCGGCGTCGCCGCAGAGCCAGGTGATCGGAACGATCGGCGCGTCCTCGACGACGCCGGGGCGCAGGCTCAGCACCTTGCCCTGGATCGCGACGTTCGCCTTGTTGCCGAAGGTGATCTGGATTGCGCCCGACTCGACCGCGACCGAGCTGATCATGTCGCTGACGATCTTGTCGGCGACCGGCAGCCCGGCGGCGACGTTGTCGAGCGGCATCTTGCCGGTCGTCGCCCACGCCGTCGCGATCGGCGGCTTGACAATGTCGGCGAGCTTGATCGCCTCGGTGATGCGGTCGCGGATGACCTTGTCGGGGATCCCCGGCAACGCGATCAGGGCGAGGATGACGATGATCGCGATCACGATCATCAGCTCGAGCAGGGAAAAGCCGCCGCCGCGGCTCGTCCGCGGCGCCCTCTTCGTGGCCGGGCGCGACGCGCTGACAAGGTGACAAAGAATGACGAGCATGGTGGGCGCGGGCTCGCCGTCGGGCCCGGCGGCATTGTCGCCCGGGCGTCGACGGCCACGACGCGCACTTGAGCGGCGCAGCCGCGCGGTGCCGTCCTACGCCGACCGCGTCACGCCCGGTCGTAAGGTGACGATTCGCCGTTTCCGGGCCTCGCCCGGGGACGCGCCCTGACTGGGGAGCACGACATGCTACGCAACATCGCATCACTCACCGGCCTCGTCGCTGTCGGCGTCGCCGCGTCGCTCGCCGCGCCGCCTGCGCGAGCCGCCGATGCCACCGCGGCCGAGGCGAAGTCGATCTATCTCAAGGACCGGGCCGACTGCGAAGCCGGCCGAACCGCCGAAGACCGCGCGACCTGCCTGAAGGAAGCCGGCGCGGCGCAGGAGGAACGCAAGCGCAACCGCCTCGACAACAACGGCTCGATGCGGCAGAACGCGATCGAGCGTTGCAACGTGGTTCCGGCCAAGGACAAGGCCGACTGCCTGGCACGCATCGAAGGCCCGAGCGCGCCGAACCAGAAGACGACGACATCAGGCAGCGTCGCCGGCGGCGGCGTGATCCGCGAAACGACCACGACGACGACGGGGCAGCCGACAGTCATCATCATCCCTGGCTCGGCGCCGGCCAGCGCGCCGCGCTGACGAGCCGCCGCGAGCCGCGGCAGCGGCCGGCGGCGGCGATGCGTTGCAGGCAGGACTGCCGCTCGCGCCGCTGCTATCCTCGGCTCCCCTCTTCGCCGTGGCCGCGCTTCACATCACCGACATCGAATCGGCCATCAACTGGTGGCGCGAGCGCAGGCCGTCGCCCGACGGCATCACGGCGTGTGCGGAGGTGCGATCGCTCGCCGAGGTGTACGCGCTGATGGTCTACTACCACGAGCACGAGTGCGACGAAGACTCGATGCCGCCGACCGCACGCGAGGCCTGGCTTGCCTGGTACGCATCGATGCCGGACGCGCCGTGCATCGCGATCTGCTCGACCAGCCAGGGCGACGCCGTCTGCAAGGGCTGCGGCCGCACCTTCCTCGAAGTGCAGCGCTGGACCGAGATGACGCCGGGCGAGAAGCGCGCGACCTGGCGACGCATCACCCGCGAGGGCACGGCCTGGCGCTTCAATCATTACGCCGAGCGCGCCGGCGTTGCCGAAGGCGCGCCGCGCGAGGGCACCGCCGCCAACACCGCAGACGCCGCAACCCCCGCCGCCGCGGCATGACGCGGCTCGGCCTGCGCCAGGGGATGCGCCGCATCGCCCCGCTCGCGTGGCCGGTGTTCGTCGGCCAGGTGGCAGTGCTCGCTTTCAGCACCATCGACACCGTCATGGTCGCGCGGACGACCGCGACCGACCTGGCCGCATTGGCGGTCGGCGCCGCGGTCTACATCTCGGTCTTCGTCGGCCTGATGGGGATCGTGCTCGCGGTCGGCCCGATCGCCGGCCAGCTGTTCGGCGCCGGCAAGCTCAGCGAATGCGGCCACGAAGTTCAGCAGGCGATCTGGCTCGCCCTCTGCCTCGCGCTGCCGGGTTGCCTAATCCTGTTCGCTCCCGAGCCATTCCTCGCGCTGTCGCGCGCCGAGCCGTCGGTCGCCGCCAAGGTGCGCAGCTACCTCAGCGGCCTCTCGTTCGCGCTGCCGCCGGCGCTCGTCTTCACCGCGTATCGCGGCTTCAACGTCGCCGTCTCGCGACCCAAGGCGGTGATGGCGATGCAGATGGCCGGGCTCGC
>DATAYY010000061.1:0-59799 GCA_036272325.1 Caldimonas sp. | reverse complement strand
CTCTTCGCTCGAGCCGACGCGCGCCGAGATGGACGCGCTCGCGGGAGCGACGTTGCTCGAATTCGGCACCTCCTGGTGCGGCCACTGCCGGGCGGCACGACCGCTCATCGCCGCAGCCCTTTCCGCGCATCCGGGTGTCCGCCACCTCAGGGTCGAAGACGGCAGCGGCCTGCCGCTGGGCAGATCGTTCGGCGTGAAGCTCTGGCCGACACTCGTCTTCCTTGTCGAGGGACAGGAGGTCGCGCGTCTCGTCCGGCCGCGCGCCCTTCGGGTGATCAATGCCGCGCTCGACGCGATCACGCCACCGGCGTGATCGTGTCAAGTCTGGCGCCGGCGACGTCACGCCTACTTCGTCGTCCCGTTCGAGGGAGCGGTCGGCGACGCGCTGCTCACGGAGAGCGGGTTGATCCCGTCCGGGTTGGCCTTGCCCTCGTTGACCGGCGGGCCGAACTTGGCGTTCGCCTTGCTGCTGACGTGACGTGCCTCGTTGGCCGTCTTGTGGCCGGCGTGGCGGACCGCGTTCGCCGACTTGTGCGTGACCTCGCGCGTCTCCTCGGCGACCTCGTGGCCGCCGCGGCGAGCCGCCTCGGCGGTCTCGTGCGAGTCGTGGCGGATCGTCGCCTTCGCCGAGGTGTGGCCGGCGTGGTAGTCGGCGAGCGCCTCTTCGCGGTTGCGTTCGCGCCGGTCGTTGTCGGCCTGGCCGTTGTAGTACGTCTGCGCGCTGGCGCCGACGACGGCGAACGCGCTCAGGGCAAGAGCGATCTTGGGCATCATGATCTTCATGTCGTTCTCTCCGAAAGCGTCGCGGCGCGCAACTGCGACCGCTTGTGCCAGGGCAGTATTGCGGGCCGTCGGCGGCCGCACATCCGGCCGGCTCCCTGAGGGCGTGGCCGACGGCGGCGCGATCCGGCGTCGGAGTTGCCCTACGCGGGTGCATCATCTTCAGCCATGAAGATCGCCACGTTCAACGTCAACGGAATCACCGCCCGCCTGCCGCGCCTGCTCGAATGGCTGGCCGAGACCCGCCCCGACGTCGTCTGCCTGCAGGAGTTGAAGACGTCCGACGAGACCTTCCCCGCCGCCGCCTTGCGCGATGCCGGCTACCGCGCGGTCTGGCACGGCCAGAAGGGCTTCAACGGCGTCGCCGTGCTCGCCCGCGGCGACGATCTGGTCGAAGTGCGGCGCGGCCTTCCCGGCGACCCCGACGACACCCACAGCCGCTATCTCGAGGCGACGACCCATGGCCTCGTCGTCGCCTCGATCTACCTGCCGAACGGCAACCCGCAGCCGGGCCCGAAGTTCAACTACAAGCTGGCCTGGTTTGACCGCCTGGCCGCGCATGCCGCAAGCCTGGTCGGCGGCGGCCCGGTCGTCCTCGCCGGCGACTACAACGTCGTCGCCACCGACGACGTCGGTGACATCTATTCACCGCGCTCGTATCTGAACGATGCGCTGCTGCAGCCCGAGACGCGCAGCGCCTACCGGCGGCTGCTGCAACTGGGCTGGACCGATTCGATCCAGCACCTGCACTCCGGCCAGCCGCTCTACACGTACTGGGACTACTTCCGCAACCGCTTCGCCCGCGACGCGGGCCTGCGCATCGACCATCTGCTGCTCAACGGCCCGGCGGCGGCGCGGCTCGAGTCGGCCGGCGTCGACCGCTTCGTTCGCGCGCGCGAGAAGCCGAGCGATCACGCTCCGGCGTGGATCACGCTGCGCGATTGAACGGACACGGCGCCGTCGCTAGGACGGCAGGAAGTCGAGCGGGTAGTTGACGACCATCACGTTGACGTCCTTGGCACCGAAGTCGAACGTGCGGATGCGCGCCAGCAGCTTGTCCTCGACATCGGGCATCTTGAGCTCGCTCGAGACGATGGTCAGCGCGGTGACCTGGCCCGACGGCGCGATCGTGAGCTTGAGGACGACCTTGCCCTGCAGCCCCGGCTCCTCGCGCAGCGCCCGGTTGTAGATCGCGTAGATCGACCCCTTGTTGCGCTCGAAGACGAGACGCACGTCCTCGATCGCGCGCGACGCCTTGCCGCCGTCGCCCTTGGTCGCCGTCCCCCCGGCGCCGCCACCGCCGCCACCACCGCCGCCCAAGCCCGTGCCGGTGCGGCTACCGCCGCCACCGCCCGCGCCGCCGCCGCCGCCGCCGCCGATCATGCCTTCGACCATCGTCGTCGCGCGACCGGCGAGGCCGCCGCCGCCCGTGTTGGTGCTGTAGCCCGCGGTGTTGATGCCACCGCTGCCGGTCGTCGCGTTGGAAGTGATCATCGCCCGCACGGGCACGCCGGCTTCGTTGCCGGCGCCGACGCCGACGCCGACGCCGGTGCCGACGCCAGGTCCCTGCTTCACCGGCGCGAGCTGGACCGCGATCGGCGCGCCGTGCATCTCGGTCAGCTCTTTCGAGTTCGCCAGCAGGCCGATGCCGGCGACGCGCTGCCGGATGCCGATCTCACCCGGCGGCTTGTTCTCGATCGGCTGCCGCGCCTCGGGAACGGGCGCTTCCTTGGTGTTGTCGGACTTGGGCAGCGGATCGGCCCTCTTTGGCTTCGGCGGCTCGGGGCGCTTGTCGTTGACCGCCACCTTCTGCTCGACCGGCGGAGCCTTCGGAATCTCCGCCTTCGCCACCTTCTGCGGCGGGGGCGGCGGCGGTTTCGGCTTCTGCGTCTCCTGTGCGAGCAGCACCTTCATCGACGCCGAAACGACCGGCGGAGCCTTCGGGTCTGGCTTTCTCACCGGCAGCCAGGGCATCAGCAGGAAGAAGATGGCGCAGCTGATGAGGACCTTCTCGGCGATCCGGCGAAAGCGCGCGTCGTCGTCCGACGACGACGACCACGGCAGCACGCGCGAGCGGAACGAGACCCGGCCGCGCTTGCGCGAGCTCTTGCGGCTGCCGCCCTCACTGCGGTCGTGGTGGCTGGCGTGCATCGAGATTCGGCCGGCTGAAGACATGCGCCCGGCCCTCACGGCTCGAACCTCTGGCGGACGGCGAACGACACGTCGCTATAGCCCGCACGCGCCGCGCTGACCATGACCTTGCGCAGCAGTCGGTACGGGATGTCCTTGTCGCCCATGATCGTGACGCGCTTGCTGTCGGCCTCGTTCTCCTTGCGGATGACCTCGCGCGACGCCTCGACGTCGAGCGCGGCCTTGAGCGGCACGATGACGTCGTCGGCGACGTTGAGCGCGTCGGCGACCGACCCGACGACACGCCCCGCGACGAGGATCTCGGTGCCGGTGACGACGACCAGCAACGTTTCCTTCGGTGCCTTCTGCGACATCGACTCCGGCAGCTTGACGGCGCGCGGACTAGCGAGCGTCTCGACGCCGCCAGTGTTGGACAGCAGGAAGAAGATCAAGATCGTGAAGACGTCGATCAGCGACACGAGGTTCATGTCGACCATCGACTGGTTGCGGTTGCGGCGCTCGTTGCGCCGCTGCAGCGGAGTCATCGGCTTCATGGCTCGCTACTGCTTGATGACCGGCGCGTCGCCGATCGAGATGTTGGGGAAGAAGTCGGTGCTGACGACGCGATTGCCCTGCACCTGGTGACCGGCGCGCACCGCATCCATGACCTGGACCAGCGAGTCGTACGGGATCTCGTTCTCGGCGAGAACGGACGCATCGTCGTGCTGCGGGTACTTCTCCTTGATCATCTGCATGATCGTCGAGACCTTCTTCACGTCCGGTCCGCTCGGCAGGTTCGGGATCGGGTCGACCAGCCGGCCGCCGTGCTTGTCGTTGACCTCGACGTAGCGGGCACGGACGATGACTTCGAGCTTGAGCGGCTTGTCGGGGTCGAGTTTCTGGATCTGCTCGTTCGACTGCGCTGGCAGGGTGAGGTCGATCACCGCCAGGTGAGTGAACACGGCGACCGACAGCAGGAACGGCACCAGCACCACGATCAGGTTGATGAACGCGGTGATCTCGAGGTGAGCCGACGTCTTCTTCAGGCGACGAGCGGGCATGTCGGGTCTCCGGAGGATGCAGTCGGGCAGTGGCGCCGCTCAGCTGCCCTTCGCCGCGGCGTGCTCGAGCTTGAGACGCTGGACCAGGTTCAGGAAGCTCATCTTGGCGGCCTCGAGGCCGTCGACGATCTCGCTCGTCTTCGCCTGCAGGAACGAATGGATGAGCAGGAACGGGATCGCGACCATCAGCGCGAACGCGGTGTTGTTCATCGCGATCGAGATCGACGCCGACAGCATCTCGGCCTTCTCGGCCGGGTTGACCTGCGCAACCGCCGTGAAGCCCTTGATCAGGCCGATGATGGTGCCGAGCAGGCCGACCAGCGTGATGACGTTGGCGAAGGTGGCGATGTAGTGCGTGCGCTTCTCGAGCCGCGGCACGATCTCCATCATCCCTTCTTCCATCGCGGCGTCGAAGTCCTCGCGCCGGCCCGGGCTCTGCATCCGCGTCAGGCCGTAGCTGACGATCTTGCCGACCGCGGCGTCGGACTGGGCGGCGACGCTCTGGACGTCGCGCAGCTGGCCCTTCTGCAGGAGCGGCAGGATGTGCGCCCAGACCTTGCGGTTCTCGGTCCGCGCCTTGGTCAGGAAGATGAAGCGCTCGACCGCGATCGTGACGCCGAGCGCCATGATGAGCGCGCTCGGATAGATGAACAAACCGCAGTCCTGGAAGAACTTGATGACGGTGCTGAGGGGATCCATGGCTGACTCCGATGAAAGTTCTGAAAAGCCTCTAGAGGTGAATGACGGTCACTTGGCGGGCGCCGCGGGCGCCGCCGGCGGGGTCTGCGCGACGGCTTGGGCGTCGTAGCGGACCTGGCGGCGAAAGACTTCGCGGTCGACCGGCGACAGCGCCTCGTCGAGCACGCTGACGAGCGGACGGCCGCTGAGGTCGCCGGCGCCGGGCTTTTTCCAGGGCACGATGTAGGTGACCTTGGGCAGCTCGCGGTTGCCGATGATCTGGCTGCGGTCGAGGTCGGCGCGGTCGGGCGCCGGCACCGCAGGCTCAGGCTCCTTGGCCGGCGCCGCCTTCCTGCTCTGTGCCGACGCGGGAACGAGCGCCAGCGCGACAACGCCGGCGACGACGCCGGCGACGAGGGTGCGTGTGACGTTCATGGCTTCTCCTGGCGACTGACCGTGATCGGCCCGGGTTTGCGGTTCTTGAGGTCGGCGACCCACTTGGTGACGGTCGCGTCGCCGTTGGGGACCAGGGAAAGATAGCGTGCGTACTGCTCCAGCGCGCGCTGCGTGTCACCTAGATACAAGTCATACAGGATGCCGAGGTTCAGCACCGCTGCCGCGTATCCCGGATCGAGAGCGACGGCGCGCTGGTAGGCGTCGCGCGCCTTCGCGAACTGGCCCTGCTGCCGGTAGGCGACGCCGAGCTGGTTCAGGTAGATCGGCTGTTGCGGGCTGAGCTTGACCGCCTGCTCGAGCTCGGCCACCGATTCCTTGAGCTTGCCGGCCTGGCGGTAGATGACGCCGAGGTTGGCATGAGGGCCGCCGAGCTCGGGGTTGGCCTGGGCGAGCGCTCGGTAGGCGCGCTCGGCCTCGTCGACGCGGCCGCTGCGGAGCGTCCGGCTGGCATCGTCGAAGGCACGCTGCGTCGCCGGGTTGACCGGAGCGGCATAGACCGGCGGTGCCGGCCGGACCGGCGCCGCCGCGGCGCTCGACGTCGTGCCCGAGCTACCGGGCGTGACGGCGCCGCGCATCGCGCTCATGCCGTCACCGACGGTCGAACATCCCCCTGCGCCAAGCAGGAGCGCCGCCGCGCCGAGGCGCCATAAGAGGCTAGCGGATCGCATCGACGACCCCTTCGCTGAGCTCGGTCTTGCCGTAGCGCACCGGCCGCAGCTCGCGCAAGGCGTCGAAGCTGCTCTGCACCCACTTGTCGTAGACGCCCGTCGCCGCGCGATGCGCGTTCAGCTCGTGCAGCTCGGTCGCCTTCTCCTCGAACGGGAACGCCTGCTCCTCGAGCATCACGTTGTATTGCTCGAGCTCGGGCTTGCTGAGCTTCTTCGGCCGCTCGGAGGCCATCAGCGCCGTGCCGAAATCGCGGTAGACGGAGGCGATGCGGTAGGTCGCTGCGGTCGTGACGTCGGCGACGCCGTACTCGGCGGCGACCGAGTACGCCTTCAGCGCTTCCTCCATCTTCTGCTTCTTCAGCTTGAGCTTGACCTGCAGCGGCTCGACGAGATCGATCCTGCGGAACTCGGCGGCGACCGGCTCGGCCATCGCCAGCGCCGCGGTCGCACCGAGGTAGCGCGTGCGGTCGGTGCGTGCGCCGGCCCCGGCCTGGTCGGCGGCGAAGATCTCGCGCATCAGCGCCGCTTCGCGGCCCGCGTTGCCGCTGTCCTTGGCGATCTGCGCGAGCCGCCAACGCACCTCGACCGCCGACTCGAGCGACGGCGGATTGAGTGCCAGGAACCGCTCGTACGCCTTCGCCGCCTGCGGCTTGGCGTTCGCCTTCTCGTACAGCTCGGCGGCCTGCCAGAGCGTGTCGCGGGCAAGCTTCGGATCCTTGCTGGCGATCGCCAGACGCTCGTATTCGGCCGCCGCGTTCGCCCACTGGCCCTTCTCGAGGTAGGCGACGGCGAGCTTTTTGCTCACCTCGGGCTGCAGCGCGTGGTTGGGGAAGCGCTGGCGAAAGTCCTCGAGGGTCTTGATCGCGCCGTCCCAGTCCTTGATCGCGATCAGCGCTGCGGCGGCGTCGTACTGCGCGTTGGCGCGCACCGCCGAGCCCGCCGGCGCGACCGTGCCGACGCGGGCAAAGCTCGCGGCGGCCTCTTTCTGCTTGCCGCTCGCACGGGCGACCTCGGCCTGCTTGTAGATCGCCGCCGCCTGGCGCTCGACGAGGTCGGCGCGTGCCGGGTCCTTCTCGGGCGTCAGCTTGATCGCCTCGGCGAACGCCTTCTCGGCGACCGCGAACGCGCTGCGGTCGAACGACGAGTACGCGATCACGGTCCAGGCAACGCGCCGCTGCGCATCGGCCGCCGGCGGCTTCAGCTCGACGACGCGCTCGGCCACGAGCGCCGCCTGCTCGGTGTCCTTCAGCGCGTAGAGCTTCTCGGCGGCATCGGTGAGGACGAGACCGTTGCGGCTGTCGTTCGGGAACGCCTGCGCGAACTTCAGCGCGCTGGCGACGGTCGCGCGCTGCAGTCCCGGCTGCTCCGCCGGCGCTGCCTTCTTCAGCAGTTGCGCGTAGCTGAGCAGAGCGCCATAGCCGGCCTCGGCGCCCTTGGCAAAGCCCGGGTGGCCGTACGCCACCTTCTCGTACTCGACCGCGGCCTCGGCGAAGCGGCTGTCCTCGAACAGCAGCTCGGCAAGCAGGAAGTTGCTCTCGGCCGCCTTCGGATCGTTCGGGAACGAGACCAGGTACTCCCGGTACCAGCGCACCGCCTCCTGCGAGTCGGCGCTCGACTTCGTCCGCTGCGCCATCGCGTGGTAGTGGCGCGCGAGCTCGGCGAGCCGCTGCTTGACGAGCGGCTGGGCATGTTCCCAGCCGTCGGCATTGACGCGGCGGAACTCGCTGGTGCGGCCGTAGCGGGCGACGTATTCCTTGCGCGCTTCGATCGCCTGGTTGACGAAGCCGCTCTTCTCGTAGATCTCGATCACGCGCGCCTGCATCACCGGCGCCTGCGCGTGGAGCGGGTTCTTGCGCGCGAACGTATTGAACGCGTCGGCGGCGTCCTTGCTCCGTTCCTGCTTGATGTAGAGCTCGGCGAGCTGCTCGTAGATGCGGAACTCGTAGGTCTTCCGTGCCGGCGTCGTCACGTAGTCCGGGATCGATTCCACGCCCTTCAGGTTCGCCAGGCTGATGCTGACGACGCGGAACGTGTCCTCGACGAGCTCGCGATCGGCGCGCGTCAGGCCGGCGATCGTGTCGATGCCGAGCTCGCCTTCGCGGCCGGCGATCTTGAGGTCGAGGACGCTGAAGAACGACTTCAGGCCGTCGTCAAGACGACCCTGCTTGTACTGCGACCAGCCGAGCATGTAGTGCGAGCGGTCCTGGTACGGAGTGGCATCGGGCGAGGCGAGAACGGTCGCGAACGCCTTCTCGGCGCCGGCGTAGTTCTTCGCCGTGAAGAGCAGCTCGCCCTGGCGGAACTGCGCCTCGCTCGCATAGCGCGTGCCGGGGAACTCCCTGACCATGCGGTCGAGCGTCTTCTGCGCCGACTCGAGGTCGCCGTTCTGCTCGTAGGCGCGCGCCATCTGGTAGAGGACGCGGTCGTTGTTGGGATCCTTGGGAAAGTTCTTGAGGTAATCTTGGTAGCGCGCGACCGCCGCCTTGTAGTCGGGCGCTGCCACCTTGCCGGCGTTGCTGTCGCTGTCGGCGCTGTCCATCTCGAGGTCGCCGAGCCGGCGCATCACCTCCGAGCGCTGCGGCGCGGCCGGCGCGATGTCGAGGAACTTGCGGTAGGCGTCGATCGCCTTCTTCTCGTCGACGGCGACGACGTCTTCCTTGTCGACCGCGACCTTGCGATTGGCGAGCGTCTTCAGCGTCGGCTCGTTGTCGGGCGTGCCGCCACCGCGGAACATCGAGCACGCCGAGAGCGCGCATGCCGCGGCCACCGCGAGCGCGGTCGGCCGGCCGAGGATCGGCCTACGGCTTGGCGGCGGCGGCCTTGTCTGCATCCTGTTTGCCATAGGCACGGTCGTAGAGCTGGGCAAGCGCGAACCGCGCCTGCGTCGTGTAGCCGGCGATTCGCTGCTGCTGGCCGGTCAGCTCGGCGATCGCGATCTCCTGTGCTTCCTCGCGTTGCTCGCGGCCGAGGCTGGCGACCCGTGGAATCATCACCTGCAGCATCGGATTGATCGCCGCGATCCGGCCCGCGAAGCGATCGAATCGGAGCGGCTCCTCGCGCTGCGCCAGCGACAGCGCGTCGGCGTGCTGCTTGGCGTCGTCGAGCCAGCCGCCCATGCGCTCGAGCTCGACCTTGGCGTCCCAGAGGCGGCCGACCGAATCCTGCGACAGCTGCCAGGCCAGCACGCCGCCGACCAGGCGGACGCGATCGCGCTGCTTGAACGCCTCCTCGTCGGCGTTCGGCGCGTCGACGATGCGGCGGATCTCCTTCAGCTTCTCGAGCAGCTCCTGTTGCTTGGCATCGGCGAACGCGACGCCATCGCCCGCCGCCTCACCGGCAGCGACTTCGGCCGCGATCGCGTCGCGCCGCTTGACCAGCGCCTCGATGTCGATCTGCTGCTGCCGCTCACGGATGATCGGCAGCCGGTCGGCGAACGCCTTGCGGCGCGTCGCCAGCATGTCGTCGAAGATGACGAGCTTGTCGCGCCAGTCCTCGAGGTTCCTGGCGAGGAAGCGCAGGTCGCGGTAGTTCTTCAGCGCCTCCTGGAACTCGTGCTGCGCCAGCACCTGCGCGAGATGGCGTGCGCGCGGCATCTCGGCGAGGTCGCGGATCTTCCAGAACCAGCCCATCTCCTCGCCCGGGTTCTGCTCGACCAGGGTGTCGATCATCTTGCCGTTGCGGATCGCCTTGATCGACTCCTCGAGCGCCGCGCTCTCGCGCTCGAACGCCGCGATCGCGCCTTCGTAGCGCTGCAGCGCCTGGCCGTGGGCACCGAGCTCGGCGTAGGCGTAGGGGACGGCGATCTGCGCCTCGAGAACCGCGGTCTCGCCGAAGTCGCGCCTGGCGAGCTCCTGCCACGGCACGAGCGCGAGCTGCGGATCCTTCAGCGCGTCGGCGGCCCAGCCGAAGCCGAGCAGCGCCTTGCTCGACTGCAGGCTCTCGAGGCGAACGCGCTCGAGATAGACCCGCGCATCCTTTGGCCGGCCCTCGGAGAGCGCGGAAAAGCCGAGCGCGACGTTGGCGCGATCGCGCAGGTTGCGGTACTCCTCGCTCGGTGCCGACTCCTTGCCGAGGTCATCGAGCAGCTCGGTGCCGCGCTTGGGATTGCCTGACTTCAGCAACGCGATGCCGAGGTTGTAGCGAACGTAGCGCGCGCCGTTGCCCTTCAGCGGCAGCCCGTTCAGCGCGCCGGCGGCGCCGGCGTAGTCCGAGCGCATCATCAGCAGCTGCGCGAGCAGCAGGCCTCTTTCTTCCTCGAGGTCGCGCGGCAGCTTGTGCTCGACCTTGGCGAGCGCTTCCTCGGCCTCGGGCAGGTAGCCGCGCTGATAGCGAATCTTGGCGAGATAGAACCAGGCGCGGTCACGCGTCGAGGACGATGCGCCGCGGGCGACCATGGTCGCGAAGATGTCGCCCGCTTCCTTGGTCATGCCGTACGAGGCAAGCATGCCGCCGCGCAGGATCTCGGCCTCGTCGTCGTGGTGGACGAGGCGGTCGAACTGCTGCGACGCCATCATCGTCGTGATCGACGTGAAGTAGCGGTCCTGGAAGAAGTAGAACAGCGCGTCGCCGTAGTACGGCGCCTTGATCTCGTGCGTCGGCTCGGGCGGTGCGCTCGTGCCGAACCACGCCGCTTCAGCCGGCGCGAGCGGCAACGCCGCGAGCACGAGCGCCGCCACGGCAGCGGCGCTGCGGCCGATGCGCATTGCGGGGCGGGCGGGGGAACCTGGAGCCATCGGGAATCACTGCCAGAGCTTGATGTCGAACTCGGGCTGGAGCTTGCCGGTCGAGTCCTGGATGCGAAGCTCGATGTACTTCGCTTCGGTCGTCTTCTCGAACTTGACGTTGGCGCCGCGCTTGTAGTTGCGGTCGTGCGGGCCCTTGCCGGTGAAGTACGCGACCAGCTCGTGCTTGCCCGTCTTCAGGTTGCCGAGATAGACGCGCTGGACGCCGCCGCGATGCAGCGCGTCGACCTCGAGCGCGGTGTAGAGATAGTTGGCGACGACCTTGTCGTCGAGCTGCACCTGCACCGAGTCGAGCTGGAACATCGTGCCGACGTCCATCGAGACGAAGAGCGCCACCTGCGTATTCGCCGGAAAGAGCAGTTCCTCCTCGAGAACGAGCAGGTCACGGTTGAGCTTGATGACGTCGGCCTTGGCGTCCTGGATCCGGCCGTCGAGCGTGCCTGCCACCGGCGCGCTCGAGGGCGCGCTCGGCGTGAGCGCTGCGCTCACCATCGACGGCCCGCTCGCTGCGGCCTCGGGACCTGCGGCCGCCGCCGCGGACGCCGCCGCGACCGGAGCTGCGGCGGTCGCCGCGGCGCTCGAAGCAGACATTGCAGGCAGCGCGACCGACGGCACGGCGAGCAGCGGGAGCGCCGCTTGCGGCTTCGCGGACGGGGCGCCGGTCGTTGCCGGAGCGCTCGCGCCTCGCGCCGGCGATCCCGCGCTCTGCGCTCCGGCAACGTGTGCGATCGAGAGCGACACGGCGAGAGCGAGAAGAAAGATCGGTGTGCAGCTTCGTTTCATGGCTGTCTCTCAATACGTGGCCGACAGGTACACCTGGATGAGGCTGGCGCCGTAGCCGTACAGCTCGCCGTTGCGCACGTCGGTGAAGTCCTTGAACTTGTAGCGGGTGTACTCGTAGGCCCCGATCAGCTTGACGTCGTAGCGGCCAGGCACCTTGCGGACGTCGTAGGAGACGCGGCCGCCGAGTCCGACGTCGCTGAACGTGCTCAGCTGGCGATTGCGCGAGACGAAGACGGTCTCGGTCGTCGCGTTGTCGCTGTAGAAGTTGGCGTGCGTCTGCGTGTAGTAGCGAGTGAAGATGTCGGCGAGCCACTTTTCACCGATGTAGTGGCTGTAGCCCGCCTCGAAGGTGTGCGCCTTGATGTCCCAGGTGTCGGTGTAGTAGCGGTAGCCGAAGTTGATCGCGCCGAAGCTGCCGAGGTCGCCGATCAGCTTGATCTTGCCGGCGCGGCTGCTGCGGGTGCGCGGGTTGCGCTCGGGGACGAACGCGCCGAAGACGCGCGCCGACCGGTAGGGGCTACCGAGATAGCCGTCGTCCGAGATCGCATCGAAGTTCAGGCTCGCGAGCCAGTGCGGGGTCAGGATCTGGGTGAGGCCGAACCGGTACTGCCAGTGCCGTGCGGTGTCCGAGAACTCGGGCGCGTTGTGCTTGCCGACCTTGTCGCTTCCCTTGGTGTAGCCGAGCGCGACGGTCGTCATGCCGCCGAACACCTCCTGCGAGACGTCGATGTTGCCCGTGTTGGCGACGTAGTCGGGCTCGTGGCTCGTCATCGCGCCGAGCGTGACCTGCGCGTCGCGGTAGACGTAATCGGCGCTAAGGCCGAACTCGTGGCGAATCTCGTGGTACGGGCTCGCCGTCGTGACGACGTCGATCGACGCGTTGCTGACCGCGTCCATGTAGTAGGTGCCGGCGAGCGAGACCTTGTCCATGATGCTCTTGCGGATGAGGAACGCCGGGCCGTACGCGTTGACGCCGCCGCCGACGTACGAATGCACCAGGGCCTCCGCCTTGTCGCCGGGCAGATCGACCGCGCGCGAGACGCCTGGCGCGAGCACGCCGAGCAGGCTGCCGAGCACCGCGAGCAGGCGGTGCCACAGGCCGATCGCTGCTCTAGTTGCAGCCACAGCCGCCTCCTTGGACGCCGGTCGCGCCGCGCGCACCTTCGCGAACGTCGCGGACGTGCTCGAAGTGCTTGTCCGGCAGCGAGTCGCGCGACAGCTTCATGATCGGATCGGCGAGGCGCTCGCGCTCGTACGGCTTGACCCACGGCTCGAACTTGGGCACCGCGCAGCCCGCGAGAAGCGCCGCGCCGAGCAGGGCGGTGGCCGTGAGCGCGCGCAACATCGTCATTTCAGGAGCTCCCGGATCTGCTTCTCGTAGTTGTCCTCGTAGCCGGCGAGGTAGCCGCGGTGGACGTAGCGCACCTTGCCGTCGCGGTCGATGATCACCGTCGAGGGCATCGTGTTGAGGTCGTAAAGCTTGCTCACCGTCTTGTCGGCATCGAGCAGGACAGGGAAGGTAACGCCGAGCTTGGCCGCGACCTCGGCCGCCTTGCTCGGGTCGTCGTCGACGTTGACGCCGAGCAGCATGAAGCCCGAGCTGCGGTACTTCTCGTAGAGACGGTTGAGCTGCGGCATTTCCTGCCGGCACGGCGCGCACCACGTCGCCCAGAAGTTGACCATCACGACGCGGCCGCGCTGCTCCTTCAGGCGCAGGTTGGAGCCGCTCATCGAATGGAGCGAGAAGTCGGGCGCCGGCGCCTGTGGCGCGATCGCCGACGACGCCGTGCCGGCGACCACGGCGAAGGCAACGCTCGCGACGATGCGTAAGACGGAAGGGCGGCCGATCGATCGGATGTTCATGGCAGCAGCGTGATCAGAAGTAGAAGGACAGACCGCCGGTGAGCTCGACGTTCTGCGTGTTCTCGCGCTTGCCGAGCAGGTCGAGCGAGAAGACGTGGTCGCGCAGGTCGAGCTGGAGCGCGACCCAGTCGGCGAGATAGACGCGGTAGCCGAAGCCGACGTTGAAGGTGGGCTTCCTCTGGTCGGCGAACTTGGTGCTGCCGACGCCGGCGACGAGATAGAACTGCGAGGGCCGTGCCCGGTTCCCGCCGATGAAGATCTCGCCCGGGAACAGGTTGTAGCCGACCGAGAGGTTGTAGTAAGCGAGCTTCTCGCTCGTCGTCGCGAAGATGCCGCCCGGCAGGATCTGGCGGAACAGCTCGTCGCTCACCTTCGTCTGGCCGTACACGGCCTCGACGAAGAAATCCTCGGTGACGTGGTAGCCGAGGCGCGCGCCGTAGACCCAGCTCGAGCCGAAGTTTTGCGTCGCGTAGGTGCCCGTGAACAGGCCGAGCTCGAAGTCGTTCGACGGAAACTTCGGCTTCTGAATATCGCGCCGATCGACCTGCGGGATCACGACCTGGTCGTTGTTCGGCGGTGGCGTGCTCTGCGCGAGCGCCGCGCACGCGCAGGCGCCGAGAGCGATCGCCGGGAGAGCCTTGCACAAGGTCTTGTTGTTCATCGTGTTGTCCGGTGGGCCCGCGGTCTTGGCCGTCGGGTTCAGAAGAAGAAGGACAGGCCCGCGGTCCAGGCGCGGTACTCGGTCGAGCGTTGATCGTTCAGGAACGCCGTGTAGAAGGCGTAATCGGCACTCAGCACGAACCGCTCGGTGAGGTAGTAGCGCACGCCCAGGCGTGCCGCGCCGAGCTTGGCGTCGGTCGTCGTCGCACCGATCAGGCTGAGGTTGGGGAAGTTCTTGAACTTGCCGAGGCCGACCGCGAAGAACGGCGACAGGCGCTTGTCGGACCACGGCTCGACCATCAGGTCGAGGTGCCACAGATCGGTGCCCGAGAAGACGCCCTGCACCTGGCCGAAAGTGCCCTCGATGCTCAGCGTGTCGGAGAGGCGATAGTTGGTCCATACCTTCAACATCGGCTCGGACTTGAAGTGTCCCCAAGAGGCGCCGAGTTGGACCCTTCGAGTCAGGTAATCGTCGAGAAGAACGTCACGGAAGGTCTTGGTGCCTCCTGCTGCAGTGAGCGTCGACTCGAGTTGCTGTCGACTGACCCAGCCGACCTTGTCGTCCTCGGTGCGAACGCGAAACCAGTCGGTGTGACGAAGCTCGATCTCGAGCCACTCGTTGCGCGGCGCCACCAGAAAGATCGGATAGCCGCGACCGGGCCCGGTGCGCAGCTCGACGTAGGCGTCGGCGACCTGGACGAGCTCGGACTTCTTCGAGTGCGGCTTCGGCGGCGGACGCGTCGCCGCGACCGCGGGTTCGGCCACCGCGGCGGCCGACGCCGAAGCAGCCGGCGCCGGAGCCGCAGCGACCGGCGACGAAGCCGCGCTCGGCACTGCGACGGCTGCGGCCGACGCGCTCGCAACCGGCGCCGAAGCGGCGATCGCTGAAGATGGCGGCGAGTCGGCGGCGCGCACCGAAGGCATCACCGTGGCAAGCGCGACAAAGATCACGCCGGCGAGACCCTGCGACGGCCGAGTCATTCCCTTGCCGCGTTCGCGCCGCGGCATCCAGCAGGCGACGGTGCTCACTGCGTGTTGCACGTGCCGGTCGCGGGATCGGCCGGCGTGAACATCGTGTAGGTCGCGGTGCTGAATTCGTCCTGGCCCGTCGGCGCAGGATGGGTGATCCAGTACTTGATCAGCTGAATGTTGGGGTCGTTCTCGTCCGGAAACACCTGGCCGCCGCCGTGAAAGACGTGGAGCACAAGTGGCTTGACGACGAGCCGGCTGTCCGCGGGGTCACCAACGACCACCATTCCCTGCGCGGAGTAGAAGTTCTTGTACATGTCACTCGCGCGAATGACGTCCGGCGTATTGGCCGGATCACTCAGGTCGAGCGGCGGCGCGCTGCCGATCAAACGAAGTGCGCCGCCGGTACCCGTCACCGTGTCGTGACAGCCACCGCCGGCGCAAGTGTTGGTCGTCGTGCTACCTTGACTCTGCAGCGGAGTCTTGAAGATCGGGTCGATGCACTTCTGAAAGTACGCGAAGGCGAGATGCTGGTTACCCTGGGCGTTGAGCGGATTCTCGACCACGGGAGGATTCCCGAATGGATTCGATGAGCCTCCGCAAGCCGCCAGGGTCCCCAGCAACGTGATCGAGAGTATCTTCCTTCGCAGTACGGTCATCAGCGTCAACAGCCTGTCGCTATCCAGTTGGCAATCGTGTTGTAGTCGGCGCTGCCGATCGGGAGCACTGCGGACGTCTGCGGCTGTGCCAGCGTGGACGGATGCGGTACCGACGACGGCCTCTTGAGCAAGTAGTTCGACGCCGGGTTGCACGCGTTCGAGATCATCGACTCCGTGACGCCGAGGTCACCCTTCACGTCACCGACCAGCACGAAGCGGTTGTTGTGGAAGTTCGTTCCCGCTGCCGGTGCGGTCGTGTCGCCGGGGATGCTACTTCCGACGGCCTGGTGGCAGTACGCTGCGCACGTCTTCTGAAGGATCGGCATGACGTCCTTCTCGAAAATCGCCTCGCTCAAGCCATTGAGCTGATTGACGTTGGCGGCCGGATCGAACGGATCGTTGAAGTACTTGCCGCCGAGGTCGATGAATTCGGCCAGGACGCGAAGCTCCGCCTTGCTGAGCATCTTCGAGTGGTCCGGCGCCGTTGCCGGCGGGTTCGGATGCGCGGCCTGCGCTTCGGCGCTCGACATCAGCGTGAGGCCGGACATGATCTCGTAGATCCGGCTCTTGCGCGCCAGGCCGAGTGCGTCACCCTCGCTCGCCATCGTGTCGACGAGCGCCGGGCCGCGGACGATCATCAGCTCGCCGTCATCGATCACGGTGATCGGCAGGCCGGTGACCGGGTCGAGCGCCGGGTCGCCGAGCATGATCTCCTGGTACGACTCCATGCGGCCGGCGCCCGTTATCGACGCGCTCAGGTCGAGCTTGTCGGGGTCGTTGTGGCAGCCGGTGCACGTGTTCGCGCCACGGTTCTTGGTCCACAGCGGCGCGACGTGCGTCGGGTAGTTGACGATGCCGTTGGTCGGCGCCGCCGTGGTGAGGTCATCGGCCGGGTTGGCATTGCCCGTGTACAGGAGCGCGACCGATTTGCGGGCGGTGACGCCCGGCTTCGTGGTGTCGGCCCAGAAGTCGGTGTACACCGGGTCGGAGACGAGCTTCAGCGCGGTCGGGTCGAGACGCGTGCGCGTGCCTGCCATCGTCTCGCCGGCCTCGTGCGCGACCGACAGCGCGGTCTTGATGCCCGCCGGCGTGGCGTTGACCACCGTGCCGGAGTTGATCGCGCCGCCGCGACGCGGGCTGTGGCAGCCGTCGCACGTGCGACGCTCTCCGGGGCGGACCTGGATCCAGTTGGTGTGCGTCTGCAGGCCTTCGCCGCGCGCGTTGACGACGGCCAGACCGATCGGCGTGTCCGCGGGGATGGTCAGCTTGAACGAGCCGTCGGGCTCGATCGGTGCATAGCCGACGATCTGCTGCATCTCGAACTCGGTCTCGCCGATCGCCTGGCGCATGCCGGTCATGCCGACACCAGGGGCGATGGCGCGCACCGCGCGGATGAAGTACGCAGGCGCGCAGCCATATGCGGCGTTGGCCGGGTCCTTCATCTTGACGAGGTCGGCGACCTGCGAGCGCGTGTCGGTCGGGTCCGTCGGCGCAGTCGTGGTGATCTGCGTCGTGCAGCCCGCCGGCGCATCGGCCGCCGACAGCACGCCGCTGGCCATGCGGCCGAGCTCGTCGGTGTCGTAGACGCTTCGCACCTCGAGCAGGCCGAGGCCCTGTGCCGCCAGCGTCGGGTCGACGTTGGTCGGCAGCGACGCGCTCGGCTCGGTCTTGGCCTGGATCGCGACCGGGTGCATGTTCATCATGCCCGGCGGCGGCGCGGCGACGATCAGGAACGTCTGCGCGTTCGGATCGAACATGTAGATGGCGTACGACGGCGGCACGTTGGCCTGCAGCTCGTCGAGTGCGGCCACCTCATTGAGGCGCTCCATGCTGAGGCGGTCCATCTCGGCCTGCGTCAGCGTCTGGCACGAAACGACGACGCCACTGCGGCTCACTTCACACGGCGTGAACGAGACGAGGACGCGGTCGGTGCCGTCCCAGAGCGGGTCGGGCGAGCTGATGCGGCCGTACTTCGACAGTCCGCCGCCGAGGTTCAGCGCCTGCGCCGTCGCCTGGTGCTGGCCGGTGCCCGTGATTCCGGGGGCGATCGGCGAGTTCTGCTCGGAGAAGTTGGCGGCGTCGATGAAGACGAGGCCACCGCCTTCGTGCGTCTTCGACAGCGGCATCAGGTCGGAGCTGAGGAACCCGGCGTACTTACCCTTCGGGTCCATGTCCTTCGGGTGCAGGAAGCTGTTGCCTTCGCTGTGGGCGCCGTACAGCACGAACATGTCGGTGCCGTCCGGCTTGGTGCGGAAGACCTTGAAGTGGTTGCGGCCGCCGACGTGGTCCCAGCGCGAGAACATGATGTCGCCGTTCTGGCGCACCGTCGGGTTGCGGTCGTGGCTCTGGTTGAACGAGATCTGCGTCACGTTGCCGCCGTCGGCGTCCATCGTGTGCAGGTTGAAGACGGTCTCGCGCTCGTACTCGTCGCGGGCCTTGTAGCTATGGCCGAGGGCCTGGTTGACGCTCGAGATGGTCTGGCGGTCCGACGTGAAGACGATGCCGCGGCCGGCAGGCAGGTACGCGGGCTCGACGTCGTCGTTGCCGGTGGCGGTGAGTCGACGGAACGTGCCGCTCACGAGGCCGGTCGGCGTCGTGTCGGTCATGACGTATTCCCAGATGTTCCAGCCGTCAGTGCACGCCGGGGCGCCGCTGATGGTGGACGTGTTGTCGGACGGGCACTTCATCGAGAAGACGATCCGCTTGCCGTCATAGGAGACGCTCGGGCTGCGGACGTCGCCGCGCCCCTGCGTGAACTGCGAGGTCATGTTGTGCTCGAGCGCGCTCGCCGATGACTTCTCGCGGATCATCAGGTCGCCGCCGGGCGCGTACGAGCCGCCGGTCGTGGGGTTCATCGCGGCAGTGTTGGAGCGTTGGGCGTACGCGATCGGCACGTCCCCCGCCACCGTCACGGTGGCCGAGTCGCCGCTGCTGGAGCCGCTGCCGCAGCCTGCCAGCACGCCCAACAGTAAGGTGCTGGCCCATAACGATCCGGTCACGACCTTGTTCATGGAAGTCTCCTGGTGGGTCTCGGGTGCGAAGTCATTGCGTCGTCGACGCGCTGGTTGGAGGTGGAGCTGCAAGCAATCCTGAAGAAAAGTGAAGCGCGCCTTCGGCATCAACGACGACCGCGTCGACACCCGACTGAGATTCGACGAGGGCCATTCCGCGCTCGACGCCGAGCACAAACACGATCTTGGAAAGCGCCTCGCTGGTCAAGCCATCGCCGGCAAGAATCGTCACGCTTTGTATGCCGCGTGGAGATTTACCGGTCTGCGGGTCGATCAGATGGTGAAACCGCGTCCCCTCGGCATCGAAATAGCGCTCGTAGTCGCCCGAGGTCGAGATCGAGACGTCTTCCAGCGGCAGCATCGCCACGACCTGGCCGGGCCGGCGCGGGTCGCGGACGCCGATCGTCCAGGGCCGGCCGCGGCGGTCGCCGATGACGCGGCTGTCGCCGCCGGCGCTCACCATCGCATGAGCGATGCCTCGCCGGCGCAGGATCGCCGTCGCGTTGTCGACGGCGTGACCCTTGGCGAAGCCGCCGAGGTCGATCCGCATGCCGGGCCTGGCGAAGCGGACCGTCTGCTGCTTGCTGTCGAGGACGAGCCCGCGCCAGCCGACGGCGGCACGCGCTGCCGCGAGCTCGGCCTCGCTCGGGCGGACATGGTTGCGGTAGTCGTAGAGCTGGCCGACCGCGGCGTAGGTGATGTCGAAGGCACCGCCGGAGAGCTCGGAGAACTCGGCCGCGCGCGCGATCAGGCGCGCCATCTCGACGCTGAGGGGCACCGGCGCCGCGAACGCCTCGCGGTTGATGCGCGACAGCTCGGAGTCTTCCTTGTGCGGGCTCATCGTGCGATCGATGCGACGCATCTCGTCCATCACCGCGGTCACCGCAGCCTCGCCGGCCGCTTGCTCGTCGGCCCACAGCTCGACGACGATGCTGGTGCCCATGATCGACTCTTCGCGCTTCAGCCATGCCGCGCGCTTGCCGGACAGGAATCTGCCTAGCACGGGTGCCTCACGACTTGCCTTCAGGGTGGCGTACACGGGTGGCGCTCTTGCAATGGGGGCGGCAGCGACAGATGGATACGAATGCCGGTCCCGTTCCCTCACGCAGATGACGTGCCCGTGCGCGGCGACGCCGATCCGGGTCGAGAAGCGCCACTATTTGCCCGTCGGACCGGACGTCGCGGGTGGCCCCAAGCCCGGAAGCGACGAATTTTTCACGGTGTGCGTGCAGATGCTTCACATGTGTCCGAACGCAACCGGTCGGGGCCGGTGATGCGGTCGTCGGGGACAAGGCGGCTTCGCTAGCGCCGGGGCGCGAACCACATGCGCCGGAAGGTGCCGTCCTTGTCGATCAGCAAGTGCTTGAGCGCGCCCGCGACGTGGAGGGCGACGACGGCAACCAGCGTCCACAGCAGTACGCCGTGGACGGTGAAGAACTGCTCGGAGGTGTCATGGTCGGGGTCCGTCCAGCGCGGCGTTGCGAGGCCGAACCACAGCACGCCGGCCTTGCTGTACGAGGCGCCGAGGTAGCCGGTGATCGGCAGCGCGACGATGAGGACGTAGAGCAAGGCGTGCGTGACCGATGCCAGCTTCGCCTCCCACGCGGCCCCGGTGGGGCGAGGCTCGGGCCGGTGCGTCAGCCGCCACAGCAGGCGCATCGCGACGAGCGCGGCGATCACCAGGCCGATCGACTTGTGCAGGTCGAACCACTGCTCGCTGCCGGGCTCGTGCTCGATCCACATCATCCGCCAGCCGATCGCCGTCGTCAGCGTGATCAGGATCGCGAGGATCCAGTGCAGGGCGATGGCCGCACCGCTGTAGCGCCAAGGCGCTCGAGCCACGGGGTCGACCAGAGGTGCGTTGTCCATGACCTCGGACTCTACAAGCCGTCGACGTGCTCGACGATCTTGCGCAGGAACTCAAGCTCCTTCATCCGGTCCTGCGCGACTGTCCGCAGCTCGTCGAGCTCGGTGTTCTGCTGGCGCAGGCGTTCTTCGGTCTTGCCGCGGATCGCATCGGCGCGGCGCACCTCGGTCTTCAGCTCCTCGACGCCTTCTTCCATCTCGACGTACTCGGCGATGCGCGCCTCTAGACGGGTGATCTCCTCGGACTTGGCGGCGACATTGCGGGCAAGCTGCGACTCGCGGCGCCGGCTCGAGCGCATCTGCAGGCGCAGCAGCACGTACATGATCGAGACCGCGACCAGGGTGATCGCCATGATCAGCAGCAGTCCCCACAGGATCTGGATGATGGCCTTGGTCTCGACGGCGTAGATCGCGATCTCGTTCGGATTCAAGGTCGTTCTTTCCCGTTCGCGCAAGAAGACGCAGCGTCGCCCCTCGCTCCAGGGCGCCAGCTGCAAAACGCTTCAGCCGCGGGCGGGCGGTCGCCCGTGTGCGGCTGGGGGCGGATGCTAGTCGGCGCCGGATCGGCCCGATAGGGGGCGCGAACCATTACGCCGCCCGCGAGGTTGCCGGGGTGGCGCTGATCCGCTCGGCGACGGCAAGCGACTGCGCTGCGATCGTGCGCAGCAGGCCGCCGGGCTGGCGGATGTCGAAGCCGATGAAGTAGATCCCCGCGAGCGGCCCCTCGCCCGCCACCGCCAGCGGCATCCCGTTCGCGTCGACGGGCACCGCGATGCCCGGCAAGAGCGCGTCGATGCCGGCGCGGTAGCCGGTTGCGAGGACGACCCGGTCGAACGGCGCCCGGCTGCCGTCGACGAACTCGGCGCCGTCGGCATGGAGGCGGCGGATCCCGGGCCGGACTCCGATCTCGCCGGAGCGGATCCGCGCCAGCGTGCCGACGTCGATCACCGGCGTGTGGCCGAGCTCGCGCAGCTCGCGCAGCGGTGAGATGGGCGAGCGGCGCAAGCCCAGCCGGCCGATGTCGCCGACGCTGACGTCGGCGAAGAAACGTGCCAGTGCGTCGCCGAGCCTGGTCGGCAAGCGGGCGAGCAGGATCGAGGTCTGCTGCGTCGGCCGGCCGAGAACGTCGCGCAGGACGATGTTGACCGGCGAGCGCACCGAAAGCGTCACGGCGACGCCGTGCTCGGCGAGATCGAGCGCAATCTCGGCGCCGGTGTTGCCCATGCCGACCACGAGAACCCGCTGCCCCGCGAACGGCGCCGCGTTGCGGTAGTCGCGGCTGTGCAGGACCCGGCCGGCGAACGCGTCCTCGCCTTCGATCCGCGGCACGTTGGGATGATTGTTCGCGCCGGTGGCGATCACGACGACATTCGACCGATACGCCCGCCCCGAGCGCGTCGCCGTGCGCCAGCCGTCGCCGTCGCGAACGATCGTCGTCGCTTCCTCGCCGAAGCGCGGCTCGATTGCGGCCCGTGCCGCGTACGCGCTCAGATAGTCGACGACGCCCTGGCGCGGCACGTAGCGAGGCTCTGCGCTCGGAAACGCCAGGCCAGGCAGCGCCGACAGCGACTTCACGGTGTGAAGACGGAGCCGCTCGTAGTGCGTGCGCCAGGCAGCACCGACCGCCTGCGCCTTCTCGATCACGAGCGGCTTTCTGCCCTTGTCGATCAGTGTCGCCGCGACCGCGAGCCCGGCCGGCCCGGCGCCGATCACCAGAATGTCGTTCTCCATGCGCGCGCTCCCGCGCGTGCAAGGATAGTCGCGGCCACGGACGCGCCGTCTCGTCTCAACTGTCGATGCGGGTGGCTGCGTGCGCCCGGGCAAACGGGAAGTTCATTTCTATAATCCGCCGGCCGATGCGCTCGCACCGGCATCCGACGCCGACCGGGGAGATTTCATGACACTGTCTCGTGGGGCCGCGCTCGGCTCTCGCATCGCAGCGTTCGCGCTGCTCGCCTTCGCTGCTGGCGCAAGCCCGGCCCAGGGACGCTTCGTGATCTCGGCCGACGGTCAGGAGGTCACCGACTCGACCACGCGGTTGATCTGGCGTCGCTGTGCCGAAGGGATGCACTGGGACGGCAAGACCTGCAGCGGCAAGGCGGCGACGTTCACGTACAAGGAAGCCAAGAAGGTCGCCGACGACGCCCACGATCAGGTCAAGTTCTGGCGCATCCCGGACCGCGACGAGCTGGTCGGCATCGTCGACAAGACGGCGAAGAAGAAGCCCTTGATCGACGCGAAGGCGTTTCCGGGGACGCCGAAGAACCTGTTCTGGGCCGTTCGCGAAGGCCACGACGACGACCTCAATGCCTGGCTCGTCAACTTCAGCAACGGCAAGGTGCGCGCGAACATTGGCCAGAAGAAGTTCCCGCTGCGCCTCGTACGCGCGACGCCGTAGCCGAGGCGAGCGAGGCGCGCCGCTAGCGTCCCGGCGCCGCGACCGGCAGGGCCGCGAGGGCGAAGACTTCCACCGCCAACGCCTTGCCGCGCAAGGCGACCGGCCCGAGCGCCTCGACCGCGATCTGGTCGCCGAACCCGGCGCGCGTCGCCGCATCGACGAGGATCGCACGCTGCGCGACCTTGGTGTGGGTCTCGAGCCGCGCCGCGAGGTTGACGGTGTCGCCGATGCAGGTGTAGGTCGCGCGCTTCTGGGTGCCGGTGTAGCCGGCGATCAGCTCGCCGGTCGCGATGCCGACGCCGATCCGGATCGGCGCCCGGCCGGCGTCGCGCCGCTCGACGCCGAAGAGCTCGATCATCTCGACCATGTCGAGCGCTGCGCGCGCCGCCGCCGCGGCGTGGTCGGGCAACGGCAGCGGTGCACCGAAGATCGCCATCAGCCCGTCGCCGATCATCTGGTTGACGACGCCGCCCTGCCCGTTGATGGCGTCGAACATCAGCGTGTAGTAGGTGTTGAGCAGCTCGATCGTCTCTTCCGGCGGCTGCGATTCGACGAGCGCCGTGAAGTCGCGGATGTCGCAGAAGAGCACGGTTGCATTGACCCGCCGTCCCTCGAGTGCGAAGCCGGACTCCTGCAGGTCCTGCGCCACCTCCGAGGTGGCGAAGCGCCGCACGAGCTCCTTCTGCTGGTCGCGCAGGCGCTTCTTCTCGAGGCTGGCACCGATCCGCGCTTTCAGCAGCACGGCGTTGACGGGCTTGGACAGGTAGTCCTCGGCGCCGAGCTCGATGCAGCGCACGATGTGCGCGATGCCCTCGAGCGACGACGTCACGATCACCGGCAGGTCGCGCAAGGCGCTGTCGGCCGTGAGCTGCTCGAGGACCTGGAAGCCGTCCATCTCGGGCATCTCCATGTCGAGCAGCAGCAGATCGAAGCCGCCCTTGCGCAGCATCTCGAGGGCGACGCGTCCGTTCGCAGCGGACTCGACGCTGTGGCCCTGCAGCTCGAGGCTGCGCGCGAGCAACAGCCGGTTGACCTTGTTGTCGTCGGCGACGAGCAGGCGCGCCGGCCCCCGCAGCGCGTCAGACACCGCGCAGCTCCGCGAGCCGCGCCGCGACCCGGCCGTACTCCGCAGCGAGGGTGTCGATCGCCGCCTCGTCGCCGCCGGGCGGCGCCCCGTTCAGCTCGAGCTCGCGCGCCATGCTTCCGAGCGTCAGAGCGCCGAAGGTGTTCGCGTTCGACTTCAGCGAGTGGGCCGCGCGGCGAAACGCGTCGCTTCGCCCCGTGACGGCGGCGGAGCGCAATTCAGCCAGCATGCGCGGCGCTTCCTCGAGGAAGGTGTCGACCAGCTCGTGGACGAAGTCGGCGCCGGCGCTCTGCTGCAGCTCGGCGAAGGCGACGTCGTCGATCGCCGGCCCGCTCATCGCAGGGCCCCCTCGCGGATCGGAACGGCATTGAGCACCTCGACCAGGCGGTCGACGCGGATCGGCTTGGTCAGGTAGTCGTCCATTCCCGCCTCCAGGCACATCTCGCGATCGCCCTGCATCGCGTTGGCCGTCATCGCGACGATGCGCGGCCGCCGCGCCGCCATCAGCGCGCAGATCTGCCGCGTCGCATCGAGGCCATCGAGCTCGGGCATCTGCACGTCCATCAGCACGACATCGTAGGCCTGGCGCTGCACCGATTCGACCGCCTCGATGCCGTTCGACGCCAGGTCGGCGCGGTAGCCCATCTGCTGGAGCAGGCGCATCGCGAGCTTCTGGTTCACGACGTTGTCCTCGGCGAGCAGGATCCGCAGCGGGTGGCGCGCCGCCATCTCGGAATCGAACATCGGCTTGGCCGGCGCCGCCGCCGGCGCCGCCAGTGCCGATGGCTCCTTGGTGAGCAGACCGACGAGCGTGTCGAACAGGTGCGATTGGCGGATCGGCTTGGCCAGGTAGGCGTCGAACAGCGACTCGGCGTCGCCCACCTCGCGCCTGCCGAGCGAGCTGAACAGGACGAGCGGCAGCGCGCGCCGCACGGCCCGCATGCGGCGCGCCAGTGCGACGCCGTCCATCACCGGCATGTGCATGTCGAGGATCGCGAGGTCGAAGCGCTCGTCCGCGTCTTCGAGCCAGCGCAGCGATTCGAGCGGCGACTCGGTGTCGCGCACCGTCATGCCCCACTTGCCGGCCTGGAGCGCGAGGACGCGGCGGTTGGTCGCGTTGTCGTCGACGACGAGGATTCGCCTGCCCTGCAGCTCGGGCTGGAGGCCGAGGAATTCGCGGCGCCGGCTGGGCGGCAGCTCGGCGATCGGCGCCGCGATCGTGAAGAGGAAGGTCGAGCCGTGCCCCGGACCGCCACTTTCGGCCCACATCCGGCCGCCCATCAGCTCGGCCAGGCGCTTGCTGATCGCCAGGCCGAGCCCGGTGCCGCCGTACTTGCGCGTCGTGCTCGAGTCGGCCTGCGAGAACGACTGGAACAGTCGCCCCATTCCTTCGGCGCTGAGGCCGATCCCGGTGTCGTGCACCGCGAACGTCAGCGCGACCCGATCGCCGTCGAGCGCCTCGCTCTGCACCGTCAGCACGACTTCGCCCGTCTCGGTGAACTTGACCGCGTTCGAGAGCAGGTTGAGCAGGATCTGGCGCAGCCGTGTCAGGTCGCCGTTGATCGCCGCCGGAACGTCGCCCTCGAACACGTACGCCGTGTCGAGATTCTTCTCGGTCGCGCGCGTGCTGACGAGGTCGAGCGCCGACTCGACGCACTCGCGCAGGTCGAACGGATGCGCCTCGATGTCCATCCGGCCGGCCTCGATCTTCGAGAAGTCGAGGATGTCGTTGATGATCGTGAGCAGCGCATCGCCCGACTCGCGCACCGTCTCGACGTAGTCGCGCTGCTCGACGTCGAGCTTGGTGTCGAGGAGCAGCCCGCTCATGCCGATCACCGCGTTCATCGGCGTGCGGATTTCGTGGCTCATCGTCGCGAGGAACGCGCTCTTCGCCTCGTTCGCCGCCTCGGCGGTCGCGCGCGCCTGCTCCGCCTGCTTGAAGAGACGCGCATTCTGGATCGCGATCACCGCCTGATCCGCGAACGTCGCCAGGAGCTCGACCTCCTTGTCCGAAAATGGCCGCGGCGGCTGGCGCAACAGGCCGATGGTGCCGATCGCACGGCCTTCCCACAGCATCGGCGCACCGAGCCATGAATGGTTGCCGAACAGCTCGACAATCCTGAGCACCGATGGCGGCGCGCTTTCCATCGCCGCGGCGTCCGCAATCTGCAGCGGCCGCCCCTCGCGCATCACGCGCGCACTGATCGTCTGGTCGAGCGGCTTCGGGAACGTACGGGCGAACGCCTCGAGCGCCGAGCCGCGCCAGGCCGCTGCATGCAGCAGGCCGTCGTCGCCGGCAAGGAAAATCCCGAGCTGCTCGATATCGAACAGGTGTTGGCAGCTCTCGAGGATCTTGTCGAACACCGGCGCCGTGTCGGCGACCGAGTTGCTGATCACGCGCAGGACCTCGCCAGTGGCGGTCTGGCGCTCGAGCGCTTCCCTCGTTTCATTGAACAGGCGTGCGTTCTGGATTGCGATCACCGCCTGGTCGGCGAAGGTCCTGAGCAGCCGCTGCTCCTGGTCGTCGAATCGCCTCAGCTCCGGGCGGCCGACCATGATCGAGCCGATCGAGCGGCCCTCCCACAACATCGGTGCGATCGCGATGCCATACGTTTCGCCGAACTCGGCCGCGATTCTGCGCAGGCCATCGGGCACGTCGGGGTCGTTGAGGACATCGCCATATGTCACCAGGCGGCGTTCGCGGATCGCCTGCTCGGTGGCCGTGCCGGCGAGCGGCACCGGAAAGAGGCTGCGGATGCGATCGACCCGTTCGCGGTCGGGCCCGCGGATCGCGCCGATCGCGAGCTGATCTTCGCCCTCGAGCCGGAAGACGACCAGATCCTTGCCGCTGAAGAGCTTCTCGCAGGCGGCGAGGATTTTGTCGAACACCGGCGCGGTATCGGCGACCGAGTTGCTGATCGCCTGCAGCACGTCGGAGGTCGCGACCTGCTGCTCGAGCGCCTCCCGCGTCTCGTTGAACAAGCGCGTGTTCTCGATCGCGATCGCCGCCTGGTCGACGAACGAACGCGCGAGCGAGACTTCCTTGTCGGTGAACGCCCGCGGAGTGGCGCGGCCGATGAAGAGGACCGCGATGCATTCGTTCTCGCGCATGAGCGGCAACATGAGGCTCGCCGCGACGCCGAGGCTCGCGCGAACGCGCTGCTCGTGCGGCGGCAGCTCGATGGCAGTCCAGTCGGGAATGTGCAGCATCTCCCCGCTCGTGAACACGCGCGATGGAAAGTTGGCGACCGGATCGAGCGGCACGAAGTCGGCGCTCGGCACGCTGACGGACCTCTCGCCGTCGAACATCGCAACCAGCCGGAAGCCCTCGCCGGCCCGGCGCAGCACGCCGGTGAAACAGCGGCCGAGCATCTGATACACCGACGAAGCGATCGCCTCGAACACCGGCTGGACGTCGCCCGGCGAGCGGCTGATGACGCGCAGGATGGTCGCGGTCGCTGTCTGCTGCTCGAGCGCGTCCTTGGTCTCGTTGAACAGGCGCACGTTCTCGATGGCGATCACCGCCTGGTCGGCGAAGGTCTTGAGCACCGCGATTTGCTCGGCCGAGAGGGGGCCGGGCTTCGTGCGCACGACGGCGATCGCCCCGATCGCGACCTGCTCTCGCACCATCGGCACGACGGTCATCGCGCGGTAGCCGGACGGCGCGAGGTTGCGCTTGCCGGCCTCGAACTGGCCGCCTTCCTGGGCGACGTCCGGAACGTCGACGACGCGGCAATCGAGCATCGCGGCGCCGTGAATGTGGCTCCGGTCGAGCGGAAAGGGGAAGACGTCGCGCCACCGCGCAGCGCGCGCCGAGTCCTCCTCGGCGATCGAAACCGAGCGGACCTGCCCGCCGTCGGGCCGGCTCACCGCCACTGCTGCTCCGGGGAACAGCCGCAAGCCGCTCTGCGCGATCGCATCGAACACGGGCTGCACGTCAGTCGGCGACTCGCTGATCACGCGCAGGATGTCGGCCGTCGCCGTCTGGCGCTCGAGCGCGTCCTTGGTCTCATTGAACAGGCGCACGTTCTCGATGGCGATCACGGCCTGGTCGGCGAACGTCTGCGCGAGCGCGATCTCCTGGGCGTCGAACTCACCCGTCGTTTCGCGCAGGATGGTGAGCGAGCCAAGCGTCCTGCCCTCACGCAGCAGCGGCACGAACAGGCACGAGCGGTAGCCGAGCGCGATCGCGAGGTCGTGCATGCGCGGGAACTGCTTCGCGCCCTCCACCGTGTCGGCGACGCTGACGACGCGGCCTTCGAGGATGCAGGTGCCGGCGCCGCTGCCGCGATCGAGCGGCCACGGCTTGAGGAAGCCGACGCCCTTGCGCGTGGGCGTCACGTCGGAGGCGAAGGCGACGTCCTCGATCATGTCGCCGCGCGGCATCGCCAGGTGCACCGCCTTGCCGCCGAACAGCCGCCGGCAGCTCCGCACGATCGCGTCGAACACCGGCTGGGTATCGGTGATCGAGCCGCTGATGACTCGAAGGATCTCCGCGGTTGCGGTCTGCTGCTCGAGCGCTTCCCTGGTCTCGTTGAAGAGGCGCACGTTCTCGATCGCGAGCACCGCCTGGCGCGCGAAGGTCTCGAGGAGGGCGATCGATTTCGCCGGGAATCGGCCGGGCTCGGGGCGCCCGACGGCGATCGCGCCGATGGCAAGGCCGTCATGGAGGAGTGGCACGGCGAGCGTGGAACGCCAGCCGGTCTCCGCACCTTCCTGGAGCCGATATTGCGGGTCCAGAAGGACATCTTCGATCTGCACCGGCCCGCGCTCGACGATGGCACGGCTCTGCGCCGAGCCACGGTCGATCGGCATCGGGAACGCAGCGCGTAGCGTTGCCTCGCCCCGAACCGATGTGCCGCGGTAGCTCACCAGATGGACAAGTCCGCCGTCGACACGCGACGCCGCTCCCATGATGCCGCCACAGAGCGCCATCGCGCGCTCGGCGATCGCGTCGAACACCGGCTGCACGTCGGTCGGCGAGCTGCTCATCACGCGCAGCACTTCGGCCGTGGCCGTCTGCTGTTCGAGCGCCTCCCTCGTCTCGTTGAACAGGCGCACGTTCTCGATCGCGATCACCGCCTGGTCGGCGAAAGTCTTGAGCAGCTCGATCTGGTGCGGGCTGAAATCCCCCGGTTCGCGCCGGGTCACGCTGAGCATGCCGATTGAGACGTCGTTATGCCGCAGCGGGCTGAGCACCATGCTGCGATAGCCGCGCGCGCGGGCGACCGCGCGCGCCGCGTCGCTCAACGGGGTTTCGTCCTCGGTGTCCGTGACGCGGACGGTTTCGCCGGCGATGAGTCGCGGCGCGAGCGGGACGCGTCCGAGCGCGGTGCCCGAGAGTTGCAGCAGGGCGGCATCGCCTTCGGGCGTGGTCGGAGTGAATCCGACCAGGACCATCGCGTCGTCGCGAAAGCGCCAGACGGCTGTCGAGTGCCCGGCGAGAAGCCGGTTCGAACTCGCCGCGATCGCGTCGAACACCGGCTGCACGTCATCGGGCGATGCTGCGATCACCTTCAGGATCTCCGCCGTCGCCGTCTGCCGCTCGAGCGCCTCCCTGGTTTCGTGGAAGAGGCGGACGTTCTCGAGCGCGATCACCGCCTGGTCGGCGAACATACGCAGCAGGCGAACGTGCCTGTCGGAAAAGGCGCTCGGCTCTTCGCGACAGACTCCGATCGAGCCGATCACCTCGCCGTCGCGCATCATCGGCACCGCGATATTGCTGCGGTAGCCGATCTGCCTCGTCGCGTCCTTCAGCGCGTAGTCGGGGTCGGCGAGGACATCGTAGATCTGGATCACCTGGCGCTCGAGGACCGCCCGCGCCAGGATCGAGCCCCGGCCCGGCTTCATCGGAAAGCCGGCGTGCATCGCCGCCGTCCCTTCTGCCGAGTCGGCGTGGAACGCGGCGAGATGGACGAGCTCGCCGTCGAACGTCGCGACGCCGCCGATATGGGCGCCGCACAACGCGAGCGCGCTGTCGACGATGGCATCGAAGACCGGCTGGACGTCGGTCGGCGACCGCGACAGCACCTGCAGCACCTCGGCCGTCGCCGTCTGCTGCTCGAGCGCGTCGCGCGTCTCGTTGAAGAGGCGGACGTTCTCGAGCGCGACGCCGGTGCTCGCCGCCAGCGTCTGCATCAGCCGCAGGTCGGCGTCGGTGAAGGCGTCGTAGCGGTCGACGTTTTGGATGCTGAGGCAGCCGGTGACGACGTCGCCGACGATCATCGGCACGAAGATCGCCGCCTTCGGCCGCGTCGTTCCCGGCAGCGTCGTGTCGCCGCCGTGGCGGCGCATGACGGCGTCGTCGATCCGGTTCTCGAAGATCGGCTCGCGCGTTGCGATCAACGTTCGCCGCGTCTGCGGCAACGGTCGCGTCAGCGGCTCCGAGAGCACGCCCTTCTCGGCGCTGTACAGGATGTGCTCGAGCCCGCGCGCAGCGTCGAAGCTCGAGATCAGGACCGACTGGGCATCGAAGATCGCGCCGACCTTGGCGCCGACGAGATCGACGATGGCTCGGTAGTCGAGCGAGCCGGCCATGCCGCGCTGCACGCTGTTGATCACCGCCAGCTCGGCGTTTCTCTGCTCGGTCTCCTTGAGCAGCCGCTGCGTCTCGTCAAACAGGCGCGCGTTCTCGAGCGCGACGCCCATGCTCGCAGCGATCGTCTGCAGCAGCCGGACGTCGTCCTTGCCGTAGGCGTATTCGCGATCGTGGTTCTGCAGCGAGATCAGGCCGAGCACGCGATCGCTGCCGACGATCGGCACGCCGACGATCGAATGCGCCCAGTCGGTCCCCGGCGCCGGGCCAATGCCGGCCGCCGTCTGTTCGGCGCGCGTGTTGGCGACGCGCGGTGCGCGTTCGCGGATGATCGCGGTGACCGGCCCGCCGCGCTCGAGCGTCCACGGCGGCGGCAGGGGCAGCGGCCGGCCGTGCTCGTAGCGGTACGCGACCTGCACCAGGTCGGTCTTGTCGTCCCACCAGGCGATGTTGACGTTGCCGGTCGCAAAGACCTCGCGCACCTTGTCGCCGACCAGGGTGACGATCGCCTGCAGGTCGAGCCCGGCCGAGATCCCTTGCTGGATGGCGGTGATCACAGCGAGCTCGGCCTGGCGCTGCGCGGCGTTCTCGCGCAGGCGCTGGCGGTCGCGCACGTCGGCCAGCGTCGACGCTGCCTGCGCGGCGAGTGCGCGGATCGCGTCGCAGCCAGCGTCGTCGAGGTCGCCCGAAGCGCCCGCGGCATCGGCATAAAGCACGGCGAGGACCTCCGACTGCGCCACGAGCGGAACGACGATGCAATGGCGACGGGTGGCGATGCCATTGGCCGACGGCATCGCCCACACGGCAGCGGTGCGCGTCCGGCCGGCTTCCTGCAGCGCAGGGGCGACGACGGCCAGCAACGCCCGCGCGTCCTGGCCGCGCGGCAGGTGCGCGGCGACGAGGTCGGTCCCTTCGCCAGCGGCCAACGCAATCAGCACCCGGCGCGCGCCGCCGAGCGAACGTGCCTCGCGCACGAGCGCAGCGATCACGGCGCTTTCGTCGCCCAGCTCGGCGATGCGCAGGCGCGCGGCGACGAGCCGCTCGGCCGGTGACACGGCAGGTCGGGATCGGCGCAAGGCTGGCGCGGAACGCATCGGCGCGGTGCTCCTGGCCCCGGCGGGGCGCGGAGCAGTCTACAGGGGGCGGCGGCGGCGATGCATGTATCGATCTGCACTGCGATCGGCCGTGCGGATCTTCACGTCGCCGGTGGCCGCCGACGTGCGCGCCGCGACTGCGCTTCCTACCATCGCTGATTCCATCGGAGATCGACATGTCCTGGCACGAAGGCCCCGATACGCGGCCACCTGGCGGCGACGCCGAACACGACCGCCTGCCGCGGGCGATCGCCGCCCGCCTGATGCGCGCCGGCCGCCTCGCCGGCGCCGCGACGGCGGCCGCGCCGTTGCCGCAAGAGCCGCCGCGGCGGCCACACAAGCGCTGGTCGCGCGAGGTCTTCGAGCTGATCGAGTGGCGCCGCTTCGAGGCGGTCGTCGAGGCGCTGTTCGCGCAGGCCGGATTCGAGACGCGCTCGCAGTCGCACGGCGCCGACGGCGGCGTCGACATCTGGCTTCATTCGCTAAACCACGCCGACGGCGATGCGCCGGCCAGCATCGTGCAGTGCAAGCAGTGGATGCGCTGGAAGGTCGGCGTCAAGGAAGTGCGCGAGCTGCGCGGCGTGATGGCACAGCACGGCATCACACGCGGCCAGTTCGTGACCACGTCCGACTTCAGCGCCGAGGCGCGAGAGTTCGCTGCCGGCAACGGGATCGGCCTGCACGACGTCGACGATCTGTTGCGTCTGATCGCGACCCGCACGCCTGAGCAGCAGGAGGCGCTCCTGCACGTCGCCTTCGCCGGCGAGTGGTGGCGGCCGACCTGCGCGAGCTGCGGCATCAAGCTCGTCGAGCGGACGGCGCGGCAAAGCGGCAAGGCGTTCTGGGGCTGCGAGAACTTCGCCCGCGGCTGCAGCACCCGGATGGCGATCCGCCACCGCCTGCGCGACGCTTCCTGAGCCGCTGAACCGCGCTCGCCGCCCGATGCGCGGCACGGCGCGGAGCTATTCTTGGCGCACCCGTTCCGGGTGCTCCAGGACACTTGCGTGGACCTCCAACTCGGCGCCAAGCGCGCATTGATCACCGGCGGCAGCCGCGGCATCGGCAAGGCGATCGCACGCGCGCTTGCACGCGAAGGCGCCCACGTCGCCATCCTCGCCCGCGATCCGGTACGGCTCGCTGCAGCGGCGAGCGAGATCGCTGCCGAAAGCGGGCGAACGATCGTCCCGGTCGCTGCCGACACCACCGACCAGGCCCAGGTCGAAGCGGCGGTCGCCGCCGCCGCCCGCACGCTCGGCGGCGGCATCGACATCCTCGTCGCGGCCGCGGCCGAGCCGGGCGGCTACGCGCCGCCGCCGAAGCTCGCCGAGATCGACGCGGCGCACTTTCACCGCGAGATGGACACCAAGGTAATGGGCTACGTGCGCTGCGCGCGCGCGGTCGCGCCGCACATGCGCGAGCGTCGCTGGGGCCGGATCATCCTCGTCAGCGGCCTGGCGGCGCGCCACACCGGCAACACCGTCGGCAGCATCCGCAACGTCGCCGTCGCCGCGCTGGCCAAGAATCTCGCCGACGAGCTCGGCCCCGACGGCGTCAACGTCAACGTCGTCCACCCCGGTGTGACACGCACCGAGCGCACCGCCGCGCTGATCGAAGCCCAGGTCGCCGCGCTCGGCGTCGATGCGCGCGAGGTCGAAAGGCGCATCGCCGACGGCAACTCGATCCGCCATTTCGTCGACGCCGCGGAGGTCGCCGACATCGTCGCGTTCCTCGCCTCGCCACGCTCGCTCGCCATCAACGGCGAGTCGATCGCTGTCGGCGGCGGCGTGCCGCGCAGCATCTACTACTGACCGTCGGCGCGAACCGCGCCGGCTCAGCGGTCCTTCGGCGCAATCTTCGCGATCGCCGCGGCGAACGCGCGGTGGTGCTCGACGTCGACCGGTCGATGGCGAGCGGTGCGGCTCGCCGGGTGATGAGCGAGGTCGTTGCCGCCGCGCAGGTCGTGTCGCGGCCGGATCGGCCGCGCTTCGAAGCCGCCGCCGCAGTTCGGGCAGACGTCGAGTAGCACGTCGCGCACGCAAGCGGCGCAGAAGGTGCACTCGAAACTGCAGATGCGGGCGTCGGTCGACTCCGCGGGCAAGGCGATGTCGCAGTGTTCGCACGACGGACGAAGCTCAAGCATGGCGCAACGCCGAGGGAGGATGGAACGCGAGGATGCCACGGACCGCGCAACCCCGTGCCGAGCGCTCAACGGCGCGGCATGTGCGTCCAGGCGCGCGAACCCTTGGCAGCGCTCGTCGCCGCCGCTTCGTGGTACGGTCGTTCGAACCTGCACCTGATTCAACGTGCGATGACGATGAGCGACCCCCGATCGCAGCGAAGGCGCGTCCTGCGCGCCGCAGTCGCCTTGCCGCTCGCCTCCGTGGTCGGCTTCTCCTTGCCGCAGCGGTTGGCTGCAGCCGCGGCGCGCTCGCGCGTGCGCCCTGGCGATGCGGCGTGGCCGTCGCCAGCGTCGTGGGAAGCGTTGCGGGCCGAGCTCGGTGGTGCCTTCGCTGCGCTGCGATCGCCGTTCGAGCCGTGCATCGCGGCGCCTGGCGCGCAAGCTTGCACGACGCTCTGGAAGAGCCTGAAGAATCCCTACGCCCTCGGCGACGATGTCGCCCTGACGCAGACGCTCGGCTGGGTCGACGCCTGGACGTCGATGCCGAGCCGCTACGCGGTCGTCGCGCGACACACGGCAGACGTCGTCGCGGCAGTCAACTTCGCGCGCGACCACAACCTGCGCCTCGTCGTCAAGGGCGGCGGCCACAGCTACCAGGGCACGTCCAACGCGTCGGACTCGCTGCTGGTCTGGACGCGGCGCATGAACGAGATCGCGGTGCACGACGCCTTCGTCGGCGCCGGCTGCAGCGGGCGAGCGTCACCGGCCCGCGCCGTCTCGATCGGCGCCGGCGCAGTCTGGGCGCATGCCTACGACGCCGTCACGACCCGCAGCGGCGGCTACGTGCAAGGCGGCGGCTGCATGACCGTCGGCGTCGCGGGCCTGATCCAGAGCGGCGGCTTCGGCAGCTTCTCGAAGGCCTACGGCCTCGCGGCGGCGAGCCTGCTCGAAGCCGAGGTCGTGACCGCCGACGGCGCGGTTCGGATCGCGAACGCGTGCACGAACCCAGACTTGTTCTGGGGTTTGAAGGGCGGCGGCGGCGGCAGCCTCGGGGTGGTCACAAGGGTGACGCTGCGCGTGCACCCGCTGCCCGAGGACTTCGGCGCGGTCAACGTGACGGTCCGGGCGACTTCGGATGCAGCGTTTCGCCGCCTCATCGCGGTGGCGACGGAGTTCTACGCGAAGAGCCTTGCCAACCCGCACTGGGGCGAGCAGATCGGCTTCCGTCCCGACAACACGCTGAAGATCTCGATGGTGTTCCAGGGTCTCACGCGCAGCCAGGCCCAGGCCGTCTGGCAGCCGTTCTTCGCCGCTCTCGACGCCGCGCCGGACGCGTTCAAGGTCGAGTTCTCGCCGCTGAAGATCGTGTCGACGTCGGCGCGCGAGTTCTGGGCGCCGACGCTCGTCAAGCGCGTCCTCGGCTTCATCGCGACAGACGATCGCGCCGACGCGCCGCGCGGCAACGTCTTCTGGCCGGGCGACCAGGGCCAGGCCGGCCAGGTCCTGCACGGCTACAGCTCGACCTGGATGCCGGCGGCGCTTCTGGGCGACGATCACAGGCAAGCGCTCGACGACGCCCTCTTTGCCGCGACGCGTCACTGGGGCGTTTCGCTGCACGTCAACAAGGGGCTCGCCGGCGCGCCCGCCGACGCGATCGCCGCGGCGCGCGAAACGGCCACCAATCCTGCCGTGCTCGACGCCTTCGCACTCGCGATCTCGGGCGCCGGGGAGCAGCCCGCGTATCCGCGCGTCGCGGGTCACGAGCCCGACGTTGCGCTCGCGCGAGCCGAGGCACATGCGGTCAGGAACGCACACGCCGAGTTGCGCAAGGTCGTTCCCGATCCCGGGTCGTACGTCTCGGAAAGCGATTTCTTCGAGACGAACTGGCAGCGCGCCTTCTGGGGCGACAACTACGCGCGGCTGCTCGCCGTCAAGGATCGCTTCGATTCCGAGGGGCTCTTTTTCGTCCACCACGGCGTCGGCAGCGAGCGCTGGAGCGGCGACGGATTCACCCGCCTGCCGTGACCGGGCGGCGACCGGGCGCGCGGCTGCGGTCACGCCGGCGCGGTCCGCATCCTCAACCCGACGGATGTGCGGCCAAAGCCCGATGTCAGGATCGCCGACGCAATCCGACCATGAACGAGGGCCGTCTCATGGGCGGCGTCCGCCTGCGCCAGGGCCGTCTCGACGGGCTCATGGTCCCAAGGTCCAATCGACAATCCGGGCCGGCCGCAGGCGTAATCGCGGGCTCTCGATGCCCTTCGCGGCATCTTCCCCGGCGATTCGAGGAGAAAACTTTGTTCCGCTTGACGACCCTGCTGACCATCCTCTCACTAGCCCCGGCCCTGGCCCTCGCGCAGGTCTCCACGCCGCTCGACGGGCGGCTCAAGAAGGTTCGCGACACCAAATCGATCGCGGTGGCGTACCGCGTCGATGCGGCACCGTTCTCGTTCGAGGACAGCGACAAGAAGCCGAACGGCTATACCGTCGAGCTGTGCCGCAGCGTCATCACCGCGATCGAGCGCCAGCTCGGGGGCGGCCCGTTGAACGTGACCTGGGTGCCAGTGACGACCCAGACGCGACTGAGCGCCGTCGCCGGCGGCCAGGCCGACATGGAGTGCGGCGCGACCACGGTCACCCTGAGCCGGATGAAGGAGGTGGACTTCTCGTCGCTGATCTTCGCCGATGGCACCGGCCTGCTGATCAAGAAGAGCACGGCCGGCAATTCGCTCCTCGACCTCGCGAACAAGAAGATCGGCGTGATCGGCGGCACCAGCAACGAGCGGGCGCTGAACGATGCCCTGAAAGCCAAGCTCGTGACCGCGACCGTGGTGCCGCTGAAGACGCGCGACGAAGGTCTCGCGCAGTTGGAGGCCGGCACGATCGATGCCTTCGCCAGCGATCGTCTGCTCCTGATCGCCCTTGCCGAGAAGGCCAAGGATCCCGGCTCGCTGGCACTGATGGCCGATGCCTTGTCGTTCGAGCCGTACGCCATCGTGGTGCCGCGCGGCGACTGGGCGATGCGGCTGGCCGTCAATACCGCACTGGCGCAGATCTACAAGAGCAGCACCCTGGCGGAGCTCTACGCGCGGTGGTTCGCGGCCCTCGGGCGGCCGAGCCCGGAGTTGCAAGTGCTGTTCGGCCTCGGAAGCCTTCCCGAGTAGGCCACGCGTCGCTTGTCGCGCGCGGCCCGGTCGGCTACGGCTTCGCGCAGGCGGTCTTCACGTAGCAGGCGTCGACAAAGCTGCCGGCCGAAATGCGCTCCCAGCTGGCGGCGCCCTCGCCTCCCGCGACCATGGGCCCCTTGGCCATGTGCTCGGCGAACCCTTGCGAGTAGAGCATCCTGCGGCGCATCCCGCGGCAGTCGTATTCGTATTGGTTGCGGGCCGACAGGACCCGCGAGCCGGCGATCGTCTGCACCGTCTTGAAGTCGTACAGGTCCCACATCTGCACCGCGTCGCCGGACCTGCGGATGCTCGAGCGCGCGACGTAGATGTCGGTGCCGCCGTGCATCGGCGAGCTGCAGGTCGAGGCCCAGTCGTTCGCGGGCTCCGGAGCGCTTTGCGCCAGGCCCCTTGCGGCGCCGACGCGGGTGAGCCCGCAGCCCACGGCCGCGACGGTGCCGTGGTCGGGGCGGTCGAAGTCGATGATCATGTGCGTGAACGTCCGCGCATCCTTCGGCAGCACGACGACGCGCGATCCGCCGCCGCGGTACTCGAGGTGGTAGAGGACGTGTTCGCTGCCGTTGGCAGCAATCGCGACGAGCGCCGCCGGCCGGAACTCGATCAGGCCGCGACCGAGCATCGAATCGCACATCCCCGCGGTCATGCCGCCGATGAGCGACTGTGCGAGCGCCGCCATGTCGCCGCCGCCGGCCGCCGGGCGACCGGCAGTGCCCTGCGAATTCCAGCGGCCGAGCAAGGGGTTGTGATCGGGGGCGAGCGGAGGCCGCTTCTGCCAGGTCCGCAGGACGTCCTGACCCTGCGCGACGGCTGCGTTCTGCTGCGCCTGCTGCTGGCGCACGGTCGAGTTCCACTGCTGGTCGCGCTGCTGTTGCCCTTGCTGCTGCTGATCGCGCTGCTGTTGCTGCTGCTGGTCGTACTGGCGTTGCAACTCCATGCTGCCCTTGTACGTGCCGGGGTTGGGGATCTCGCCCGGGGTCTGACCCTGGGCGAAGGGAGTGGCGCAGGCACACGCCAATGCTGCGAATGCCGGTCCGGCCAGACGATGCAGAGTCATGTCGACCTCCTCGATGAACGACCCGTGGCGCTGCGCTGAGGCGCCGGCCCGGGCCGGCTGCGCATCCACGGCCATGGATCTTAGTTCGCGACCCGGATCGGTCGATGTAAAGATCGTTGACTTGTCAAACGTTCACCAATAAAGTGTCTGCATGCTTTAGAGGTAAAGCATTTGCCAAGACCGTCGCGGCAGGTCCGCACATCCTGGCAAGTCCGGTCCCACTCAACACCTTCATGCGAAAGCGAGATCCATCATGAATGCATCAACCCCGAGCATCGTCCTCATCCACGGCGGCTTCGTCGACGGCTCCGGCTGGGAGGGCGTCTACAACATCCTGAAGAGCGACGGCTACGACGTCACCATCGTCCAGAACCCGACCACCTCGCTGGAGGACGACGTTGCCTTCACGAAGCGCGTGATCGCGGCCCAGAAAGGCAAGTCGATCCTCGTCGGTCACTCCTACGGCGGCGTCGTCGTCACCGAGGCGGGAACCGATCCCCGGGTGGCCGGCCTGATCTACGTCGCCGCGTTCGCTCCGGACCGGGGCGAGTCCGTCGCGTCGTTGATCAAGGATCCCGCCCCGGGCGCGCCGGTGCCGCCGATCCTGCCGCCGCAAGACGGTTTCCTGCTGCTCGACCAAGCCAGATTCGCCGCTGCTTTCGCCGCCGACGTGCCCGAGGCCAAGGCGAGCTTCATGGCGGCCTCGCAGGTGCCGTGGGGCGTCGACGCGCTTGCCGGCGAAGTGACGTCGCCGGCGTGGAAGACCAAGCCGAGCTGGTATCTGGTTGCCAAGGACGACAAGATGATTCCGCCGCCGGCGCAGCGTGCGATGTCGCAACGTGCCGGATCGAAGGTCACGGAGATCGCGGGAAGCCACGCCGTCTACGTGTCACAGCCGCAGGCCGTCGCCGACCTCATCCGGCAGGCCGCCACCGCGGTGACGTTGTAGCCGAACAGAGTGCCGGCGCTCCGGGAGGAGCGCCGGTGCTCGGCGGATCGAAGCTCAGCCTCGCTCGGCCTCACGCTCCATCTCCTTCAGCATGCGCTCGAGCCGGTCCTTGAGCTTTTCGGTCGTCAGCTTCTCGCGGAAGCGCTCGACCATCAGCGGCAGCGCGAACGGGCTCGGCACGGCGAGGTCGACGAAGACGACCTTCTGCTCGCGCATGCGCCTGAGCACCTCTCGCAGCCGCTTGATGTCGAGCTCCTGGCTTAGCACCTCGCGCTCGGCCTGGCCGAGCAGCATGTTGTCGCCGTCGTACTTGCGAAACACCTCGTAGAAGAGCGAGCTCGACGCCTGCAGCTGGCGGGTCGACTTCGGCTGCCCGGGATAGCCCTGGCTGATCAGTCCCGCGACGCGAGCGATCTCGCGAAAGCGCCGCCGCGCGAGCTCGCTCGAGTTGAGGCTCGCGAGCACGTCGTGCAGCAGGTCGCCCTCCTCGAACAGGCTCTGGTCGACGAGCGGCGCCGGATCGACCGGCTTGGCCGAGAGCAGCTCGAGCCCGTAGTCGTTGATGACGATCGAGAACGTGTTCGGCTGGTTTTTCGAGAGCCGCCACGCAAGCAGGCTGCCGAGGCCGATGTGGGCGTTGCGGCCGGCGAACGGATAGAGAAAGAGATGCTGTCCTTCGCGCGATTCGAGCTTCTCGATCAGCAGCGTCTTCGCGGTCGGAATCCGCGACAGCGCCATCTGCGTCTCGAGCATCGGCCGCGCCGCGGCCATCTCGGGGTCGAAGAAATCGCCCTGCGCGGCATCGGCGAGGACTTCGACCACCGAGTCGGCGAGCTCGCTCGAGAGCGGCATCTTGGCGCCGGCCCAGGCGATCATGAACGCCTTCCTGCCGTCGGCCCGCTTGACGTAGGCGGTCATCTCCTCGGCGCGGACGAATTCGAGCGTGCGGCCGGCGAAGACGAAGCAGTCGCCCTTCTTCAGCCGCGCAACGAACCCTTCCTCGACGACCCCGATCTTGCCGCCCGAGAGGTACTTCACCTGCATCGACGCGTCGCTGACGATCGTGCCGACATTGAGCTTGTGACGACGCGCGATCGCCCGGTCCGGCACGCGATAGACGCCGCCCGTCTCGACGACGCGGTGGTACTCGGGGTACGCGCGCAGGCTGGCGCCGCCCTGGACGACGAAGTCGAGCGCCCAGCGGAATTCGGCCGCCGAAAGCTTGCGGTACGACCACGCGCCCTTCACCTCGGCATGCATCTCGTCGGCCGTGAAGCCGCCGCCGAGGGCGATCGTCACCAGGTGCTGGACGAGAACGTCGAACGGCTTTTCGGGAACGGCGCGCTTCTCGATCCTGCCCGCGACTGCTGCCCGCCGTGCCGCGACCGCCTCGACGAGCTCGAGCGTGTTGGTCGGCACCAGCGTGATTCGGCTCGGCCGCCCGGGCGCGTGGCCGCTCCGCCCTGCCCGCTGCAGCAGGCGGGCGACGCCCTTCGCCGAGCCGATCTGAAGCACGCGCTCGACCGGCAGGAAGTCGACGCCGAGGTCGAGCGACGAGGTCGCGACGACCGCCTTCAGCCGCCCTTCCTTCAGGCCGAGCTCGACCCAGTCGCGGACCTCCTTGTCGAGCGAGCCGTGGTGCAGCGCGACGACGCCGGCCCAGTCGGGGCGCGCCTCGAGGATCAGCTGGTACCACGCCTCGGCCTGCGAGCGCATGTTGACGAAGACGAGCGTCGTCGCCGAGCGCTCGATCTCGTCGACGACGGGTTGCTGCATCTGCTTGCCGAGATGGCCACCCCACGAGAAGCGGCCGGGGTTGGCTGGCAGCAGCGTGTCGATGACGAGGTTCTTCTCGATCCGGCCGCGCACGATCCGGCCGCGGTCGTGGCCGAGCAGGACCTGCATCGCCTCGTCGAGGTTGCCGAGCGTCGCCGACAGGCCCCAGACGACGAGGCCCGGGGTCCAGCGCTTCAGCCGCGCCAGCGCGAGCTGGATCTGGACGCCGCGCTTGGTGCCCATCAGCTCGTGCCACTCGTCGATGATGACGGTGTGGATCGCGGCGAGCTCCTCGCGCGCCGTTTCGCGCGTCAGCATCAGGCTGAGCGATTCCGGCGTCGTCACGAGCGCAGTCGGGAAGCGCCGGTCCTGCTTCGCGCGCTCGGCCGGAGCGGTGTCGCCGGTGCGAATTCCGATCGACCACGACAGCGCCAGATCTTCGACCGGGGCGCGGAGCGCGCGCGCCGAGTCGGCGGCGAGAGCGCGCATCGGCGTCAGCCAGAGGACGCCGAGCGGCGGCGCCGTCGCGCCGCGTATCGGCACGCCGAGCCCTGCCGCGCGTGCGAGCGCGCCGAACCAGACGGCGTAGGTCTTGCCCGATCCGGTGGTGGCGTGCAGCAGGCCGCTCGTTCCTTCCGCCATCGCCGCCCAGACCTCGCGCTGGAACGAAAACGCCTGCCAGCCCTGAGCGGCGAACCACTCCTCGCCCAGGGAGGCGGCGACGACCTTGTCGGGCTTCATTCGGCGGCGATCCAGCCTTCGATCGGATCGACGTCGTCGGGCGCGCCGTAGCGCTCGCGCGTCGACGCGATCGCCGCCTGGGCCAGGCAGAGCACGGCGTCGAGCCGGTCGCCGCTGGCGTCGTCGAGCAACGCGGCGCGCAGCGCCGGCGCGCATGCGAGCGCGAAGCCGAACTGCGCGCGCCCTGTTTCGAGCCCGGCGACGATCGCCTCGCGCGCGGCGTGGCGGTCGTCGAGCGCGTTGTTCTTGTACGAGCGGCGGCCGACGAGTGCGTGGGCGAGACGGCGCGGATACGCCTCGAGCGCGATCCGCGCCGGATCGCCGCCGTGACCGAGGGCCGGGATCGTCACACCGGCATCGACGAGCCGGGCAACGCCTTCGTAGTACATGAGGCCGACCGGAACGTAGCGCGTCTGCATCGGGCTCGTCGAGGTCACCGCCGACGCAACGTCGGTACGACGGTGCAGCAGCCGCGCGCCCGCGGGCCGCGTGTTGCCCCAGACGTCGATGAACTCGCGCCACGCCAGCCGCGTCGGGCAGCGACGGCGCACCGCTGCGATGACGGCGGCGGCGTCGTTGCCGAACGCGTGCGCATCGACGAAGGCGCGCGGCAGGCCGAACGGAAAGTCGAAGCCGCCGAGCCACGGGCCCGGCGTCTGCAACCAGTCCTCGAACGCCGCCAGTGTCGCGACTTCGGCGACGCCGGCGACTGCCAGCCGCGGGCCGTCGAGCCAGCCGGTCGCGATCGTGATGGGCTTCCTGCGCGACGGGTGGCAGCTGAAGTCGATGCCGGCGAGGGCGAGGGCTGGGGCAGGCATCGAGCCCAATTGTTGTCGATGCCCCACGCTACAGTTCGCACCATGTCGAACCTGCAGCCAGCCAATCCGATCCTCGTCGAAGCCATGCGCGGCGGCGCGCGTGAGTCCGTGCACCGCGGCGCGGTCGTCGTCGTCGATGGCCACGGCAAGCGCATCGTCGGCCTCGGCGACGTCGAGCGGCCGGTCTTCCCGCGCTCGGCGGTGAAGCTGCTGCAGGCGATCCCGCTCGTCGAGAGCGGCGCCGCCGAACGCCTCGAGCTCGACGACCAGGAGCTCGCCATCGCCTGCGCGTCGCACAACGGCGAGCCGCAGCACGTCGCCGTCGTCGAGCGGATGCTCGCCAAGGCGGGCCTCGACGTCGGCGCGCTCGAATGCGGAACCCATTGGCCGCGGCTCGGACCGGTCGCCTACGCGATCGCCGCCGAGCACCGCGAGCCCGGCCCGCTGCACAACAACTGCTCCGGCAAGCACGCCGGCTTTCTCTGCCTCGCCTGCATGCTCTCTGGCGGCGGCCACGTGCGCCAGTACGCGAAAGGTTACGTCGCGCCGCGCCATCCGGTGATGCGCGCCGTCACCGAGGCGCTGCAGGCAACGACCGGCCACGACCTCGAGAAGGCGTCGCGCGGCATCGACGGCTGCTCGATCCCGACCTTCGCGATCCCGCTCCACTCGCTCGCGCTCGCGTTCGCGCGCGTCGGCACCGGCACCGGGCTTCGCCCCGGCCACGCGCGCGCAGCGGCGCGGCTTCGCGAGGCGGTCGCGAGCGAGCCGTTCATGGCGGCGGGAAGCGACCGCTTCGACACCACCGTGATGGCCGCGCTCGGCGAGCGGGTCTACTGCAAAGTCGGAGCCGAGGCCGTGTTCTGCGCCGCCTTTCCCGAGCGCGGTCTCGGCGTCGCGATCAAGATCGACGACGGCAACACCGCGCGCGCCGCCGAAGTCGCGATGGCGGCGGTGATCGAGGCCTTGGTCGAGCTCGACGCCGAGGAACGCTTGCTCGTTCGTCACCTGAGCGAGGTGAGCCTGCGCAACTGGAACGGCATCGAGGTCGGCGCGCTGCGCGCGACCGACGAGCTTCGCGACGCCCTCGCGAAAGCGGCCTGAACGGCCGGCGAAGCGGACCGAAGCGCGCGCTAGGCCTCCGCTGCACCCTGCTGCATCAGGAGCAGCGCCTCGAGCTCGGCGAGGGTGTCGGCCTCGTGCAGCGGCTTGTCGCTGCGGATGCGCAGCATGCGCGGAAACCGCACCGCGATGCCGCTCCGGTGGCGCGTGCTCCGGTTGATGCCTTCGAAGCCGAGCTCGAAGACCATCGTCGGCCGGACGCTCCGCACCGGCCCGAACTTTTCGAGCGTCGTCTGCCGGACGACGCGGTCGACGCCGCGAAACTCCTCGTCGGTGAGCCCCGAGTACGCCTTCGCGAACGGCACCAGCTGGAGCGCGTCGTCGGCCGGCGGCTCGCGCCTGGCAATGGCCTCGACGGCGTTGGCGGCCTCGGCGGCGTCGACCGGCCGGCGATTCCAGACTGCGAACGTGTAGTCGGTGTAGACGCTGGCACGGCGGCCGTGGCCGGCCTGCGCGTAGAGCAGCACGCAATCGACGCTGAGCGGATCGATCTTCCACTTCCACCAGGTGCCGCCGGCGAGATCGTCCTGCTTCCTGCGGCCGCTACCGTAGCGCGCGTCGCGGTGCTTGAGCATGAAGCCCTCGACGCCGCGCGCGCGCGATTGGCGGCGAAGCGTCGCGAGCGACGCCCAGTCGGTGCCCGCTTCGATCGGCGAGAGAAGCAGGCGCGCATCGCCCTCGGTGCCGACGACGACCCCTGCCCCGCCGAGCGCCGACTCGAGCAGCTCGCGCCGCTCGTGCTGCCGCCGCTCGCGGACGTCGACGCTCTGCCATTCGAGCACGTCGTAAGCGATGTAGCCGACCGGCGCGTCGGCGAGCACCTTCTTCGTCAGCGCTGTTCTGCCGATCCGCTGCTGCAGCAGCGCGAACGGCGCGACGCGACCGTCCTTCCAGACGACGATCTCGCCGTCGAGCACGGTGCCGTCGGGCAGCGCACGCGCAAGCTCGATGATTTCGGGAAAGCGCTCGGTGATAAGCTCCTCGCCGCGCGACCAGATCCAGACCTGGCGTGCGCGCTTGACGAGCTGGGCGCGGATGCCGTCGTACTTCCACTCGACGATCCAGTCGGCTGGAACGCCGAGCCTGGCCTCGAGGTCGCTCTCGGCCAGCTCGAGCGCGTGAGCGAGGAAGAAGGGATACGGCTGGCCGAGGTCGAGCGGGCCGGGCTCGCTCGATGCGGTGAGCTGCAGGTAGCGCTCCGGCGTCGGCACGGTGCGCTTGTCGGTGTAGCCCATCATCCGCTGGGCGACGAGCCTGGCGTCGATGCCGGCGCCCGCGGCGAGCGCGCGCTGGACGAGCAGCTTGCTGACGCCGACCCGGAACTCGCCGCCGATCAGTTTGTTGAGGAGGAACCGCTCGGCGCGATCGAGCTCGTTCCAGTAAGACGACACGCGCGCCGCCTGCTCGACAGGGGCGAGCCCGCGCAAGGCGAGCAGGCGCTCCTCGACCCAGTCGGCGAGGCCGAGGTCGCTTTCGCGCGTCGGCGGCGGCAACACATGCGCGACGGTCTCGGCGAAGTCGCCGACCGCCTGGTAGCAGGCATCGAACATCCAGTCGGGGATGCCGGCATCGCTGCAGGCGGCCGCCCGCAGCACGCTGTTCGGCGCCACCTGGCGGGGCTTCCCGCCGGCGAGGAAGTACACCGCCCAGGCGGCGTCGCGCGGCGTCGCAGCGGCGAAGTAGCGCTGCAGCGCGTCGATCTTGGCGAGCGTCGCAGTGCTGCGATCGAGCTCGGCGAACAGGCGGGCGAAGAGCTTCATTCGACGCTGTCGTTGTCGTCGTCCTGGCCGTATTCGGTTGTGAACGCCGAGGCCGCGAGGCCTTGCTCGGTCAGCCAGCGCACCATCACCGCTTCATAGCCGTGGGTGACGATGACGCGCTCGGCGCCGGTCGCGACGATCGCGCGCTGCAGCCCGGGCCAGTCGGCGTGGTCGCTGAGGACAAAGCCGCGGTCGATCGAGCGGCGACGGCGAGCGCCGCGCAACTGCATCCAGCCGCTCGCGAAGGCATCGCTGTAGTCGCCGAAGCGGAGCGTCCATGGCGATCCCTGCACCGACGGCGGCGCGACGATGAGGGCGCGCCGAAAGAGCGCCCTGTCGCTGATCTCGGTCGCGATCGGCGTCTCGGGCAGGTCGACGCCGGCGGCGCGATACGCGCGGTTGAGCGGCTCGACCGCGCCGTGGACGAAGATCGGGCCGATCGAGCGATCGACGCCCTTCAGGATCCGCTGCGCCTTGCCGAACGCATAGCCCATCAGCAGGCTGGCGCGGCCGGTGTCGGCATTCGCTCGCCACCAGTCGTCGATCTCGTCGAAGAGCTCGGCCTGCGGACGCCAGCGGTAGATCGGCAGGCCGAAGGTCGACTCGGTGATGAAGCAGTGGCAGCGCACCGGCTCGAACGGCGCGCAGGTCTGGTTGTCCTCACGCGCGTCGGCGTGGCCGCCGGCGACGTAGTAGTCGCCCGAGGCGACCCAGACCCGGCCACCGTGCTCGAGGCGGACCTGTGCCGAGCCGAGGACATGGCCCGCCGGGTGGAAGCTGACGCGAACGCCGAAGTGGTCGATGGCCTCGCCGTAGGGCAGCGTCTGCAGGTCGACGTCACCGAGACGCGTCCGCAGCACGCCCTCGGCCGCCGCGGCGGCGAGGTAGTGGGCGTGGCCGCGGCGCGCGTGGTCGCCGTGCGCGTGCGTGATGACGGCGCGCTCGACCGGCTGCCACGGGTCGATGTAGAAATCGCCCGGCGGGCAGTAGAGACCTTCCTTGCGCTGGACGACGAGGTCTTCGCTCACTGCCGGGCGACGCGCCGATCGCGCACCGGTTCAGTAGCGGTGCCGCGTCGCGAACAGGGCGAAGCGCATCGCCCCGTAGGCGATCCAGGCGAGGCTGCGGTGGAGGAGCGGCCGCTGCTCGTGCGCCGCCATCTCGACCCGCTGGCCACCGTGCTCGACGGCCTCCTGCAGGTGCGCGCGCAGCTCGGCGCCGAACGCATCGTCGCGGACGAAGACGTTGGCCTCGCGCGCGAGCAGCAGGCTCAGCGGGTCGAGGTTCGACGAGCCGACGGTCGACAGGCCGCCGCGCGCGCCGTCGAACACCGCCACCTTGGCGTGCAAAAAGCTCGGCGCGTACTCGATGATCTCGATGCCGGCGTCGAGCATGACGCCGTACATCGCGCGGCTCGTGTGGTGCTGCATGAAATACTCGTAGCGACCTTGCAGGAAGAGCGTGATCCGAACCCCGCGCTTGGCTGCGCGCAGCAACGACCGCTGCAGCGCGACGCCGGGAACGAAGTACGCGTTCGCGATCTGGATCTCCTGCTTGGCCTGCGCGATCGCGAATCGATAGAAGTGCTCGATGCGCTTGCGAAAGCGCAGGTTGTCGCGCAGCACCAGGCTGGCGAGGATGCCCGGGCCTTGCGGCCCCGGCGCTGGGCTGAGGTCGCCGGCCTTTAGATGCGGATCGCCGGCGTCGGTGCCGGCGCGCGCCGCCTCGCGAACCGTCGCCAGCGCCGCCCGGGCATCGACGTGGCGTGCCGCCTGGCGCGCCTGGCGCGTCGCCTGGCTGCGCAGCCAGAGCCGCGTCATCGTCTCGTGCGCGTCCTCGACGAGCGGGCCCATCACGCGCACGGCGAAGTCGAAGCGCGGCTCGTCCAGCGCGCCACGCGTCGGGTCGAAGTAGTCGTCGAGCAGGTTGATGCCACCGCAGAAGCAGATCGTCGCATCGACGACGCAGAGCTTGCGATGGAGGCGCCGCCAGCGCGCCGGCAGCAGGATGCGCCAGCCCCGCGCCGGGTTGAAAACGCGCCAGCGGACGCCGGCAGCGAGCCAGCGCTGCCGCCATTCCGATGGCAGCTCGCCGGTGCCGATGCCGTCGACGACGACGCGCACGGTGACGCCGCGCGCGGCGGCACGTTCGAGCGCTTCGGCGACGGCAATCGTCGCACCGACGAACTCGAAGATGTAGGTCTCCAGCATGACCTCGGCGCGAGCACCATCGATTGCCTCGACGAGCGCGGCAAAGAGCGCGGTGCCGCCCCGCAGCAGCTTCAGGGTGTGGCCCGGCCGCAGCGACCGGGTCGCCGCCGCGCGTCGCGATTCGGCGTCGATGCTCATCGCCGTCGCGCCGCCGCCGGGCCCTACGCGAGCTCGAGCTCGGCGACGAGCGGCAGGTGGTCCGACATCCGCGCCCAGGCCGCGCCGCGCGGAACGCTCGTCGAACGGCACTTGAACCCCCGCGTGTAGATCCGGTCCATCGAGAACAGCGGCAGCCGCGACGGGAAGGTGTTGAAGCGCGCCGGCGGGTCGCCATCGACGATGCCGCGCTCGAGGCCGCAGCTTGCCATCAGCGCATCGAGCCTGTCGCCCCAGTCGTTGAAGTCGCCGGCGACGATCAGCGCCTCGCCCGCCGGCACCGTTTCGGCGATGAACTTGCCGAGCCGCTGCGACTGGCGCACGCGGCTGGCGTGGATGAGGCCGAAGTGGGCGACGATGGCGTGGACGACGGTGCCGTTCCATGTCACCGGCACGTGCAACAGGCCGCGCTGCTCGAAGCGATGGTCGGAGACGTCGTGGTGGCCGATGTCGCCGATCGGCCAGCGCGAGAGCAGCGCGTTGCCATGCTCGCCGTCGCGCGTCACCGCGTTGGTGACGTAGGCGACGTCGTAGCCTTCGGGCGCGAGATAGTCGGCCTGCGGCACCTTCGGCCAGCCGAACTTGGTGTCGGGGAAGTGACGCGCCGCCGCCCGGTTCATGCGCCGCACTTCCTGCAGGAAGACGAAGTCGGCGTCGAGCGCCTCGATGCCGAGCACGAGGTTGTGGATCTCGAGGCGCTTCCTCGGCCCGACGCCGCGCACGCCCTTGTGGATGTTGTAGGTCGCGACGCGCAAGACGTTGCTCGGATACTGGGTGCTGTGGAAGCCAGAATGCTGGGTGCTGTGGAAGACGCGCATCGAGGCCCTGGTCTGAGCAATCAGCGAGCCGAGTCAGCGCCGGCGCGCCGGCGTGCGACGCGGCAGCTGCAGGATCGCCTCGGCGTTCGACGGCGAAAAGCACCGGTCGGCGGCGGCACGCCAGTCGAGCCACTCGAAGCGCAGGTGCTCCCGTGGCGCGACGCGGACTGCCGCGTCGGCGCCGACCTCGAGGCCGAAGACATGCTCGGTATTCAGGGTCACGCCGTCAGCATAACGGTGCCGCCAGACCGGGTAGATCTCGTAGACGTTGGCGAGCTGCCAATCGACGAGACGCGCGAGCGGAACGGCGGCCGAGCCGATGACGATCCCGGTCTCCTCGGCCACCTCGCGCCTGCAGGTCGCGACGAGCGACTCCTCGAGCGTGTCCTTCGAGCCGGTGACGCTTTGCCAATAGCCGGGCGCATCGGCGCGCTCGAGCAGGAGAACGTCGAGCTCCGCCGTGTGGATGACGACAAGGACCGACTCCGGGACCTTGAAGCGTCGGGAGTCGCTCATCGCCAGGGCGACGGTCGTCAGCCGCCTGCCGCCTGCGTGTTGCGCAGCCGGATGTGGAGCTCACGCAGCTGCTTCTCGTCGACCGCGCTCGGGGCGTTGGTCAGCAGGTCCTGCGCGCGCTGCGTCTTCGGGAATGCGATGACGTCGCGCAGCGACTCGGCACCCGTCATCAGCATGACGAAGCGGTCGAGACCGATCGCGATGCCGCCGTGCGGCGGCGCGCCGTACTGCAGCGCATCGAGCAGGAAGCCGAACTTGGCGCGTGCCTCGTCGGCATCGATCTTGAGGGCGCGAAAGACCTTGCTCTGCACCTCCTCGCGATGGATCCGCACCGAGCCGCCGCCGAGCTCGACGCCGTTCAGGACGACGTCGTAGGCCTTGGCGATGCAGCGGCCCGGATCGGTCTCGAGCCAGTCCTCGTGGCCGTCCTTGGGGCTCGTGAACGGGTGGTGCATCGCCGACCAGCGTTGCTCGGCCTCGTCGTACTCGAACATCGGAAAGTCGACCACCCAGAGCGGCTCCCACTCGCCCTGCACCAGGCCGCTCGCCTTGCCGAACTCGCTGTGGCCGATCTTGACGCGCAGCGCGCCGAGCGCGTCGTCGACGACACCCCCCTTGTCGGCGCCGAAAAAGATCAGGTCGCCGTCGGTCGCGCCGGTGCGCTTCAGCACCTCGGCGAGCGCGGCGTCGTGCAGGTTCTTGACCACCGGCGACTGCAGGCCTTCGCGGCCGCGCGCGGCGTCGTTGACCTTGATCCAGGCGAGCCCCTTGGCGCCGTAGATCTTGACGAATTCCGTGTAGCCGTCGATCTCGCCGCGGCTCATCTCGCCGCCGCGCGGCACCCGCAACGCAGCGACGCGGCCGCCCTTGGCCTTGGCCGGTGCCGAGAAGACCTTGAAGTCGACGTCCTTCATGACGTCGGTCAGCTCGGTCAGCTCCAGCTTGACGCGCAGGTCGGGCTTGTCGGAGCCGAACCGGCGCATCGCCTCTTCGAACGTCATGACCGGGAACGCCGGCAGATCGACGCCGATCGCGTGCTTGACGGTGCTTCTGATCATCTCCTCGAACATCGCCCGGATCTCGGTCTCGTCGAGAAACGACGTCTCGATGTCGATCTGCGTGAACTCCGGCTGGCGGTCGGCGCGCAGGTCTTCGTCGCGGAAGCACTTGGTGATCTGGTAATAGCGATCGAACCCCGCGACCATCAGCAGCTGCTTGAACAGCTGCGGGCTTTGCGGCAGCGCGAAGAACATGCCGTCGTGAACGCGGCTCGGCACGAGGTAGTCGCGCGCGCCTTCGGGCGTGCTCTTGGTGAGCATCGGCGTCTCGATGTCGATGAAGCCCTTGGCGTCGAGAAAACGCCGCACCTCCATCGCCATCCGGTAGCGCAGCATCATGTTGCGCTGCATCTGCGGCCGGCGCAGGTCGAGCACGCGGTGCGTCAATCGCGTCGTCTCCGAGAGGTTGTCCTCGTCGAGCTGGAACGGCGGCGTCACGCTCGCGTTCAGCACCTCGAGCGCATGGCACAGCACCTCGATCTTGCCGCTGGTCAGGTTCTGGTTCTCGGTGCCCTTCGGCCGCGCCCGCACCAGGCCGGTGACCTGGAGGCAGAACTCGTTGCGCACCTCCTCGGCGATGGCGAAGGTCGCGGCGCGGTCCGGATCGCAGACGACCTGGACCAGGCCCTCGCGATCGCGCAAGTCGATGAAGATCACGCCGCCATGGTCGCGGCGGCGGTGCGCCCAACCCATCAGCGTCACCGTCTGGCCGAGCAGCGCTTCGCTGACCAGGCCGCAATATGTCGTTCTCATTGTCTCTTCACTCCGTCTTCTGTTCGGGGGCGAGGCGCGCGGTGGCGCCTACGGTGGGCGGCCGCGGCGCTGCGGCCGCCGGCGCGATCCGTTCGGGCCGAGCGTCGGGCGACGCTCAGCCCGACAGATTGGGCAGCGGCACCGGCCGGCTGTCGCGCTTCGTCGGCGGCGCGACGACGCCCATCGAGATCACGTACTTCAACGCCTCGTCGACGCTCATCGCCAGGGCGATGACGTCGCCGCGGGGAAGCATCAGGAAAAAGCCCGAGGTCGGGTTCGGCGTCGTCGGCACGTAGATGCTCACGTAGTCGCCGCCAAGGTGCTCGGCCGCCTCGCCGCCGGGCTTGCCGGTGATGAAAGCGACGGTCCAGCAGCCGGCGCGCGGATACTGCACCAGCACCGCCTGGCGAAACGCATTGCCGCTGCTCGAGAACAGCGTGTCGGAGACCTGCTGGACCGAGCTGTAGATCGACTTCACGATCGGGATCCGCGACAGCAGCCGATGCCCCTGGCGCAGCGCCCACTGGCCGGCGACGTTGGCTGCGAGCACGCCGGTCAGGAACAGCGCGATCGCCATCACGCCGACGCCGAGAAATGGGATCTTCTGCAGCATGTCGATGAAGGCATGGCTCGCCTCGGGCAGCACCGCCTGCGTGACGCCGAGCAGCCAGACGAACATGCCGTTCAGCATGCCGAGGACGGCCTGCAGCACCCAGATCGTGACCACCAGCGGCAGCCAGACCAGGAGGCCGGCGATCAGGTACTTCCTCATCCCCGTTGCCAGGCCGCGCGCTGGCGGCGCGTCATGCCTTGTCCTTGCCGGCGGCGGGCGCCGGGGCGGCTGCCGGCGCGGCGACCGGCGCCGGCGCGGCGTCGCCCTTCTTCGCCGAAGGCGTGCTCGCTGCCGGCGTGCCAGCCGCCTCGGGGGCCTTGGCGGCGTCGGTCTTGGCGCCGTTCACCGGTGCGGCGGCGTCGCTCGCACCGCTCCCATTCGCATCCGCTCCAGCGCCGGCGTCCGCAGGCTTGCCGGGCTTTTTGCCGTCGCGAAAATCGGTCACGTACCAACCCGAGCCTTTGAGCTGGAACCCCGCCGCAGTCACCTGCTTGACGAACGTGGCCGCGCCGCACGCCGGGCAGACGCTGAGCGGCGGGTCGGACATCTTCCGCAGCACGTCCTGCGCGTGCCCGCAGGTGGCGCAGCGGTAGGCGTAGATCGGCATTGCCGGGACCTCGAAAAAAGCAACCCGACAGTATAAATCTTGGGGGCTGGCCTGACTCAGTGCAGCCTGAACACGATCTGCATGGCGACGAGGCCGAGCAGGAAGCCGACCGCGCTGTAGGCGAGGCCGGCAAGCAGCCGGTTGGTCCGCCTCTGCTCGGTGAGCAGCGCCTCGAGGAGCCTCTGCTGGGCGCCTTGCTGCGGCTGCAGCGCGCCGTGCAGCAGTCGCGGCAGCTGCGGCAGCAGGTGGACGAAGCGCGGCGCCTCTCTCTTCATCTGCTCGACCAGGCCCTGCCAGCCGACCTGCTCTGCCATCCAGCGCTCGAGGAAGGGCTTGGCGGTGCTCCAGAGATCGAGCTCGGGGTCGAGCTCGCGGCCGAGGCCCTCGACGTTGAGCAGGGTCTTTTGCAGCAGCACGAGCTGCGGCTGGATCTCGACGTTGAAGCGGCGCGACGTCTGGAACAGGCGCAGCAGCACCTGGCCGAGCGAGATGTCTTTCAACGGCCGGTCGAATTGCGGCTCGCAGACAGCGCGGATCGCACCCTCGAGCTCATCGACCCGCGTCGCCGGCGGCACCCAGCCGCTTTCGACGTGCAGCTCGGCGACTCGCTTGTAGTCGCGGTGGAAGAAGGCGATGAAGTTTTGCGCCAGGTAGTCCTTGTCGAGCTCGGTGAGCGTGCCGACGATGCCGAAGTCGAGCGAGATGTAGCGGCCGAAGGTCTGCGGTGCGATCGAGACCTGGATGTTGCCGGGGTGCATGTCGGCGTGGAAGAAGCCGTCGCGAAAGACCTGGGTGAAGAAGATCGTGACGCCGTCGCGCGCCAGCTTGGGGATGTCGACGCCGGCGTCCTTCAGCCGCTGCACCTGGCTGATCGGCACACCGTCCATGCGCTGCATCACGATCACGTCCTGCGTGCAGAGCTCCCAGACCATCTCCGGGATGAGGACGAGCCCGAGCGGCTCCATGTTGCGGCGCAGCTGCGCCGCGTTCGCCGCCTCGCGGACGAGATCGAGCTCGTCGTGCAGGTACTTGTCGAACTCGGCGACGACCTGGCGCGGCTTCAGCCGTTTGCCGTCGGCCGAGAAGCGCTCGACCACGCGCGCGAGCTCGCGCATCAGCTCGACGTCGTCGTCGATCGCTGCCAGCATCCCCGGCCTCAGCACCTTGACCGCGACCTCGCGGCCGTCGCGCAGGACGGCGAAATGAACCTGCGCGATCGACGCGCTCGCGACCGGCACCGCATCGAAGCTCGCGAACACGGCGTCGATCGGCCGGCCGAACGCCTTCTCGACGATCGCGCGCGCGACCGCGACCGGAAACGGCGGCACCCGGTCCTGCAGCTTGGCGAGCTCGTCGGCAATGTCGGGCGGAAGCAGATCGCGCCGCGTCGACAGCACTTGGCCGAACTTGACGAAGATGGGGCCGAGCCGCTCGAGGCCGAGGCGAAGCCGCACGCCGCGCGGCGCATCGAGGGTGCGGCCGATCGTGATGACGCGCACGAGCAGTCGCACCCAGCGCTGGCGAAAGGTCGAGAGCGCGAGCTCGTCGAGCCCGTAGCGAAGAACCGTGACGCAGATGACGACGAGACGAAGGACGTGCCGCATCAGGGCGCACGCACCGCGAGATCGCGCAGCACCTTGGCACCTTCGCGCACCGCGCTCGCGAACCAGCCGCCGACCTTGGCGATCTGGCGCGCCGGGCCGGCGCCGACGACGCGCTCGAGATCGTCCTGCAGGTCCCAACGCAGGTTGTCGATCAGCCAGTCGATGTCGCTCGCGAACGCGGCGTCGCCGGAGACAACGACCTGCGGTCGATCGCCGGCGACGACGCGCGTCAGCTCGAGCGCCGGGTTGGCGGCGTCGATGGCGATGCGGAGATCGGGCGACGATCTTGCGCCTTCCGCGACCCACTCGACCAGCGCTGCCGGACTGATGCGAAACGCGAACGGGCCGACCGCGGGCAGCAGCTTCGGCCAGCCGCTCAGCTCGATCTGCACCGTTCGGCCCGCGTGCGGCCGCAGCCGCTCGAGCGCCGCCGGCTCGGCGGCGATGACGTGGTTGACGAGCAGCACGAGCCGCTCCATCACCGAGCGCTCGGCAAGCGCCTTCATCGCGTCGAGCATGCCTGGATTGTAGGCACGCACCCTGTGCTCGCTCCAGCGGCGGCGAGGCGAGGCATGCGGCTGCGCCCGGGCCGCGGGCGGGCGCCGCGCTTGCCCGACAATCGCTCGGAGACGACGCCCACCATGATCCTGCTCACCGGCGCCACCGGCTACATCGGCTCGCACACCTGGCTCGCGCTCGAGGCCGCGGGCCACCAGGTCGCCGGCATCGACGACTTCTCGAACAGCTCGCCCGAGGTGCTGAAGCGCCTCGCTGCGCTCGGTGCCGACGTCTCGCGATTCGCCGCCGCCGACGTCCGCGACCGCGGCGCGCTCGACCGGCTGTTCGGCAGCAACAAGATCGAGGCGGTCGTCCATTTCGCGGCGCTGAAGGCGGTCGGCGAGAGCGTCGCCGAGCCGCTGCGCTACTACGCCGTCAACGTCGGCGGCCTCGTCGCGGTCTGCGAAGCGATGCAGGCGTACGGCTGCAGGACGATCGTTTTCAGCTCGAGCGCAACCGTCTACGGCCAGCCCGAGCAGCTGCCGATTCGCGAGGACGCTCCCCTCGCGACGACGAACCCGTACGGCGCGACCAAGCTCGTCAGCGAAGGCATCCTGCTCGATCTCGAGCGGTCGGATGCGGCCTGGCGCGTCGCGCTGCTGCGCTACTTCAACCCGGTCGGCGCGCACGAGAGCGGCACGATCGGCGAGGACCCGCGCGGCGCGCCGAACAACCTGATGCCGTACGTCGCGCAGGTCGCGGTCGGCAAGCGCCCGGTGTTACGCGTGTTCGGCAACGACTACAGCACGCCCGACGGCACCGGCGTGCGCGACTACCTGCACGTCATGGACCTCGCCGAAGGCCACGTCGCGGCGTTGCGCCATCTGCTCGGCGGGGCGCGCTCGCTGGTGCTCAATCTCGGCACCGGGCGCGGCACCAGCGTGCTCGAGATCGTCCGCGCGTTCGAGCGCGCGAGCGGTCGACGGGTGCCGGTCGAGATCGCACCGCGCCGGCCGGGCGACGTCGCCGCGTGCTATGCCGATCCGTCGCTGGCGACAACGACGATCGGCTGGCGCGCGACGCGCGACCTCGACGCGATGTGCGCCGACGCCTGGCGCTGGCAGCTGGCGAATCCGAACGGATTCAGCGCTTGAACGCGACGAGGACCTGGGACGAGCCCGGCGCTCACCCCGGACCGAAACGGTTTCGATCGGCGAGCCGAGTTCCTAGAACAGCGCCTGCTGCCGAGCCAGCCGCCACGACGGCGCGCCGTCCTTTGCCGCCGCGAGCATCCAGAGCTCGCGAAACGGCACCGCGCCGCGCTCGGCCGATTCGCGGATCAGGCCCGAGAACTCGACGCTCGCGAGCCACGCCGCGCCGAGCTCCTCGACATCGAGCAGCTCGGCGTGCAGCGTGACGACCTCGGTGCAGCTGACGCCGCCGCGGCTGGTCAGGACCGGCAGCAGTTCCTGCAGCATGTGCGGCGTCGTGAAGTGGCCGAGCGCCTGGATGTCACCCGCGTCCCACGCCGCCTGTAGGCCGAGGAAACGCGCGCGGGCCGCAGCGAGGACTTCGCTGACGTCGAGCGCCGCCGGCAGGCGGGGCGCTGCGGTGGGAGTGATGACGCCCCGAGTCGACGACCTCGACCGGGAGTCGCCGGCGAACGACTGCGCGCGCTCGTTGCTGCGCGAGCGCCAGACGATCCAGCAGAACGCCATCGCTCCGACGGCGAGCATGGCGGCAGCGCCCGCGAAGTCGCCCGGGCGGCGTGGAACGAGCAGCGTCCACACCGCGGCGAGGACGCCGAAGCCGGTGGTGACGCCGCCGACGATGAAGCCGCCTGACCCGGCCGCTGCCGCCGGCGTGCTGCCGAGCAGAAACGGGACGCCGACGCCGAGCGAAAGCCGCGCCCGCCAGCGGCCGGCGATGCGCAGCGGCAGCTGCAAGCCGGCGGCGCTCATCAGCACTTGATCCCCACGTGCAGGGCGACGACGCCGGCGCTCATGTTGTGGACGTCGACGTGGCCGAAGCCGGCGCTCTTCATCAACGTCTTCAGCGCCTCCTGGTCGGGATGGACGCGGATCGATTCGGCGAGGTAGCGGTAGCTCTCGGCGTCGCCGGCAACGATGCGGCCGATCCGCGGCAGGACGCTGAACGAGTACCAGTCGTAGGCCTTCGCGAGCGGCGCCGCAACCTTCGAGAACTCGAGCACGAGGAGGCGTCCGCCCGGCTTCAGCACCCGCGCCATCTCAGCGAGCGCCCTCTCCTTGTGCGTCATGTTGCGAAGGCCGAAGGCGACGCTGACGAGATCGAACGACTCGGTGGCGAACGGCAGCGCCTCGGCGTCGCAAAGGAGTGCTGGCACGATCATGCCATCGTCGAGCAGGCGGTCGCGGCCGCGTTGCAGCATCGACTCGTTGATGTCGCTGAGGACGACGAGCCCGCGCGGGCCGACGCGCGAGGCGAACGCCCGCGCCAAGTCGCCGGTGCCGCCGGCGACGTCGAGGACGAGGTCGCCGGGGCGGACGCGTGCGACGGCGACCGTGTACGCCTTCCACGCGCGGTGCAGGCCGAGCGACATCAGGTCGTTCATGACGTCGTATTTGCGCGCGACCGAGTCGAAGACGCCGCGCACCCGCCCGGCCTTCGCCTGCTCGTCGACGGCGCTGAATCCGAAGTGGGTCTCGCTCATCGCGGGCAGCGAAGAACCGGCCGGCTCAATGCGAATGGCCGCACGACGACGAGGCGGCCTTCTTGCCTGCCATCGGCGCGTCGCGGTCGACGCCTTCCTTCGCGAGGCGCTCCTCGTACTTGTGCCAGAGCTCGTCCTGCTGCGAGCCGAGGAAGTAGAGGTAGTCCCACGAGAAGATGCCGGTCTCGTGACCGTCGGAAAAGCGCGGCAGCACCGCATAGTTGCCGATCGGCTCGAGCGCGGTCACCGCGACGTCGCGCTTGCCGGTCTGCAGCACTTCCTGGCCGGGCCCGTGCCCCTGCACCTCGGCCGACGGCGAGTAGATCCGCATCAGCTCGAACGGAATGCGAAAGCTCTTGCCGTCGTCGAAGCCGACCTCGAGCACGCGCGATCGCTCGTGGACCGTGATCGAGGTCGGCTGGCGGGGCTCTGCGCGTGAACTCATGCGATGACTGAAAGCCGGCGCAGTGTAGCCAAGCGACGCATCCCCGCGACCGCAGGGGAAAAGCCCCTAGCTCACCTGGCGCTCACCGGGCTGCCTGGCGATACGCGGCGCGCTCGAACTTCGCGTAGGTGTCGACGAAGCGCGGCTCCACGAACGGCAGCGATTGCGTCATGAGCAGCCCGGCGAGATCGGCCTTCGGGTCGAGCCAGTAGTGCGTGTTGAGCACGCCCGCCCAGCCCTGCGATCCGGCGCTCCGCATGCCGGGGATGTCTTCCTCGATCCGCATGAACGCCATGCTGTGCGACTTGCGCCTGCCAGGGAAGAGCTCGCAGTCGGCGGTGATCGCCGGCACCGCCGTCTTCAGGACCGGGATCGGGATGTCGCCGATCTGATTCGCGAGCATCGCCTCCAGCCCCTTCTCGCTCAGGATGCGGGCGCCGTCGAGCGTCCCCTTGTTCAGGTACATCCGCAGGAAGCGCAGGTAGTCGGGCGCGGTCGAATAGAGGGCATGCCCCATGCCGTAGAACTCGGGCTTCGACGGCGGTGCGATCTCGAAGTCAGCGAACTTGCCGTTCTCGCCGCGGATCTTCACCGCCGCCAGCCGCGCCTTCATGTGGTCCTCGACCTCGAAGCGCGTATCGCCCATCTTCAGCGGATCGAAGATCTCCTCCTTGCAGAAGCGATCGATCGAGCGGCCATCGACCTTCTCGACGATCCGGCCGAGCCAGTCGATGCCGATGCCATAGTCCCAGCGCTCGCCGGGTTCGAACTGCAGCGGGTACCTGAGCGCGACGGCCAGCCCCGAGAGGATCGACGGCGATCCGGTCGCCTCCATGTAGCGCGGCACCTCGGTGTTCCAGAACTCGTAGACCAGGCCGGAGGTGTGCGTCGCCAGATGGCGCACCGTCGCCTTGGTGCGCGGCGCGCGCAGCTTCGGGCGCTTCTCGTCGAAGCCCTCGAGCACCTTCAGCTCGGCGAACTCGGGCAGGATCGTCTCGACGATGGTGTCGGCGCTCAGCTTGCCGCGATCGATCAGGATCATCGCCGCCGTGCTGCCCACGGCCTTGGTCATCGAGAAGATGCGAAACACGGTGTCGACTGTCGCCGGCTGCCCGGGGCTGCGCTCGCCCGCGGCGCCCGACCAGACGACGCCGGCCGCATTGCCCACCATGCCGACGAGAAAGGGAACGTCTTCATTGGCGACGGCTTCGCTGATGACCTTGTCGAGATCGGACATGAATGCCTCCGTGAAGATCGGCGCGCGGCGGAATCGCCGTCACCGTGGATCGCAGACGCTAGGCCGATCGAGGCGCCGTGGCAAGCGCGTCTCCCCCGCGCCAACGCGGCCTTGCCGCGAAACCGGCAACGGGACACCGAGCCGACGGCTCCTCAGACGAGGACGCGCTCGATCCCGCCGTCGTTGGCGCGCGCGACGTAGTCGGGCAGCCAGTCCTCGCCGAGGATGCGGCTGGCCATCTCGACGACGATGTAGTCGGCCTCGAGCAGGCCGCTCGCGAGGTCGCCCTTGTAGCGCTGCAACCCCTGCAGGCAGCTCGGGCACGAGGTCAGGATCTTGAGGTCGCCTTTCTTCGCGGCGCCATCCTCGCCGCCGATCATCGTGCGCAGCGCCGCCTCGTCCTTGCGCAGCTCCTCTTCCTTCCTGAAGCGCACCTGCGTCGCGATGTCGGGCCGATGGATGCCGAAGGTGCCGCTCTCGCCGCAGCAGCGGTCGCTCTTTCTCACGTTCTCGCCGACCAGCGCCTTCACCGTGACGAGCGGCTCGCGCAGCTTCATCGGGCTGTGGCATGGATCGTGGAACAGGTAGCCGGGCGCCGCCGCATCGGGGCCGTCGCCGGCGCCGCCGAGCGTGATCCCCTTTTCGAGCAGGAATTCGTGGATGTCGATGATGCGGCAGCCAGGGAAGATCTGCTCGAACTCGTAGCCCTGCAGCTGGTCGTAGCACGTGCCGCAGCTGACCACGACGGTCTTGATGTCGAGGTAGTTGAGCGTGTTGGCGACGCGGTGGAACAGGACCCGGTTGTCGGTGATGATCTTGTCGGCCTTGTCGTAGTCGCCCGAGCCGCGCTGCGGGTAGCCGCAGCAGAGATATCCGGGCGGCAGCGCGGTCTGCACGCCGGCGTGCCAGAGCATCGCCTGCGTCGCGAGGCCGACCTGCGAGAACAGCCGCTCCGAGCCACAGCCGGGAAAGTAGAACACCGCCTCGCTGTCGGCGTTGGTCGCCTGTGGGTTGCGGATGATCGGCACGTACGCCTTGTCCTCGATGTCGAGCAGCGCACGCGCCGTCCGCTTCGGCAGGTTGCCGGGCATCTTCTTGTTGATGAAATGGATCACCTGCTCCTTCAGCGGCGGTGAGCCGTGCGTCGACGGCGGCGCCGCCGTCTGCGCGTTGGCGAGGCCGCGCAGCAGGTTGTTGGCCGAGCGCTGCAGGTTGAAGCCGACGTCGACCATCGCCGTGCGCATGACCTTGATCGTCTCGGGCGAGGTCGCGTTGAGGAACACCATCGCCGCCTTGCTCGCCGGACGGAAGCGCTTCTTGCCCATCTTGCGCAGGAGGTTCCGCATGTTCATCGAGACGTCGCCGAAGTCGATGTCGACCGGGCACGGCGACAGGCACTTGTGGCAGACGGTGCAGTGGTCGGCGACGTCCTCGAACTCCTCCCAGTGGCGCAGCGACACGCCGCGGCGCGTCTGCTCCTCGTACAGGAAGGCCTCGATCAGCAGCGAGGTGGCCAGGATCTTGTTGCGCGGGCTGTACAGCAGGTTGGCGCGCGGCACGTGCGTGGCGCACACCGGCTTGCACTTGCCGCAGCGCAGGCAGTCCTTGATCGACGCGCTGATCGCGCCGAT
>DATAYY010000060.1:0-19328 GCA_036272325.1 Caldimonas sp. | reverse complement strand
GCGCCGCCGTCAACGTCGTCTTGCCATGATCCACGTGCCCAATCGTCCCCACGTTGACGTGCGGCTTGGTGCGCTCGAATTTGCTCTTTGCCATTGCTCAGACTCCGTCCAATTTCCCTTTAAGAGGTCGCTGGCGACCCCCGCTACTTCGTCCTGCTGCTGATGATCGCGTCGGCGACGTTCTTCGGTGCCTCGCTGTAGTGCTTGAATTCCATCGTGTACGTCGCCCGGCCCTGGCTCATCGAACGCAGCGTCGTCGAGTAGCCGAACATCTCCGAGAGCGGAACCTCGGCCTTGATGATCTTGCCGCCGCCGGCGATGTCGTCCATGCCCTGGACCATGCCACGCCTGGATGACAGATCGCCCATCACGTTGCCCGCGAAGTCCTCCGGCGTCTCGACCTCGACCGCCATCATCGGCTCGAGGATCACCGGCGAGGCCTTGCGGCAGCCGTCCTTGAAGCCGAACGACGCCGCCATCTTGAACGCGTTCTCGTTCGAGTCGACCTCGTGGTACGAGCCGAACGTGAGCGTCACCTTGACGTCGACGACCGGATAGCCCGCGAGCACGCCGTTCGGCAGCGAGTCCTCGACGCCCTTCTTGACGGCGGGAATGAACTCGCGCGGAACGACGCCGCCCTTGATCGCGTCGACGAACTCGAAGCCCTTGCCCGGCTCCTGCGGTTCGATCTTGAAAACGACGTGGCCGTACTGGCCCTTGCCGCCCGACTGGCGGACGAACTTGCCTTCGACGTCGCTCACCGACTTGCGGATCGTCTCGCGGTACGCGACCTGGGGCTTGCCGACGTTGGCTTCGACGCCGAACTCGCGCTTCATCCGGTCGACGATGATCTCGAGGTGGAGCTCGCCCATTCCGGAGATGATGGTCTGGCCGCTCTCCTCGTCGGTCTTGACGCGAAACGACGGATCTTCCTGAGCCAGGCGGCCGAGGGCGATGCCCATCTTCTCCTGGTCGGCCTTGGTCTTCGGCTCGACCGCCTGCGAGATCACAGGCTCGGGGAAGACCATCTTCTCGAGCGTGATGATGGCCGCCGGGTCGCACAGCGTCTCGCCGGTCGTCACGTCGCGCAGGCCGACGCAGGCGGCGATGTCGCCGGCCAGGATCTCCTTGATCTCCTCGCGCTGGTTGGCGTGCATCTGCAGGATCCGGCCGATGCGCTCCTTCTTGCCGCGAATCGGGTTGAACACCGAGTCGCCGGACTTGAGGATTCCGGAATAGACGCGCACGAACGTCAGCTGGCCGACGTAGGGGTCGGTCATCAGCTTGAACGCCAGCGCCGAGAACTTCTCGTCGTCGGCGCGGCGACGGGTCACGGGCTTGTCGTCGTCATCGGTGCCGGGCACCGGCGGGATGTCGACCGGCGACGGCATGAAATCGATCACCGCGTCGAGCATGCGCTGCACGCCCTTGTTCTTGAACGCGCTGCCGCACAGCATCGGATGGATCTCGCCCGCGATCGTGCGCGCGCGGATGCCGGCGATGATCTCGGCCTCGGAGAGCTCGCCCGACTCGAGGTACTTGTTCATCACCTCTTCGTTGGCCTCGGCGGCGGCCTCGACCATCTGCTCGCGCCATTTTTGGGCGTCGGCCTTGAGGTTGTCGGGAATCTCCTCGTACGTGAACTTCATCCCCTGGGTCGAATCGTCCCAGTAGATCGCCTTCATCTTGATGAGGTCGACGACGCCCTTGAAGTTCTCCTCGGCGCCGATCGGGAACACGATCACGACCGGGTTCGCCTTCAGGCGGTCGATCATCATCTGGCGGACGCGGAAGAAGTCAGCGCCGACGCGGTCCATCTTGTTGACGAACGCGAGACGCGGCACCTTGTACTTGTTGGCCTGGCGCCAGACCGTCTCCGACTGCGGCTGCACGCCGCCGACCGAGTCGTAGACCATCACCGCGCCGTCGAGCACGCGCATCGATCGCTCAACCTCGATCGTGAAGTCGACGTGGCCCGGGGTGTCGATGATGTTGATGCGATGCTCGGGGAACTTGAGATCCATCCCCTTCCAGAAGCAGGTCGTCGCCGCCGAGGTGATCGTGATGCCGCGCTCCTGCTCCTGTTCCATCCAGTCCATCGTCGCGGCGCCGTCGTGGACTTCGCCGATCTTGTGGTTGACGCCGGTGTAATAGAGGATGCGCTCGGTCGTCGTCGTCTTGCCGGCGTCGATGTGGGCCGAGATACCGATGTTTCGGTAGCGCTCGATGGGGGTCTTGCGGGACATGGAAAGCTCCGGGTGCGTCGCGCCCGTGGCGAGCCGCCGCCTCGTGGGCGGCCCGACGGGCTGCGGGCGAGGATGACTGCGCTAGGCTCGGCTCAGAAGCGGAAGTGCGAGAAGGCCTTGTTGGCCTCGGCCATGCGGTGCACTTCGTCGCGCTTCTTCATTGCGCCACCGCGGCCCTCGACCGCCTCGAGCAGCTCGTTCGCGAGCCGCTGCGCCATCGACTTCTCGCCGCGCTTCCTCGCCGATTCCTTCAGCCAGCGCATCGCCAGCGCAACCCGGCGCACCGGGCGCACCTCGACCGGTACCTGGTAGTTCGCGCCGCCGACGCGGCGCGACTTCACTTCCACCATCGGCTTGATGTTGTTCAAGGCGACGATGAAGATCTCGAGCGGATCCTTGCCGGACTTTTTCTCGACCTGGTCGAGCGCGCCATAGATGATGCGCTCGGCGACGGCCTTCTTGCCCGACTCCATGATCACGTTCATGAACTTGGAGAGATCGACCGATCCGAACTTGGGATCGGGGAGGATGTCCCGCTTGGGGACTTCGCGACGACGCGGCATTGCAGTTCCTTGGCGATTTCAGTTGAAGCGGGCCAGCGGCCCCGCTTCGCGAAGGGCCACGAGACCCTTCACTTACTCGACCGGGCTTTCGCCCGGCCTCCTGTGCGCGGCCAGTGGCCGCGCTTACGCCTTCTTCGGGCGCTTCGCTCCGTACTTGGAGCGCGATTGCTTGCGGTCCTTCACCCCTTGCAGGTCGAGCGAGCCGCGCACGATGTGGTAGCGCACGCCCGGCAAGTCCTTGACCCGGCCGCCGCGCACCAGCACGACGCTGTGCTCCTGCAGGTTGTGGCCCTCGCCACCGATGTACGAAATGATCTCGAAGCCGTTCGTCAGGCGCACCTTGGCGACCTTGCGAAGCGCCGAGTTCGGCTTCTTCGGCGTCGTCGTGTAGACGCGCGTGCAGACGCCGCGGCGCTGCGGGCCGCCCTGCAGCGCAGGCGACTTCGACTTGACGGTCTCGGTCTCGCGGCCGTGGCGAACGAGCTGGTTGATCGTGGGCATAAGAACTCGTGTTGGTGAAGCCCCCTGAAGACGCGCCGCCACCAGCGGCCGAACCCCTCAGAAAGCCCCGCGCCCGGCCATGGCTTGGCCCGAGCGAGAAAAGCCAATGATTGTAATCCGAGCAGGAGCCCTCCGCAAGCCGGCCTTGCCCGTCAGCGGACCGGGCCCGATGATTGGGCCCCGCCGCTTTTTCTTCCCGCGCAGATGCGTTGCGCCCGCTGCCAAGCCGACAACCCTGCGGGCGCCCGCTTCTGCAGCGCCTGCGGCGGCGCACTCGCGGAGGCCTGCCGCCAATGCGGCGCGACGCTCGCCGAGGGGCAGCGCTTTTGCAGCGCGTGCGGCACCGAGGCAGCCGAACGAGCCGCGAGCCCGGACGACGGCGAGCGGCGCCACGCGACGGTGATGTTTTCCGACCTCTCGGGCTACACAGCGCTCAACGAGGCGCTCGACCCGGAGGTCGTCGAGGCGGTGATGGCCCGAATCAAGGCCGACGCGACCGCCTGCGTCGAGCGGCTCGGCGGCACCGTCAACCAGTTCGTCGGCGACGAGATCATGGCGCTCTTCGGCGTGCCGCTGGCACGCCGCCACGACGCCCGAAGCGCAGTGAACGCCGCGCTCGAACTGCATCGTGCCGTCGACGAGTTCGTCCAAACCTTGCCCGAGGGACCGGCGCGGTCGCTGCGGATGCACACCGGCATCAACGCCGGCCTCGTCGTCGTCCGCCGCAGCGACGCCCGCGCCGGCGACTACGCACTCACCGGCGATGCGGTGAACACCGCGGCGCGACTGCGTGGCCTCGCGGCGCCGGGCGAGATCGTCGTCAGCGAGTCGACCTGGCGTCAAGTGGCCGATGCCTTCGACGGCGAGGTCGGCGCCGCGATTGAGGTCAAGGGCAAGGAGCAGCCGCTCGCGGCGGTGCGAATCCGCGGTCCGCGAGCAGCGCCGGCGGCAGGCGGAGCGCCGCTGGTCGGCCGCGGCGAGGAGTTGCGCGAAATCCGCGCCGTCGCCGAAGCCTGCTTCGAGCGCAAGCGGAGCCGCGTCGTCGTCGTCCGCGGCGACCCGGGCGTCGGCAAGTCACGGCTGGTCGCCGAGTTCGGCAGCGTCGCCGCGTCGCTCGGCTTCTCGTGCCACTTCGCGGCGGTGCTCGATTTCGGCTCAGAGACCGGCCGCGATGCGGTCCGAAGCGTTGCCCGCAGCGTGCTCGGGGTCGCCGCGGCCGCCGACGACGAGATGCGCCGAAAGGCGATCGCGTGCGCCGTCGCCGAGCGCGCGCTCGCGGCCGAGCAGCGCCTCTTCCTGCACGACTTGCTCGATGTGGCACCGCCGTCCGATCTGCGCGCCCTCGCCGCGGCGATGAACACCGCCGCCCGCGAGCGCGGCTCGATCGACGCGCTCTGCGAGCTGATAGCGAACGCCGCGGCGGCCGCGCCGCTGCTCGTCGTCGTCGAGGACATCCACTGGGCCGATGCCTGGACCCTCGAGCGGCTCGCCGCGCTTGCCGTCGACGCCACGCGCCAGCCACTTCTGCTGGTCATGACAACCCGCTTCGCCGGCGACCCGACCGCCGGCGCGTGGCGAACGCAGCTGCACGGCGCACCCCTGCTCGGCATCGACCTCGCACCGCTCGACCGCGAGGATGCACTTCACCTGGCCGAACTCGCATCCTCGATCGCGCCGAAGCTGGTCGAGAGCTGCGTCGAGCGCGCCGAGGGCAATCCGCTGTTCCTGCTCCAGCTCCTGCTCGATCTCGGCGAAGCCACCCAGGCGAGCCTGCCGGGGTCGATCCAGGCGCTTGTCCATACCCGGATGGACCGTCTCGCCGGCCACGACAAGGCGGCCCTGCAGGCGGCGGCGGTCCTGGGCCAGCGCTTCGCCGTCGACGCCCTGCGTCACCTCGTCGAGGCCCCGGCCTACGATTGCCGTGTCCTGGTCGAACAGTTCCTCGTCCGCGCCGACGGCAGCGAGTTCATGTTCTGCCACGCGCTGATCCGCGACGGTGCCTACGCGTCACTGCTGCACGCGCGACGACGCCGGCTGCACGCGCGCGCTGGCGAATGGTTCGCCGCGCGCGAGCTCGCCCTCGCCGCCGAACACTTCGACCGCGCCGACGACGCCCGCGCCGCGCCCGCCTACCTCAGCGCCGGCGACGCCCTCGCCGCACAGTTCCGCTTCCCCGCTGCGCTGGCGCTGGTCGAGCGCGGCATCGCCCTCGCGACCGAGCAGGCGACGCGCTTTGCCCTGCTGATGAAGCGCGCTCGCCTGCTCGTCGAGCTCGGCCGCGCGGGCGAAGCGATCGAGGCATGCCGGACCGCGCTCGCCACCGCGTCGAGCGAAGGAGAGCGAGCGAGCGCGATGATCGCGACCGCCTCGGCGATGCGCCTCAACGACCGCATCGCCGAAGGGCTGGCGATGCTCGACGATGCGGAGCCGCTCGCCCGAGCCGCCGGGCTCGAGCTCGATCTGGCCGGCCTGCACCACCTACGCGGCAATCTCTACTTTCCCCTCGGACGCGAGTTCGAATGCTTGCGCTCGCACGAGCGATCGCTCGAGCACGCGCGCGCCGCGGGCTCGCTAGAAGCCGAGGCCGCCGCGCTCGGCGGCATCGGCGACGGCTACTACCTGAAGGGCCTGATGCGCTCGGCGAACCAGCAGTTCCGCGCCAGCGTGAAGCTCGCGCGCGAGCACGGCCTCGGCAGGCTCGAGGTCGCCAACCTGCCGATGATCGGCTGGACCGATCTCCATCTCGCCAAGATCGACGAAGCAGTCGCGGTCGGACGCGAGGCGATCGCCCTCGCGCAGACGGCTTCACAGCCGCGCGCCGAGATCATGGGGCGCATGCTCGTCCACTGGGTCGACGGGCTGGTCCGCAACCGCCTCGATGAAGCCGAGCGCGATTCGGCGGCCTGCATGGAGCTGATCGCCTCGGTCGGCGCAAAGCGCTTCGAGGCGCAGCTGCTCGCGGTGATGGCGTTGATCGCGCTGCGACGGGGCGATCGCAGCACGGCGCGGGCGCGGGCCAAAAGCGCCCTGCCGATCTGTCAGCAACACGGCATGGGTCATATCGGACCGTGGCTGCACGGGGTCTTCGCTCTCATCGAAACCGATCCCGCGGCACGCCGGCGCTGGCTCGACGACGGCGACCGACTGCTCGGGCTCGGCTGCGTCAGCCACAACCAGGTGCAGCTCCCCGAGCTGGCGATCGACGCGCTGCTTGAGATCGGCGATTGGGATGGCGTCGAGAGGCAGTGCAATCACATCCGCCGCTACACCGCCGCGGAGCCGCTCGCCCTCTGCGACTTCATCGTCGCGCGTGGGACGGCGCTCGCCGACTTCGGCCGCGGCGAGCGCGGCGACGCGCTGAGGACGACGCTCGTCGAGCTGCAAAAGCGCGGCGTCAGCGCCGAGCTGAACAGCCTCCTGCCGGCAATCGACAGCGCGCTCGAACGCCTCGCGGCCGCCGCCGCCGCGCCCTGAATCGAGGCCATGAAAAAAGGGCAGCCCGCGGGCTGCCCTTCGAGGAACACTCGAAGCCGGCTATTCGGACGCCGTCGTCGTCGCCGCCGCAGCAGCGTCGGTCGCCGCGTCGACCTGCGCCATCTGCACGGCCGCGAGCTCCTCGGCCTCCTGGACGGCGATGGCGCGGCGCTCGGCGTCGTCCATCGCTTCCTTGGCCTTGCGTGCCTCGTGGAACGCCATCCCGGTGCCGGCAGGGATCAGCCGGCCGACGATGACGTTTTCCTTCAGCCCGCGCAGCTCGTCGCGCTTGCCCATGATCACCGCCTCGGTCAGGACGCGCGTTGTCTCCTGGAACGACGCCGCCGAGATGAAGCTGTCGGTCGACAGCGACGCCTTGGTGATGCCGAGCAGGACGTCGGCGTGCGTCGCCGGCAGCTTGCCATCGGCGACCAGCTTGTCGTTCCGGCCGAGAAGCTCCGACCGCTCGACCTGCTCGCCGGTGATGTAGCCGGAGTCACCCGGGTTCGTGATCTGCACCCGGCGCAGCATCTGGCGAACGATCACCTCGATGTGCTTGTCGTTGATCTTCACCCCCTGGAGGCGATAGACGTCCTGCACCTCGTCGACGATGTAGCGCGCGAGCTCTTCCATGCCGAGCAGGCGCAGGATGTCCTGCGGGTCGGCCGGACCGTCGACGACCGATTCGCCCTTGTTGACCACCTGGCCCTCGTGGACCACGATGTTCTTCTCCTTCGGGACGAGCTCCTCGTAGACCTTGCCTTCCGGGTCGGTGATCTGCAGTCGCACCTTGCCCTTGGTCTCCTTGCCGAACGACACCGTGCCGGTCATCTCGGCGAGCGTGCCCTTGTCTTTCGGCGTGCGCGCCTCGAACAGCTCGGCCACGCGCGGCAAGCCGCCCGTGATATCGCGCGTCTTCTGGCCTTCGACCGGAATGCGCGCCATCACCTCGCCTGGGGCGAGGTCCTGGCCGTCGCGGATCTGGATCAGCGCGCCGACCGGGAAGGCGATCGTCACCGAGTGGTCGGTGCCGGGGATCTTCACCTCGTTGCCAGCCGCATCGAGCAGCTTCACCTGCGGCCGGACGACCTTCGTCGCGCCGCGCCGCTTCGGGTCGATCACGACCAGCGTCGACAGGCCCGTGACCTCGTCGAGCTGCTTGGCGACCGTGACGCCTTCTTCGACGTTCTCGAACTTCGCGCGGCCCGCGAACTCGGTGATGATCGGCCGCGTCAGCGGATCCCAACTCGCGAGCAGCGCGCCGGCCTTGATCTGCTGGTCGGGCTTGATGCCGAGCAGGGCGCCGTACGGCACCTTGTGACGCTCGCGCTCTCTGCCGTGCGGGTCGGAGATGACGATCTCGCCGGAGCGCGAGATGACGACCAGCTCGCCCTTGCCGTTGGTGACGTAGCGCATGGTCGGGTTGAAGCCGACCGTGCCTTCGCTTTTGGCTTCGACGCCCGACGCCACCGCCGCACGCGAGGCCGCGCCGCCGATGTGGAACGTGCGCATCGTCAGCTGCGTGCCCGGCTCGCCGATCGACTGCGCGGCGATGACGCCGATCGCCTCGCCGACGTTGACCAGGCCGCCGCGACCGAGGTCGCGGCCGTAGCACTTCGCGCAGATGCCGAACCGCGTCGCGCAGGTGAGCGCGGTGCGGACCTTGACCTCGTCGATCGCCGCCGTCTCGAGCGCGTCGAGCGCGTCCTCGTCGAGCATCTCGCCCGCCAGGACGATCGTCGCCTGCGTCTCCGGATCGAGGATATCGATCGCGGCGACGCGGCCGAGGGCGCGGTCGCGGAGGCTCTCGATCACCTCGCCGCCTTCGACCAGCGCGCGCATGTTCATGCCGTTCATGGTCGCGCAGTCGTCCTCGATAACGACGAGGTCCTGCGTGACGTCGACCAGGCGGCGCGTCAGGTAGCCCGAGTTGGCTGTCTTCAGCGCCGTGTCGGCGAGGCCCTTTCGGGCGCCGTGCGTCGAGATGAAGTACTGCAGGACGTTCAGGCCTTCGCGGAAGTTCGCGGTGATCGGCCTCTCGATGATCGAGCCGTCGGGCTTGGCCATCAGGCCGCGCATGCCGGCGAGCTGGCGGATCTGCGCAGCAGAGCCGCGCGCGCCGGAGTCGGCCATCATGTAGATCGAGTTGAACGACTCCTGCTCGACCTGCTTGCCGCTCCTGTCCGTGGTCTTCTGCTTCGAGAGCTGGGCCATCATCACCTTGCCCACCTCGTCACCGGTCTTGCCCCAGATGTCGACGACCTTGTTGTAGCGCTCGCCCGAGGTCACGAGACCCGAGACGTACTGCTGCTCGATCTCCTTGACTTCCTTTTCGGCGCGCTCGATCAGGCCGTGCTTTTCCTTTGGTACCAGCATGTCGTCGATCGCGATCGAGATGCCGGCCTTGGTCGCGAGGCGGAAACCCGCCTGCAGCAGCTTGTCGGCGAAGACGACCGTGTCCTTCAGACCGCACTTGCGGAACGACGTGTTGATGAGGCGCGAGATCTCCTTCTTCTTGAGCGTCTTGTTGAGGTTCGCGAACGGCAGCCCCTTCGGCAGGATCTCCGAGAGAAGCGCCCGGCCGACCGTCGTGTCGACGAGCCTGGTCACCGGCGTGAAGTCGCCGTTGTCCTTGCTCTTCTCGTACTCGGTCAGGCGAACGCTGATCTTCGCCGTGATTTCGACCTGCTCGTTGTCGAGCGCGCGCTGGACTTCGGCGACGTCGGCGAAGATGATGCCCTCGCCCCGGGCGTTGATTCGCTCGCGGGTCGCATAGTAGAGCCCGAGCACGACGTCCTGCGATGGCACGATCGATGGCTCGCCGTTGGCCGGGAAGAGCACGTTGTTCGACGCCAGCATGAGCGTGCGCGCTTCCATCTGCGCCTCGATCGAGAGCGGAATGTGGACCGCCATCAGGTCGCCGTCGAAGTCGGCGTTGAACGCCGCGCAGACGAGCGGGTGCAGCTGGATCGCCTTGCCTTCGATCAGGACCGGCTCGAACGCCTGGATGCCGAGGCGGTGCAGCGTCGGGGCGCGGTTCAGGAGCACCGGGTGCTCCTTGATCACCTCTTCGAGGATGTCCCAGACGACCGGCGTTCCGGACTCGACTTCCTTCTTCGCCGCCTTGATCGTCGTCGCGATGCCCATCGCCTCGAGGCGCGAGAAGATGAACGGCTTGAACAGCTCGAGCGCCATCAGCTTCGGCAGGCCGCACTGGTGGAGCTTGAGCGTCGGGCCGACGACGATGACCGAGCGGCCCGAGTAGTCGACGCGCTTGCCGAGCAGGTTCTGGCGGAAGCGACCCGACTTGCCCTTGATCATGTCGGCGAGCGACTTCAGGGCACGCTTGTTGGCGCCCGTCATCGCCTTGCCGCGGCGGCCGTTGTCGAGCAACGAATCCACCGCTTCCTGGAGCATCCGCTTTTCGTTGCGGACGATGATCTCCGGCGCCTTCAGCTCAAGCAGGCGCGCCAGGCGGTTGTTGCGGTTGATGACGCGGCGATAGAGGTCGTTCAGGTCGGAAGTCGCAAAGCGACCGCCGTCGAGCGGAACGAGCGGACGCAGGTCCGGCGGCAGCACTGGCAGGACCTCCATCACCATCCACTGCGGCTTGATGCCCGACTTCTTGAAGGCTTCCATCACCTTCAGCCGCTTCGAGTTCTTCTTGACCTTCAACTCGCTGCCGGTCATGTCATTGCGGAGCTTGTCGATCTCGACGTCGAGGTCGATCTCGGCGAGCAGCTTGTGGACGCCCTCGGCGCCCATCAGCGCGATGAACTCGTCACCGAACTCGGCCCGCTTGGCGTCGTAGTCGTCCTCGCTCATGATCGAGAACTTCTTCAGCGGCGTCATGCCCGGATCGACGACGACGTAGGCCTCGAAATAGAGCACGCGCTCGATGTCGCGCAGCGTCATGTCGAGCACGAGGCCGAGACGCGACGGCAGCGACTTCAGGAACCAGATGTGCGCGCACGGCGCCGCCAGGTCGATGTGGCCCATGCGCTCGCGCCGGACCTTGGTCTGGGTGACCTCGACGCCGCACTTCTCGCAGATGACGCCGCGGTGCTTCAGGCGCTTGTACTTGCCGCACAGGCACTCGTAGTCCTTGATCGGCCCGAAGATCTTGGCGCAGAACAAGCCGTCGCGCTCGGGCTTGAAGGTCCGATAGTTGATCGTCTCGGGCTTCTTGACCTCGCCGAACGACCACGAGCGGATCTTCTCCGGGCTCGCGAGCCCGATCTTGATCGCGTCGAAGTGCTCGTCGGGGGTGAATTGACGGAACAGGTCCAGCAATCCCTTCATGCTTCTCTCCTGAAATTCGTGGCGGTGCGAACGGAACGGACGGTGGTTCTCGTCATGCTCAGTTGCGCTCCAGCTCGATGTCGATGCCCAGCGACCGGATCTCCTTGACCAGCACGTTGAACGACTCCGGCATGCCGGCCTCGATCGCGTGCTCGCCCTTGACGATCGACTCGTACACTTTGGTGCGACCGTTGACGTCGTCGGACTTGACGGTGAGCATCTCCTGCAGCACGTAGCTGGCGCCGTAGGCTTCGAGCGCCCAGACCTCCATCTCGCCGAAGCGCTGGCCGCCGAACTGCGCCTTGCCGCCCAGCGGCTGCTGGGTGACGAGGCTGTACGGGCCGGTCGAGCGCGCGTGCATCTTGTCGTCGACCAGGTGGTGCAGCTTCAGCACGTGCATGTAGCCGACCGTCACCGGCCGCTCGAACGGGTCGCCGGTGCGGCCGTCGTGCAGCGTCGCCTGGGTGCGGGTCTCGGTGAGCCCCTTGGCCTTGGCGATCTCCTCGGGATAGGCAAGCTTGAGCATCGCGCGGATCTCGACTTCAGCGGCACCGTCGAACACCGGCGTCGCGAACGGCACGCCGGTCGAGAGGTTCTCGGCCATCTCGCGGATCTCGTCGTCCTTCAGGTGATCGAGGCGCTCGGTCTTGCCGCCCGACTTGTTGTAGAGCTCGTCGAGGAAGGCGCGCAGCTCGGCCGCCCGCGCTTCCTTCTGCAGCATGTCGCCGATCCGCTGGCCGATGCCCTTGCCGGCCCAGCCGAGGTGCACTTCGAGCACCTGGCCGACGTTCATCCGCGACGGCACGCCGAGCGGATTGAGAACGATGTCGCACGGCGTTCCGTCGGCCATGTACGGCATGTCTTCCACGGGCACAACCTTCGAGACGACGCCCTTGTTGCCGTGCCGGCCGGCCATCTTGTCGCCCGGCTGGAGGCGGCGCTTCACGGCCAGGTAAACCTTGACCATCTTCAGCACGCCCGCGGGCAACTCGTCGCCCTGCGTCAGCTTTTTCTTCTTCTCGTCGAACGCGAGATCGAAGCTGTGGCGCGTCTGCTCGAGCGAGTTCTTGATCGACTCGAGCTGGTTGGCGAGGTCCTCGTCGGCCGGACGGATGTCGAACCAGTGGTACTTCTCGACGCTCTCGAGGTACGCCTTGTCGATTGCCGTTCCCTTGGCGATCCTGTTCGGGCCCCCGTTGGCAGGCTTGCCGACCAGGAGCTTGGCGATCCGGTCGAACGCGTCGGCCTCGACGATGCGCAGCTGGTCGTTGAGGTCGAGGCGGTAGCGTTTCAGCTCGTCGTCGATGATCTGCTGGGCGCGCTTGTCGCGCTGGATGCCTTCGCGGGTGAACACCTGGACGTCAATGACGGTGCCGTTGGTGCCCTGGTCGACGCGCAGCGACGTGTCCTTCACGTCCGATGCCTTCTCGCCGAAGATCGCCCGCAACAGCTTTTCTTCCGGCGTCAGCGTCGTCTCGCCCTTCGGCGTGACCTTGCCGACCAGCGTGTCGCCCGGGTTGACTTCCGCGCCGACGTAGACGATTCCCGACTCGTCGAGGCGAGCCAGCTGGTTCTCGGCCAGGTTCGGGATGTCGCGCGTGATTTCCTCGGCGCCGAGCTTGGTGTCGCGCGCCATGACCACCAGCTCCTCGATGTGGATCGAGGTGTAGCGGTCTTCGGCGATGACGCGCTCGCTGATGAGGATCGAGTCCTCGAAGTTGTAGCCGTTCCAGGGCATGAACGCGACCAGCATGTTCTGGCCGAGCGCGAGCTCGCCGATGTCGGTCGACGCGCCGTCGGCGATGATGTCGTCGGCCTGGACGACGTCGCCGCGCTTGACGATCGGACGCTGGTGGATGTTCGTGTTCTGGTTCGAGCGCTGGTACTTGATCAGGTTGTAGATGTCGACACCGACCTCGCCCGACACCGTCTCCTTGTCGTTGACGCGGATGACGATGCGGTTGGTGTCGACGTAGTCGACGACACCGCCCCGCCTGGCGGCGACGACGGTGCCCGAGTCCTTCGCGGCGACGCGCTCGACGCCGGTGCCGACCAGCGCCTTCTCCGGGCGCAGCGTCGGCACGGCCTGGCGCTGCATGTTGGCACCCATCAGCGCGCGGTTCGCGTCGTCGTGCTCGAGGAACGGCACGAGCGAGGCGGCGACCGAGACGATCTGGGTCGGCGCGACGTCCATGTACTGGATCCGCTCGGCCGAGGTCAGCACCGATTCGCCGTTGTCGCGCGCCGAGACGAGCTCGTCGATGAGCTTGCCCTCGGGGTCGAGCGTCGCGCTCGCCTGGGCGATCACGTACTTGCCTTCCTCGATCGCCGACAGGTAGTCGATCTGGTTCGTGACCTTGCCGTCGGCAACCCGGCGGTACGGCGTCTCGAGGAAGCCGTACTCGTTGAGCTGCGCGTAGAGGGCGAGCGAATTGATGAGGCCGATGTTCGGGCCTTCCGGCGTCTCGATCGGGCAGACCCGGCCGTAGTGCGTCGGATGGACGTCGCGGACCTCGAAGCCGGCGCGCTCGCGCGTCAGGCCGCCCGGGCCGAGGGCCGAGACGCGCCGCTTGTGGGTGATCTCCGAGAGCGGGTTGGTCTGGTCCATGAACTGGCTCAACTGCGAGGCGCCGAAGAATTCCTTCAGCGCCGCCGAGATCGGCTTCGAGTTGATCAGGTCGTGTGGCATCAAGGCCTCGGTCTCGGCCTGGCCGAGGCGCTCCTTGACCGCCTTCTCGATCCGCGCCAGGCCCGATCGGTACTGGTTCTCGGCCAGCTCACCCACGCAGCGCACGCGCCGGTTGCCGAGGTGGTCGATGTCGTCGACCTCGCCACGGCCATTGCGCAATTCGACCAGGATCTTGACGACGTCGAGGATGTCCTCGTTGCTCAGCGTCATCGCGCCTTCGGGCGCGTCGCGGCCGACGCGGGCGTTGAACTTCATCCGGCCGACGCGCGACAGGTCGTACGTGTCGGCGCTGTAGAACAGGCGGTGGAAGAGCGCCTCGACGGCATCTTCGGTCGGCGGCTCGCCGGGCCGCATCATGCGGTAGATCGCGACGCGCGCGGCGAGCTGGTCGGCGGTCTCGTCGGAAGCAAGCGTCTGCGAGATGTACGCGCCCTCGTCGAGCTCATTCGTATAGAGCGCCTGGATCTCCTTGATGCCGGCGGCGCGGAGCTTCTTCAGCAGCGCTTCGGTCAGCTCGTCGTTCGCCTTGGCGAGGATCTCGCCGGTCTCGCCGTCGACGACGTTTCGGGCCAGCATGCGGCCGACGATGTAGTCCTCGGGGACCGAGATGAACTTGGTCTCCGACGTTTCGATCGAGCGGACGTGGCGCGCGGTGATGCGCTTGTCCTTCTCGACGATCACCTTGCCTTCGCGGTCGGTGATGTCGAAGCGCGCGATCTCGCCGCGCAGGCGATCGGCGACGAACTCGAGCTGCGCGCCCGAGTCCATGAGGCGGAAGTTGTCGAAGACGAAGAAGTTGGCGAGGATCGCCTCGGGGTTGAGGCCGATCGCCTTCAGCAGGATCGTCACCGGCATCTTGCGGCGGCGGTCGACGCGGAAATAGAGGATGTCCTTCGGGTCGAACTCGAAGTCGAGCCACGAGCCGCGGTAGGGAATGATCCGCGCGCTGAACAGGAGCTTGCCGCTCGAGTGGGTCTTGCCCTTGTCGTGCTCGAAGAAGACGCCGGGCGAGCGGTGCAGCTGCGAGACGATCACGCGCTCGGTGCCGTTGACGATGAACGAGCCGTAGTCGGTCATGAGCGGCACTTCGCCCATGTAGACCTCTTGCTCCTTGATCTCCTTGACCGTCTTGGCCTGCGCCGATTCGCGGTCGTAGATGATCATCTGCAGCTTGGCGCGGACAGCCGCTGCATATGTGAGGCCGCGCTGCTGACACTCGCGCGTGTCGAACGCCGGCTTGGCCATGTTGAATTCGATGAACTTCATCTCGACGAACCCGTTGTGCGACACGATCGGGAACGCGGAGAGGAACGCCGCCTGCAGCCCTTCGGGCTTGCGTTTCTGCGGCGGGACGTCTTTTTGCAGGAATGCGACGTACGAGTCCTTCTGCATCGTCAGCAGATAGGGCACGTTGAGAACGCTCTCGCGCTTGCCGAAGCTCTTGCGGATGCGCTTCTTCTCGGTATACGAATAGGGGATTGCTTGCTGCGCCATGAACACTCCGTTCAGGAAGCCTCGGCCGGCCGAGGCGAGACTTCCGAAGGCGACTGTCTTTCGAGCCTTGCGCTCGAAGCTTGGTGGCAGGCCACTACCTGCCGCTGGCGGACAACCCCGGCCTTGCACCGGAGTCCGACCAAACCCGTTCCTTGCAGTCGGATCAAGAAACTTTGCGAAATCACTTGAAAAAGCCCTCGATTCTCGATCGGGGCGCTTTCAGGTGCTCTCCAAGGGGCTTCGCCCCTTGGGGAAGGGGTGACTTGGCACCCCTCCCCCAACCCTCCCCCCGAGGGGCGAGGGCATCCCTGCTACGTGAGCTCGGCCTTGGCGCCGGCGTCTTCCAGCTTCTTCTTGCCGGCCTCGGCATCGGCCTTGGCCATCGCCTCCTTGACCGGCTTCGGTGCCGCGTCGACGAGGTCCTTGGCCTCCTTCAGGCCCAGGCCGGTCAGCTCGCGGACGGCCTTGATGACGGAGACCTTGTTGGCGCCGATCTCGGTGAGCATGAGCGTGAACTCGGTCTGCTCCTCGACTGCCGCCGCGGCAACGCCGCCGCCACCGCCGCCGCCGCCCGGCGCGGCCATTGCCGCTGCCGAGACGCCGAACTTCTCTTCGATCGCCTTGACCAGGTCGTTGAGCTCCATCACCGACATGCTGTCGAGAGCGGAGATGAATGCGTCTTTGTCGAATGCCATGATTGAAATTCCAGTTCTAGATGGTTGCAGTCGCTGTTCGTTCAAGCCGCCGCCGGGGCGGCTTCAGCGGTGGGCGGCTCGGTGGCCTTGCCGCCTTCGCCACGCTTCTCGGCGACGAGCGCGAGCACGCGGGCGATCCGCGTGATCGGCGACTGCATCAGGCCGAGCAGCTGCGAGAGCAGCACTTCCTTCGACGGGATCGAGGCGAGCGAGCTCACCCCTTTGGCGTCGAGCACCTTGCCGGCGTAGGCACCGGCCTTGACGATCAGCTTGTCGTTCGTCTTGGCGAAGTCGGAGACAACCTTCGCCGCGGCGACCGCGTCCTCGGAAAAACCGTAGATCAGCGGCCCGACCATGGCGTCCGACGCCACTTCGAACGGCGTGCCCTTGACGGCGCGGCGAGCGAGCGTGTTCTTCAGAACGTGAAGATAGACGCCCTTCTCGCGCGCGGTCTTGCGCAGCGCGTTGAGGTGTTCGACGGTCATGCCACGGTACTCCGCCAGGGCGAGCGTCTGCGAGCGGGCCACCTGGGCCGTCACGTCCGTCACCACGGTCTGTTTCTCGTTGCGAGTGAGACTCAAGAGTCCCTCCTTTCATCAGCGCCCTGCCGCGAGGCGGAGCGCATCGTTTCAGCGACCAGTCGAACAGGAACGAAATCCTCTTCGGCGGGACCGCCATCTGCGCTGGCCATTAAGCAGCCCGCAAGAGCTGCACCAGCGGTCTTCGATGGCCCGAGCCCGCCGGTTGCCCGGCCGACTCGGCCCACCACCTCGTGCCGCCGTCGCTTCCCTGCGACGGCCTGCAAGTCACCTTTCGCCTGGAGCGGGCTTTCGCCGGCCCCGTGGATCAAGCCGCCGGCGCGGCTTGCGCGTTGATCGACGCCACATCGACCCGGGCGCCCACACCCATCGTCGACGAGACCGCGACCTTCCTCAGATAGATGCCCTTGCTCGTCGCCGGCTTGGCCTTGTTGAGCGCCTCGATCAGCGCGCGCAGGTTGGCGACGAGCTTGTCGGACTCGAACGAGCGGCGGCCGATCGTCGCGTGGACGATGCCGGCCTTGTCGACCCGGAACTGAACCTGCCCGGCCTTGGCATTCCTGACCGCCTGGGCGACGTCGGGCGTCACCGTGCCGACCTTGGGGTTCGGCATCAGGCCGCGCGGGCCCAGGATCTGGCCGAGCGTGCCGACGACGCGCATCGTGTCGGGCGAGGCGATGACGACGTCGAAATCCATCTGGCCGCCCTTGATGCTGGCGGCAAGGTCGTCCATGCCGACGATGTCGGCGCCGGCCGCCTTCGCCTCTTCGGCCTTGGCGCCTTGAGCGAACACAGCGACGCGCTTGGTCTTGCCGGTGCCTGCCGGCAAAACGACCGCGCCGCGCACGACCTGGTCCGATTTCTTGGCGTCGATGCCGAGTTGCACGGCGACATCGATCGACTCGTCGAACTTCGCCTTCGCGCATTCCTTGACGATCGCCAGCGCGCTGTCGAGCGGATAGAGCTTGGTGCTGTCGACCTTGCCGGCGGTCGTCTTCTGCCGCTTGGTCAGCCTGCCGTTGGTCTTGGTGTCTGTAGCCATGATCAAGCGATCCCTTCGACGGTGATGCCCATCGAGCGAGCGGTGCCGGCGACGGTGCGGACGGCCGCCTCGAGGTCGGCGCCGGTCAGGTCTTTCTGCTTGGCCTTGGCGATCTCCTCGACCTGGTTGCGGCTGAGCTTGCCGACCTTGTCGAGGTGCGGCTTCGCCGAGCCCTTCTCGAGCTTCAGCGCCTTCTTGATGAGCACCGACGCCGGCGGCGACTTCATCACGAAGGTGAACGACTTGTCCGCGTAGGCGGTGATCACCACCGGCAGCAGGAGGCCGGGCTCCATGCCCTGGGTCTGGGCGTTGAACGCCTTGCAGAACTCCATGATGTTGAGACCGCGCTGGCCGAGCGCGGGGCCGATCGGCGGCGACGGGTTCGCCTTGCCGGCCGGCACTTGCAGCTTGATGTAGCCGACGACTTTCTTTGCCATTTGCTCGTTCCTTCTTTCGAGTTCAAGCGCCTTGCAGACCGATCTGCGCGGCTCCTCGTGCAGCGACCCGGACCTTCCGATGCGCGGGGGACGCCGGGTGGCGCCCGTCCCCCGCCGGGGAAATCAGACCTTTTCGACCTGTGCGAAATCGAGCTCGACCGGTGTCGCACGGCCGAAGATCGTGACCGCGACGCGGACCTTGGACTTGTCGTAGTTGACGTCCTCGACCGAGCCGTTGAAGTCGGTGAACGGGCCTTCCTTGATACGGACCATCTCGCCCACTTCCCACTGCACCTTCGGGCGGGGCTTCTCGACGCCTTCCTGCATCTGCGAGACGATCTTCATCACCTCGGCCTCGGAGATCGGCGAGGGGCGCGTCTTGGCACCGCCGACGAAGCCGGTGACCTTGCTCGTGTGCTTCACGAGGTGCCAGGTGTCGTCGCCCATCTCCATCTCGACCAGCACGTAGCCGGGGAAGAACCGCCGCTCGCTGACGGACTTCTTGCCGTTCTTGAGCTCGACGACCTCCTCCATCGGCACCAGGATGCGGCCGAACTTCTCTTTCATCTCGGAGCGGTCGATCCGCTCGCGAAGGTTCCGCTCGACGGCCTTCTCCATGCCGGAATACGCATGCACCACGTACCAACGCTTGCCGGCAGTCGGCGCGAAGGATTCGGGGGTCGCCGCGGAGGCCTCGGTCGTTGCAGTCATTTCTCAGCGTCTCCAGCCGAGGATCAGGTCGTACAAAACCCACTCGAGCGTCTTGTCGGTGAGCCAGAGAAAGAGCGCCATCACGACGACGAACGCGAACACGTAGCCGGTCATCTGCAGCGCTTCCTTGCGGGTCGGCCAGACGACCTTCTTCACTTCGCGCACCGAGTCCTGGCCGAAGGCGATCAGCTGCTTGCCCGGCTCGGAGGTGAAGAAAGTCACCGCCGCGGCGATCATCAGCACGAGCAGCGCGGCAACGCGGAGCCACAAGTCCTGCTGGCCGAGCATGTAGAACGCGACGACCGCGGCGACGACCAGCACGCCGGCGGCCGCCAGCTTGGCCTTGTCGGCGCCGGTCGAGACGGTCTCTACGGTGGGTGAGGTCGGATTCGCCATCGCTTTGTTCTGCGGCGCGTGCCCGCGGCGCGCGCGTGGAGTTTGTTCAGGTCCTGCCGGTGGCAGGGGCGGAGGGCATCGAACCCCCAACCTCTGGTTTTGGAGACCAGCGCTCTGCCAATTGAGCTACGCCCCTGTAGTCGGTCACTCCAGGATCTTGGCCACGACGCCGGCGCCGACGGTTCTGCCGCCTTCGCGGATGGCGAAGCGCAGGCCCTCTTCCATGGCGATCGGGGCGA
>DATAYY010000059.1:0-19981 GCA_036272325.1 Caldimonas sp. | reverse complement strand
GACGTTCTCTCGGCCTTGATGTTCGGCGCCCGTATTTCGCTCTTCGTCGGCGGCGCGTCGGTGCTGCTCTCGCTGGCCGTCGGCGTCGGCCTCGGGCTGCTCTCGGGCTACGTCGGCGGCCGTGTCGACGCGCTGATCATGCGGGTCTGCGACGTGATGCTGTCGTTTCCGTCGATCCTGATCGCGCTGCTTTTCGCCGGCGTCGGCCATGCGCTCTTTCCCAACGCCAACGATTCACTGGCCTTTGGCGTCGTCATCGTCGCGATCGCCCTGCCGGGCTGGGTTCAGTACGCCCGGGCCGTTCGCGGCTCGACGATGGTCGAGCGCCACAAGGAGTACGTCCAGGCGGCGCGCGTCATCGGCGTGCCTGCGTGGCGGATCATGCTGCGCCACGTCCTGCCCAATGTCATGGGTCCGGTGCTGGTGCTGTCGACGATCCAGGTCGCCGTGGCGATCATCGCCGAGGCGACGCTTTCCTTTCTCGGCGTCGGCGTCTCGCCCACTTCGCCTTCGCTCGGCACCTTCATCAACGAGGGCAACAAGCAGCTCTTCAGCGGCGCCTGGTGGCTTGTCGTCTTTCCTGGTGCCACACTGGTGCTGATCGCGCTCAGCATCAACCTGTTCGGGGACTGGCTGCGCGATGCGTTGAACCCGCGCCTGCGCTGATGATCCAAGGCAGGCGCCCACCAAGGAGCCGACCATGCAACTCGACCTGACGTTCCTTCGCCGCTGCGCCGTCCTGGGTGCGGCCGTTCTTGCAGCCTGCGCGAGCACTGACTATCACTATTCCCAGCTATTCGGCACGCGCTACTTCAAGACTCCGATCGACACCTACCCGGTGACGATCGTTCGCGTCGACGGCAAGGACACGACGCTGCGCCCGGTGCTCGTCGATCCGGGCCAACGCAACATCACTGTCCAGGGTCCCCCGGGAGCAGCCGACCATCTCGGCCAGGAGCGCCAGTTCGCGCTCGACGTCCGGCCGTGCACGCGCTACTACCTCGTCGCCGTGCGGCCCAACAAGCTCTCCTCCGATTTCACGGTCCGGGTGGACTACGAGGAGCCGGTCGGCGGCTGCACGCCGCCCCAGAGCTAGCCGGATGCCGGCGCCGCTCCTCGAAGTCGACCACCTTCGTGTCGAGTTTCCCAGCCGGCGCGGCCGGCTGGTGGCGCTCGATGACATCTCCTTCTCGATTGCCCCCGGCGAGATCCTCGGCGTCGTCGGCGAGTCGGGCGCCGGAAAATCGCTGACCGGCGCTGCGATCATCGGCCTGCTCGATCCGCCGGGCCGGATCGCCGGTGGCGAGATTCGCCTCGACGGCAACCGGATCGACCAACTGCCGTACGAGCAGATGCGCAAGATCCGCGGCCGTCACATCGGCGCCATCTTCCAGGACCCGCTGACCTCGCTGGATCCGCTCTACACGATCGGCCAGCAGCTGGTCGAGACGATCCAGACGCACCTCTCGCTCGCCGCCGCCGATGCCCGCAAGCGCGCTGTCCGGCTTCTCGAGGAAACCGGCATCCCGGCTGCCGAGGAGCGGCTCGGCCACTATCCACACCAGTTTTCGGGCGGCATGCGGCAACGCGTCGTGATCGCCCTCGCGCTCGCCGGCGAGCCGCGCCTGATCGTCGCTGACGAGCCGACGACGGCGCTCGACGTCTCGATCCAGGCCCAGATCATCTCGCTCCTGAAGCGGCTGTGCAGCGAGCACGGCGCTGCGGTCATGCTCGTCACCCACGACATGGGCGTGATCGCCGAGACCTGCGACCGCGTCGCCGTCATGTACGCCGGGCGGATCGTCGAGATCGGCCCCGTCGATGCCGTCATCCATGCACCGGCACATCCGTACACGGTCGGTCTCATGGGCTCGATTCCGGCGATGGACGAGGACCGGCCGCGCCTGCTCCAGATCGACGGCGCGATGCCGCGCCTGAACGCGATCCCCTCGGGTTGCGCCTTCCACCCGCGCTGCCCGCATGCGTTTTCGCCGTGCACGGCCGAGCGACCTGAGCTGATGACGGCGGGCGCGACGCAGGCGGCGTGCTGGCTGCACGCGCCGGCGTTGCGGGCGGCGGCGTGAGCGCTGTGCTGGTCGAAGTCGTCGGCCTCGCCAAGGCGTTCGACGTCTCGCTGCCGTGGCTCAACCGCATCGCCGAGCGCAAGCCCCGCCAGTTCGTCCACGCCGTCGACGACGTCGGCTTTGCGATCGCGCGTGGTCGCACGCTGGCGCTGGTCGGCGAATCCGGGTGCGGCAAGAGCACGGTGGCGCGCCTCCTGGTCGGGCTGTACACGCCGACCCGTGGCCGGGTCGTTTTCGACGGCGTCGACGCCAGCACGACCGCGCGTTCGCCGGCGGTCCGCCGCCGGATGCAGATGATCTTCCAGGATCCGTATGCGAGCCTCAATCCGCGTTGGAGAGTGCACGACATCGTCGCCGAGCCGCTGCGCGAGCATGGCTTTGCCGGCGAACCGACGGCGGGCGGCCACCCCGATCTGACCCGGCGCATCGGCGAGCGTGTCGGCGAGTTGCTCGCATCGGTCGGCCTGGCGCGGGCCGACGCCGACAAGTTCCCGCACCAATTCTCCGGCGGTCAGCGGCAGCGGATATCGATCGCGCGCGCGCTCGCGACCGAGCCCGAGTTCCTGGTCTGCGACGAGCCGACGTCGGCACTCGACGTCTCTGTGCAGGCGCAGGTCCTCAACCTCATGAAGGAGTTGCAGGCGCGGCGTGGCCTGACGTATCTCTTCATCTCGCACAACCTCGCCGTCGTCCGCCACGTCAGTGACGAGGTTGGCGTCATGTATCTCGGCCGCATCGTCGAGATCGCCGACAAGGCGCTGCTGTTCGCGCGGCCGCGGCACCCGTACACGCGGATGCTGCTCGACGCGATCCCCGACATCCACATGAGCGGGCGATCGCGCACGCCGGTGCAAGGCGAGGTGCCGAACCCGCTCCATCCGCCGAGCGGCTGCACGTTTCACCCGCGGTGTCCGCACGCGAGCGCGCGCTGCAAGGCGGAGCGGCCGGCGCTGCTGGCGATCGACGGCGTCCGCGTCGCCTGTCACGCGGTCGAGGAACGACGGATCTGAGCGCGCGCCGCGCCGCGGCGTCTCGCGGTCAGGACGTGCGGCGTGCGGCAGCGGGCAGCGGGTGCTCGCCGCGCATCAGCTCGGCGACCGTCTCGCGCTCACGGATCAGCCACGCGTCACTGCCGGCGACCAGCACCTCGGCCGGGCGCGGCCGGGTGTTGTAGTTGCTGGCCATGCTCATCGCATAGGCGCCCGCCGACAGCACGGCGACGAAATCGCCTGGTGCGAGGGCAAGTTCGCGGCCGTGGCCGAGCCAGTCGCCCGATTCGCACACCGGGCCGACGACGTCCCACGTCGCGGCCTGGGCAGCACCGCGCCGGCACTCGACGATCCGCATCCAGGCGTCGTACATCGCCGGCCGCATGAGGTCGTTCATGGCGGCATCGACGATGCAGAAATTGCGCTCGTCGCCGCGCTTCAGGTAGAGCACCTCGCTGACGAGGAGGCCCGCATTGCCGACCAGCGAGCGCCCGGGCTCGAGGATGACCCTCTTGCCGCCGTGGCCACGGGCGTCGACGTGGGCGAGCAGTCGCTCGACCAGCGCGCCGGCGTCGGGCGGCGCCTCGTCGCGGTAGGTGATGCCGAGGCCACCGCCGACATCGAGATGGGCGAGGGCGATGCCGTCGGCCTCGACCGCGTCGACGAGGTCGAGCAGCCGCTCGAGCGCATCGACGTAGGGCTCGGTGGCGACGATCTGCGAGCCGATGTGGCAGTCGATGCCGACGACCTCGAGCCCAGGCAGGCGCGCCGCGCGGCGAAAGGCGGCATGCGCTTCGTGGTGGGCGATGCCGAACTTGCTGGCGCGCAGGCCGGTCGAGATATAGGGGTGCGTCTTCGGGTCGACGTCGGGATTGACGCGCAGGCTCACCCGCGCGCTGCGGCCGGCGGCGACGGCGACCTCGCTCAGGAGCTCGAGCTCGCCGATGCTCTCGACGTTGAAGCAGAGCACGTCGTGGGCGAGCGCGCGCGCCATTTCTGAACGCGTCTTGCCGACGCCCGAAAAGACGATTCGCGTCGGGTCGGCGCCGGCGGCAAGGACGCGTTCGAGCTCGCCGCCCGAAACGATGTCGAAGCCGCAGCCGCGCGCTGCGAACCATTGCAGGATGGCGAGCGTCGAGTTGGCCTTGATCGCGTAGCAAAGCAGGTGGTCGCGACCGGCGAGGGCGCGCTGGTACGCGGCGAGCGCGCGTGCCATCGCAGCGCTCGAATAGACGTAGAGCGGCGTGCCGAAGCGGCGGCCGAGGTCGACGGCGGCGATGCCTTCGACGAAGAGCTCGCCGTCGCGCTCGACGATGTCGGGAGCACCCGGCAGGCTCATCGGGGCGCCGGGTTCGACGTCGGCACCGACGCCGGCACGGCGATGGCGGCATCGGGAGCGACGTCGGCTGCGCCTGCGGGTACTGCAGGCTTGACGCCGATGAGCGGGCCCTTCTGCCCGCATGCAGTGAGCAGGGCCACGGCCGCTGCGACCAGCACTCGCGCAGCCGTCGCCACTACACTGCCGGAGCGTCTGGACATGCCGCGATTATCGACCGTGAATTCCGCCCCGCTTCGCCGCGACGATCTGAGCGACGCCGAGTACGACCGGCGCGCGCGAGAGGTCCTCGCCGCCGTCGAAGCCGCCACCGATCGATTCCTTCAGGACGACGTGATCGACATCGACGCCGGCCGCACCGGCGGGTTGCTCGAGCTTGCGTTTCCGAACGGCACCAAGATCGTCCTCAACACCCAGCCACCGCTGCACGAGTTGTGGCTCGCGGCCGGCTCGGGGGGATTTCACTTCCGCGCCGTCGGCGAGTGCTGGATCGATCGCGACGGCCACGAACTGTTCGACGTCCTGTCGCAATGCGCCACGGCCCAGGCCGGGCGGGCCCTGCGCTTCGATCCCTGAGAGCGCGCGCTGCGCTCAGCGGCGGAACAGGTCGAGGATGGTGTTGCGTTCCTCGTCGCTCGGCGGCGTCGGCGCGGCCTTGTCGTCGAGGCCGAGACTGCTCACTCCGGCGCCGCGCGCGTACTCGTCGTAGTACCACTCGCCGTTCAGGTTGACGACGCCCTCGGGAGGCGTCGGCTCCTGGATCGGAACGCCCTTGAGCATCGTCGTCATGTAGTCGATCCAGACCGGCAGCGCGAGGCCGCCGCCGGTCTCGCGATCGCCCAGCTTTCTCGGCTCGTCGTAGCCGATCCAGACGACGGCGACGATGTTCTTCTGCCAGCCGGCGAACCAGGCGTCGTGCGAGTCGTTGGTCGTTCCGGTCTTGCCGTAGATGTCGGGCCGCTTCAGCGCTGCTCCGGCCTTCGCCGCAGTGCCGCTGTGCGTCACTTCCTGCAGCAGGCTGGTCATCACGAAGGCGTTTCGCGCTTCGATCGTTCGCGCCGAATCGTCGAGCACCGGCAGCCGCGCCTCGTTGATCACGTGGCCCTTGGTGTCGGTGATGCGGCTGATGAGGAGAGGGTTGACGCGATAGCCACCGTTGGCGAAGACGCTGTACGCGGAGGCCATCTGCAACGGCGTGACCGCGCCGGCGCCGAGCGCCATCGGCAGGTACGCGGGGTGTTTGTCGGCGTCGAATCCGAAGCGCTTTATCCACTGCTGCGCGTAGGGCGGCCCGATCGACTTCAGGATCCGGATCGAGATCATGTTCTTCGACTTCGCGAGGCCTCGCCGCATCGTCATCGGCCCGTCGTACGTGCCGTCGTAGTTCTTCGGCTCCCAGGGCTGGCTGCCGGTCGTTCCGGCGTCGAAGAAGAGCGGCGCGTCGTTGATGACCGTCGCCGGCGTGAAGCCCTTCTCCAGGGCAGCCGAGTAGATGAATGGCTTGAAGCTCGAGCCTGGTTGCCGCCAGGCTTGCGTGACGTGGTTGAACTTGCTCTTCGAATAGTCGAAGCCGCCGATCATCGCGCGGATGCTGCCCGTGCGCGGATCCATGGCGACGAACGCGCCCTCGACCTCGGGCAACTGCGTGATCGACCAATCGCCCTTGGCGCCGCGGATCAGGCGAACGACGGCACCCGGTCGAATCTGCGTCTTCGGGTTGGCCTTTGCCGCGAGCGCCGACGTCGCCGGCCTAAGGCCCTCGCCCGTCACCGTCACCGACTCGCCGTTCTGCAGCATCGCGACGACTTTTTTCGCCGACGCTTCGGTGACGACCGCTGCACGCAGCTCGTCGTTGTCGGGGAAGTCCTGCAGCGCCTCCGAGATCCGCGCGTCGAGCTCGCCCTTGTCGGCCGGCAGGTCGACGTAGTCCTCCGGGCCGCGATAGACCTGGCGCTTCTCGTACTCCATGATCCCTTTGCGCAGCGCGTGGTAGGCGAGCGTCTGCTCCGACGAGTTGAGGGTCAGGAAGACGTTCAGGCCACGCGTGTAAGCCTCGGTGCCGTACTGGCTGAAGATCATCTGGCGCGCGGCCTCGGCGACGTACTCGGCATGGACGGCGACGTCGCTCGGCGCGCGGTACCTGAGCACCTGGCTGCGCGCCGCCTCGCGTTGCTCGGCGGTGATGAAGCCGTTCTCGAACATCCGATCGATGATGTAGCGCTGGCGAGTCCTCGCCCGCTCGGGATTGACGATCGGATTGTTCGCCGAAGGCGCCTTCGGCAACCCGGCGAGCATCGCCGCCTCCGCCACCGTGATGTCCTTGAGCGGCTTGCCGAAATAGATCTCGCTGGCCGCTGCGAAGCCATAGGCGCGCTGGCCGAGCGCGATGTGATTCATGTAGACCTCGAGGATCTGCTCCTTGCTGAGCAGGCTTTCGATCTTCAGCGACAGCAACATCTCGTAGATCTTGCGAGTAAATGTTTTCTCGGTGGACAGATAAAAGTTGCGGGCGACCTGCATCGTGATGGTCGACGCACCCTGGGCGTTGCGCGCCTCGCCGAAGTTGGCCAGGCCGGCCCGGATCACGCTGATGTAGTTGACGCCGCTGTGCTGGTAGAACTTGGCGTCCTCGGCCGCGAGCACCGCGTCCTGCATCACCTTGGGAATCTGCTGGATCGGAACGAAGTTGCGGCGCTCCTCGCCGAACTCACCCAGCAGCACGCCATCGGCCGAATAGACCCGCATCGGCAGCTTCGGCCGATAGTCGGTGAGGCTGTCGATCTCGGGCAGGTTCGGATACGAGATCGCGAGCGCGATGCCGGCGAGCAGCGCGACCGCGACCGCGGCCGAGGCGGCCAGGCCGAGCAGGGTGACGACGACGCGGATGATCACGCGGAGCCATCCGGGCAGTGCGCTCTGCGGCGCTTGCCGGCGCGGCCGCGTGCCGCGGTCGCCGTTGAAATCGGAATCTGTCACACGTGTCCAGGGAGAGCGGTCGCATTATAGAAACTCGACCTTTGCGGACCTTGCCGAGGCTTTCCGGAAGGGCGATCAGTGACGGAATCGACGGCCCAAAAAACGCGTTGCAGATGGACGCATCTTGCCGAGCGGGCACGTGTGAGATTTGCAACGCGCACGGGGTAGCGGCCGGGTGTTTTCCTTGGGTAATCAAGGGCTTTACTGCTAGCATCGAAGTAACTTATTAACAGCCAGCGCGCCTGTATTCGCGACGCTGGAAAAGGGGCACCGTGAGCTTTCTCGACACGCTGTTGGGGCGCAAGCACCCACCGATGATCGGCCTCGATATCAGCTCGTCCAGCGTCAAGCTCGTCGAGCTCGGCCAAAGCGGAAGCGGTGAATACATCCTCGAGCGCTTCGGCTCGGAAAGCTTCGAGAAGGGCTGGATCTCGGACGGCCAGATCGAGAAGTTCGACGAGGTCGCCGAGGCGGTCAAGCGGCTGGTGACCAAGAGCGGGACCAAGACCCGGCAGGTCGTCATGGCGATGCCGCAGTCGGCCGTCATCACCAAGAAGATCATGCTGCCCGCCGGGTTGCGCGAGGAAGAGCTCGAGATCCAGGTCGAGACCGAGGCCAACCAGTACATCCCCTTCTCGCTCGACGAGGTGAGCCTCGACTTCTGCGTCATCGGGCCGAGCCCGACCTCGGTCGGTGACGTCGAGGTGCTGATCGCGGCGTCGCGCAAGGACCGCGTCCAGGACCGGCAGGGCCTCGCCGAGGCGGCTGGCCTGAAGCCGGCGGTGCTCGACATCGAGTCGCACGCGTCCCGCCTGGCCATGGGCCGCGTCGTCGCCAGCCTGCCGAACGAGGGCCGCGACGCGCTGGTCGCGCTGTTCGAGATCGGTGCCGACACCACGAGCCTGAAGGTGCTGCGCGACGACGAGATGCTGTACGACCGCGACCAGGCGTTCGGCGGCTCGCAGCTGACGCAGCTGATCTCGCGCCAGTACGGCTTCTCGTTCGAGGAAGCGGAGCAAAAGAAGCTCGCCGCCGATCTGCCCGACGACTACGAGACGTCGCTGCTCGCGCCGTTCGTCGACAGCCTGTCGCAGGAGATCGGCCGCGCGCTGCAGTACTTCTTCACCAGCACGCCGCACCACAAGGTGCACTACGTGATGCTCGCCGGGGGCACCGCGACGCTGCCCGGCCTCAAGGACCGCGTCACCGAGCTGACCGGCTTCGCGTCGATGGTCGTCAATCCGTTCGAGAACATGAAGCTCGGCTCGGCAGTGCGTGAAGCCAAGCTGCGCCGCGAAGCGTCGTCCTACCTCACGGCCTGCGGCCTGGCGATGCGGAGGTTTGCAGAGTGATCATGATCAACCTGCTCCCCCACCGGGAGGAGCGGCGCAAGCGCAAGAAGATCGCGTTCTTTGCGGGGCTGGCGGTGGCCGCGTTCGTCGGCATCGCGATCGTCGGCGTCTGGTACCTCGCCGTCCAGCAGCTGATCTCGGGCCAGCAGCAGCGCAATAGATTTCTGAACCAGGAGATCGCAAAGCTCGACATCCAGATCAAGGACATCGCCAGCCTGAAGGCCGAGATCGCGTCGCTGAAGGCGCGGCAGAAGGCGGTCGAGGATCTGCAGATCGATCGCAACGTTCCGGTGCACGTCCTCAACGAGCTGGTCAAGCAAGTCCCGGAAGGGATCTACATCACCGCGATCAAGCAGGACGGCCAGACGCTCAACGTCACCGGCATCGCGCAGACGCAGGAGCGCGTCTCGGAGCTCCTCCGCAACACTGCCTACAGCTCCGAGTGGCTCGTCAAGCCCGAGCTGATCGAGAGCAAGGCGGCGACGATCCAGGCCGCCAACAAGGAGCAGAAGCGTCTGTTCGATTTCTCCGTCCGCCTGACCGTCAAGCGCCCCCAGGACACGCCGGCGCCGGCGTCGCAGGCAATTGCCGCCGGGCCGATCCCGGCCTCGGCCAGCGCGCCGGCTTCGACCGCCGTCGTCGCCAAGAAGACCTGACCCCATGGCAACGAAGAGCAAGACCGTCAGCGTCGACCTCAATTCGGTCTTCGAAGGCGCTGCCTCGCAGTTTCGCGGGCTGAATCCGAACGAGCCCGGACAGTGGCCGCTGCTGCCGAAGGCGCTGACCTTCGTCGCGATCGCGTTCGCGATGATGGTCGCCGGCTGGTTCACCGTCCTCTCGTCGGAGCACGACGAGCTCGACGCCGAGCGCAACAAGGAGCCGACGCTCAAGACCGACTACCGCAACAAGCTCGCGCAGGCCGTCAACCTCGGCGAGTTGCGCAAGCAAAAGCTGCAGGTCGAGGAGTACGTGACGCAGCTCGAGAAGCAGCTGCCGGGCAAGGCCGAGATGGACGCGCTGCTGTCCGACATCAACCAGGCCGGCCTCGGCCGGGGCCTGCAGTTCGAGCTGTTCCGTCCGGGCCAGGTCGTCGTCAAGGACTACTACGCCGAGCTGCCGATCGCGATCCGCGTTTCCGGCCGCTACCACGACATCGGCTCGTTCGCGGCCGACATCGCGAACCTGTCGCGGATCGTCACCCTGCACAACATGAATCTGGTTGCTGCCAAGGAGCTCTCCGGAGTCCTCTCGATGGAGGCAACGGCACGCACTTATCGCTATCTCGACCCCGCCGAGATCGAGGAAGTCAGGAAGACCGCCGTCAAGGCGAAGCCGGGGGCCAAGCCATGACGAACGCCATGTGGCCGCGCGGCGTCGCGGCAGCTCTGGCCGTCGGTCTCGGCGTCCTGCTGGCGGGCTGCGCCGCCGACCAGGATGAGCTGCAGCAGTGGATGGAGCAGCAAAAGCGCGAGGTCAAGCCGAACGTCGAGCCGCTCTCGCCGCCGAAGAAGTTCATTCCCCAACCGTACGCGGCGCTCGGCGCAGTCGAGCCGTTCAGCACGCAAAAGTTGACCGTTGCCCTCAAGCAGGAGGCAAGACAGCCGAATTCCCTGCTTGCGGCCGAGATCAACCGTCGCAAGGAACCGCTCGAGGCCTACCCAGTGGACAGCATGGCGATGGTCGGAAGCGTGACTCGCAATGGCCGGCCGTACGCGCTGCTCAAGGTGGACAACCTGCTGTACCAGGTGAAGACAGGCGACTACCTCGGCCAGAACTACGGAAAGATCACCAAGATCTCCGAAACCGACGTGGCCTATCGCGAAATCGTCCAAGACGCGGCCGGCGAATGGATTGAGCGCAGCAGCGCCCTCCAGCTTCAGGAGAAGGCGCGTTGAAAAGCATTTGGGAGAAACCGATGACCAGCTGGCGCTCGCGATTCTTGGCCCTTGCCGTCCTGGCAGGGTCGGTGTTCCCCGCCTTCGCGCAGAACGCCATCCAGTCGATCAACAGCTCGCAGCAGGCCGGCTCCGAGATCATCCGGATCGAAATGAGCGAGCCGCTCGCCGCGATCCCGGCGGGCTTCACGGTGCAGGCGCCACCGCGAGTCGCGATCGACCTGCCGGGCGTGACCAATGGCCTCGGCAAGTCGTCAATCGACATCAACCAGGGCAACCTCCGCTCGGTGAGCATCGCCCAGTCGGGCGAACGGACTCGCCTCGTCCTCAACCTGAAGGCGCCGGCAGGGTATCGCGCTCAGATCGACGGCAAGGTGCTGGTCGTCACGCTCGACAACAACGCGCCGGCGACGCTCGCCAGCTCGAGCGGCCAGACGACGCGCTTCGCCGAGAGCCTGAACCGCACCCAGCTTTCGCTGCGTGACATCGACTTCCGGCGCGGCTCCGACGGCGCCGGTCGCGTCATCGTCGAGCTGCCGAACAACCAGGTCGGCGTCGACATCCGTCAGCAGGGTCAGAGTCTCGTCGTCGAATTCCTCCGCTCCAACCTGCCCGACAACCTTCGCCGCCGCCTCGACGTCACCGACTTCGGCACGCCGGTGCAGAGCATCACGACGACCCAAGCCGGTGACCGGGTGCGGATGGTGGTCGAGCCGCGCGGCGCCTGGGAGCACAGCGCCTACCAGAGCGACAACCAGTTCGTCCTCGAGGTGCGGGCGCAGAAGGTCGATCCGAACAAGCTCGTCCAGGGCGCCGGCTACGCGGGCGAGAAGCTCTCGCTCAACTTCCAGAACATCGAAGTACGGGCCTTGCTTCAGGTCATCGCCGACTTCACGAACTTCAACGTCGTCACCAGCGACACCGTCACCGGCAACGTGACGCTGCGGCTAAAGGACGTTCCCTGGGACCAGGCGCTCGACATCATCCTGCAGGCGAAGAACCTCGGCTTGCGCAAATCCGGCAACGTCATCCTGATCGCGCCGAAGGACGAGCTCAACGCCAAGGAGAAGATCGAGCTCGAGGCCAAGAAGCAGATCGCGGAGTTGGAGCCGCTGCGGACGCAGGCGTTCCAGCTCAACTACGCGAAGGTGCAGGACATCGCGAACGGGATCACGGGGCAGTCCACCGGCACCGGCGGCGGTGGCGGCGGTGGCTCGGGCAACACGCGCATCCTGTCGTCACGGGGCGCGGTCGTCTTCGAGACGCGAACGAACCAGCTCTTCGTGACCGACATCCCGTCCAAGCTCGAGGAAATTCAGTCGCTGATCGCCAAGATCGACATCCCGGTGCGCCAGGTCCTGATCGAATCGCGGATCGTGATCGCCGACGAGGAATTCGGCCGCTCGCTCGGCGTGCGCCTCGGCGCCGCCGACAACCGCCTGGCCAAGGGCGCCTTGCCGGGCTCGCCCATCGGCGGCGGTGACGTGCGGATCGGGGTCGGCGGCAACATGAACGCCGTCGGCTCGCAGACGGGGCAGCCAAACGTTACCTCTACGTTCACCGACACCCAGTTCGTCAACCTGCCGGCGACCGGCGCGAACGGGTTCAACCCTGCGACCTTCGCGCTGACGCTGTTCAACTCGTCATTGACCCGCTTCATCAACCTCGAGCTCTCGGCGCTCGAGGCTGATGGCAAGGGCAAGGTCGTGTCGAGCCCGCGCGTGATCACCGCCGACCAGCAGAAGGCGCTGATCGAGCAGGGCGAAGAGCTCCCGTACCAGGTTGCCACTTCGAGCGGCGCCACCTCGCTGCAGTTCCGCAAAGCCAACCTCAAGCTGGAGGTGACGCCGCAGATAACTCCCGAGGGCAACGTGATCCTCAATGTCGATATCACCAAGGACAGCGTCGGCCGGGCGACGACCGCAGGCTTCGCGATCAATACCAAGCACGTCAACACGCAGGTCCTGGTCGAGAACGGCGGCACGGTCGTGATCGGCGGCATCTTCGAGCAGCTCGATCGCGAGGACATCACCAAGGTTCCATGGCTGGGCGACCTTCCCTATCTCGGCTATCTCTTCAAGACGAACACCCACACGACGAGCAAGACCGAATTGCTGATCTTCCTCACGCCCAAGGTCGTCACCGAACGCACGGCGGCGCGCTGAGACTTCCGAACCCGGAGATCGCATCGAGCACCGCGTGAATACGTTGCTGAACACGTGAGTGATCGCGTCGGGCCGCGCTGCAACTCGATTCCGCGAGCATCCAGAACACCGGCGCCGCCACGGTCAGGTCGGCGGCGACCACTGGATCAGGTCAAGCGCTGAGTGGAATTCCCGTCCTTTCGCGGTCGACAACGGCGTTCAATCACTTTTTCCCCTTCGACCCACGCCATCGGCACGGTGACAGTGACGGTCGGAATCAGCGCCGAACCTCACAAGTCCGACGTGGCGGTGACCGTTCTCGGTACCTGCGAAACGATCGACTCGGGCTCGGCGATCGCCGGCGTTCGTCGACAGCCCCTACGGTGTGGTGTACTTTGCACAGGATCCGACCTGGCCACCCGCCTCGAAGGCCACTTTTCCCGACGGAACGTCGATCGCTCCCGATGTCATCAGCAACCGCTGCGAGAACTCGTTCTGGGCAGGGCGTTCCCATTGCGCTGATCGGCATGCCGGGCAGCGGCAAGTCGACGATTGGCGAGGCGACCGCGAACCGGCTCGCCTTGCTCTACACCGACTGCGACCGGTCGATCGAGCGCCGGGCCGGCTGTTCGATCGCTGCCATCTTCGAGCGTAGCGGCGAGCATGGCTTCAGGGAGGTTGAGGCGGAGGTCCTCGGGATCGCCGTCGCCGAGTCCGCATCCGTGATTGCGACCGGCGGTGGGGTCGTGCTGCGCGACGCCAACCGCGAGCTGCTGCGCACACACACCTGCTGCGTGTACCTGCGGGCGAGCCACGAGCTTCTGTGGCGGCGCCTGCGTCGCGACCGGCGCCGCCCGCTGCTGCAAGTCGCCGACCCGGAGCAGCGCCTGCGCCAGATGAGCGCCGAGCGCGGGCCGCTCTACGAGCAGACGGCTCATATCGTGATCGACACCGATGGCGTCGCCATCGATCACCTGGTCGACGAAGTGGTGCGGCGCGTCTCGACGGTGTCGGCGCGATGACGACGAGCCCGAGCGCCGTCGTCAAGGTGCAGCTCGGCGACCGCAGCTACGCGATCCACGTCGGCTCGGGCCTGCTCAGCGCGCCGTCAAGCTATCGGCAGCTGCCGCGCACGGGTAGCGCGGTGATCGTCAGCAACGACACCGTCGGCGCGCTTTATGCTCGGCCACTGGCTGATGCGCTCGCGCAGCACTACCCGAAGGTCGAGACCCTCCTCGTCGCCGACGGCGAGGCGTCCAAGACCTGGGCGACGCTGCAGGCGATCATCGACGGCCTCGTCGGCGCGCACGCGGACCGCGGCAGCACGGTGTTCGCGCTCGGCGGCGGCGTCGTCGGCGATCTCGCCGGTTTCGCCGCCGCATGCTACATGCGCGGCATTGCCTACGTGCAGGTGCCGACGACGTTGCTCGCGCAAGTCGATTCGTCGGTTGGCGGCAAGACGGGGATCAACCATCCGGGCGGCAAGAACCTGATCGGCGCGTTCCACCAGCCGCTCGCGGTGATCGCCGACATCGATACGCTCGCCACCCTGCCGCGGCGCGAGCTCGTCGCCGGACTCGCCGAAGTCATCAAGTACGGCGCGATCGCCGACGACGCGTTCCTTGCCTGGATCGAGGCCAGCCTGCCGACGCTGATCGCCGGCGACAAGGCCGCACTGGTGGAGGCGGTGACGCGATCCTGCCGCATCAAGGCGACGGTCGTCGCCGCCGACGAGCGCGAATCGGGATCGCGCGCAATCCTCAATTTCGGCCACACCTTCGCGCACGCGATCGAGACCGGGGCGGGCCACGGCACGTGGCTGCACGGCGAGGCCGTCGGCTGCGGCATGGTGATGGCGGCCGACCTCTCGGTTCGCCTCGGCCTGGTCGACCCTGGGCACGCGAAGCGGATCACGGCGGTCGTCGCCGCGGCCGGCCTGCCGCTGCGTGCGCCCGACCTCGGCGTCGAGCGCTATCTCGAGCTGATGCGGATGGACAAGAAGTCGTCCTCTGGCGCGCTGCGCTTCATCGTCCTAGAAGGGCCCGGGCGGGCGGCGCTGCGCGGCGTCGAGGCGGCGATGGCGGCGGCGACGATCGAGGCGTTTGCGGCTGCGAGCAACCCCCCGCGGACTTCGTGAGATTGTGTGACCGGCGGTCGCCGTTCGCCTTGCGATCCCACCCGTTCGTCGGCTCGGCCCGCCCGGGCTTGAAGCCGGCTTTTTACACTTCGTCGCCTGCCAGAGGATCGCCATGAAACGCTGCCGTGGATTCACGCTGATCGAGCTGATGATCGCCGTCGCGATCATCGCGATCCTGGCCGCCATCGCCATCCCGTCGTACTCCGAGTACGTTCGGCGCGGTCGCATCATCGAAGCCGTGTCGGCGCTATCGGGCATGCGCGTGAAGATGGAGCAGTTCTTTCAGGACAACCGGACGTATGCAGGTGCCTGCGTCGCCGGCACGGTGGCACCGGCGCCGGCCAACTCGGCCAACTTCACCTACACCTGCACCAACCTCACCGGGACGACCTACACGGTGACCGCGACCGGGCAAGGCACCCTGGCAGGCTATTCGTACGCGATCGACCAGAGCAACGTCCGCTCGACGACGATGACCGCGCCGTCGACCTGGCCGAGCAACGCGACGTGCTGGGTGCTGAAGAGGGACGGCTCGTGCTGAGCGCGCTGCAACAGCGCGGCTTCACGCTCGTCGAGCTGCTCATCGGGCTGACGTTGCTCGCCGTGTTGCTCGGCCTCGGCGCGCCTGCGATGGGCACGTTTCTGCAGAACTCGAAGCTGGCAAGCGTTGCCTCGAGCTACTTCGCGGGTTTGCAGATGGCGCGAAGCGAGGCGATTCGTCGCAACGTCCGCACCGAATTCGTCCTCACCGACGACGCAGTGTCGACCCCCGACATCGCCAACGCACTGGCGCCGGCGATCACGGGCCGCAACTGGGTCGTTCGGGCGGCGTCGGGCCCGGCCGCTTTCGCGTCGGCGGTCGAGGCGAAGGCCGGCGCGGAGGGCGAAGGCAGCGCCGCTGCGACTGCGATCGTCGTCACCGGCTCGGCGTCCGCGCCGGCGGTGTTCGACGGCCGGATCCCGTTCAGTGGCTTCGGCGGCACCGCCGATGGCGCTTCGTACTCGCTCGAGATCACTCGTCCGGGTGGCGGCACCTGTGTCCACCTGGGCGGCAACGTTCGCTGCCGCCGCGTCAACGTCTCGCCCGGGGGCCAGATCACCCTGTGCGATCCGGCTGCGCCGGCGGGAGACAGCCGTGCCTGCTGAACGCCGCTCCGCGCCGCGCCAGCGCGGCTTTTTCCTGATCGAGGCGATGGTCGCGATCCTGATCTTTGCGCTTGGCATCCTCGGCCTCATCGCGATGGGCGGGACCGCGGTGTCGTCGCAGTCCGACGCGCAGTACCGGACCGAAGCGAGCAGCCTCGCCGATGCGATCGCCGGCGAGGTCGCGCTCAGCATCGACCGGACCAGCGAGGCCTCGAAAGCGGCGAGCCTCGCGGCATTCGCCCATCAGCCCGCTCCGGTGCCGACGACGGTGCCGCCGCCGTGCGCTTTCACCGGCGCGGCGATCAATCCGGCGACGGCGCCCGGGGTCAAAGCGCTCCTCGACCGGGCGGCCAACCTGACCGCAACCCCGGGATTGCCGGGAGCGACCGCGGTGAACCAGCAGATCTTTATCGACGCCGCGGGCAACTACAACCGCGTCGTCATCACGCTTTGCTGGCGGACGGCGAGCGACGGCGCCTGGCGCCGCCACACGCTGGTCACCTACGTCAACTGAGCTCGGCATGGGCACTCGTACATCTTCCATCCTGCGTAGGCGATCGCTTGGCCTGTCGCTGGTCGAGGTCCTGGTCGGCGTCGCGATCGGCCTGATCGGAGTGGTCGCGATCTTTCAGGCGATCGCAGTCTGGAGCCGGCACACGTCGACGACGACCGCGGGCGGCGATGCCCAGGTCGCCGGCACGCTCGCGCTGTTCAACATCGAGCGCGACCTGAAGCAGGCGGGGCACGGCTTTGGCGCTGCCGTCACGCAGGTGATGGGCTGCAACGTCGCAGCGACCGACACGACACCCGCGCGCGTCTTCAACTTCGGTCTGCGTCCGGTAGAGATCGCCGCCAGCGCCGGTGGCGCCCCTGACCAGATCAACGTCCTCTACGGTGACTCGTCGTTTTACGCGGGCGCGAACTCGGGAGATCCCTTGGAGGGCTCCTTCGACACCGCGACGGCAACGACGAAGAAACTGCGCCGGCGCGGCGGCTTCAAGCCGGGCGACCTCGCCGTCGTCGCCGTCAATCCAGGGGCTTCGGCAGCGACCGCCGCCTGTCAGCTCATCCAGATCACCGACGACACCGATCCGGACGGCTACACCGTCGCGCACTCGACCAGTGCATTCGTGAGCTTCTACGCCGCCTCCGCGCCGGCCGCCGTATCGCGCTTCAATAGTGCGGTCGCACCCGGCGCGGTGTCGGGGACGATATACAACCTCGGACCCGATCCGCGGCTCGACGTCTGGTCGATCCAGAACAACCGCGTTCTCGTCCGCAGCGACACGATCCACGCCACTCCTCCGCTGCCCATCGGCGAGGGCGTGATCAATCTGAAGGCCGAGTACGGCGTCGACAACGACGGCGACGGAATCATCTCCGCCGCAGAGTGGCAGACCACCGCTCCCACCGACTGGCGCCGCGTGCTCGCGATCCGCGTCGCCGTCCTCGTGCGCAGCCGCCAGTTCGAGCGCAACGGCGACGCCGGCGCGGCGAGCGGAGTGCTGGCGGTGACGCCGACCGCAAAGAACCCCTACTACTTCGCCGACCCGGTCAATCGCAAGTTCCTGATGACGAACGTCGACGGCACCGCGGACAACCTCAGCGACACCGATGTCGACCCGAACAACTGGCGCTTCTACCGGTATCGCGTCTACGAGCGGGTGATCCCGTTGCGCAACATGCTGTGGGGGAACTGGGGATGAAGTCTCCTCGTCGTTTCCGCGCACCGCCAGCGCCGCGGCGCCAGCATGGCGTGGTCCTGTTCGTCGCCATGATCGTACTGATCATCATGACGCTGGCCGGGCTCGCGTTGCTGCGGCAGATGGGCGTCGGGACATCGATCGCAGGCAACGTCGCCTTCAAGGAGAACGCGACCTCCGTTGCCGACCGCGGCACCGAGGCCGCGCGCGCCTGGCTCGCCTTGAACGCAGCGGCGACGTCCAACGATTCCGTCGCTGACGGCTACTTGTCGAGCTGGGCCGGCGGCGTCGATCCGACCGCCTTTGACTGGGACGGCCAATCGCGCACCCTGGTCGACGACCAGGCCCAGACGGGCAACACGGCGCGAATCATCATCCAGCGCCTCTGCGCCACGGCCAACATGAGCGCGCTCGATCCGGCGCAACGCTGCTCGGACTCTCTCAACGACTCAGGCGCATCGAAGGGCGGCGGTGGCTACCCCTCGGGCCTGAGCGGAACCTCTTCCAGCCCGTTCTATCGCGTCACGACTCGCGTCGACGGCCCCCGCAGCACGGTCAGCTACACCCAGGTGCTGATGCAGTGAGCGGCGGAGCGCCGACCCAACGAGAGACCATCATGAAACACGTCGAACTCTTATCCACACTGCCCAGCGCGCGCGGCGTGGCAGTCGTTCTGGCGATGTCGTTCGGTGTCGCCGTGCAGGCGGCGCAGACCGACATCGCGAGCACGCCGATCATCTCGACGACCGCGGCGCTGGTGAAGCCCAACATCATGCTGCTGATGGACGCGTCGGGCTCGATGGCACGGACCCACATGCCCGACGAGGTCGAGACGCAGACCCGCCCGAACAGCGTCGGCTACAAGTCCTCGCAGTGCAACGCGCTGTACTACAACCCGGCGCAGCAGTACTTCCTGCCCAAGCGCTACGACGGAACTCCCTTCCCGACGCCTTCGTACACGTCGGCACCCTATGCCGGTTTCGGCGCCTACTATGCGATCCCCGACCTCAGCACGACCGACCTGAGCTCGTCGTTCGTCGCCTACGACGCCGCCACGCTCGAGGTGGCACCGCCGTTCCCCGACACGCCGCAGTCAGCCTACTACTACGTGTACGCCGGCCCCGCCGCGCAGCCGATGAGCTTTGCGACCGCGCCGTGCACCGACAACGACACCGGCGCGACGCGCGTCGCGTCGGACGGCGGCACGTGGACGAAGGTCAACGTCTCGACGGGGTCTTCCACCGAGAAGGCCAACTTCGCGATCTGGTACTCGTACTACCGGACCCGCCTCAGCCTGATCAAGAGCGCGGCGAGCCTTGCCTTCGCGCCGCTCAACGACACCAAGCGCGTCGGCTTCATCACCATACAGCCGAAGGACACGCCGGCGTCGCCGACGATCAATCCGATCCGGTACCTGGCGCTCAGCGACTTCAACTCGACGCAGAAGAATGCCTGGTTCAGCAAGGTCTTCTCGCAACGCGCAGGCGGTGCGTCGCCGGCGCGCGAAGGCCTGGCACGCGTGGGCCGCTACTACGGTGGCATGGAAGACAGCATCAACGCCGGCATGCCTGCGACCGGCGCCGACGATCCGATCCAATATTCGTGCCAGCAGAACTTCACGATCATGACCACCGACGGCTACTGGAACGGCCAGACCGAGTCGAGCGGGCCGGGCCTGTACGGCGGCGGCTTGGAGCTCGACGGCATGACCCCGGTCGGCCAGCAGGACGGCGACCCGACGTGCCCGCTTAGCGATCCGTACTGTCCGCGCCCGATCTGGGACGGCGGCGCGGGGTCGGTCCACGTCGTCACCAACAAGACGAACGCCTACACCGACAACGTCTGCAGCCTGGGGGCCTTGTACCGCCAGGACTTCCAGACCCAGCGCCAGGTCTCGAACACGACGCGCGACACGACGCGGACGACCAAGCGGACCATCCAGTACACCGAGGCCGAGTCGCAGGCGCTCGCGACGACGACGCAGACGACGTACACGCAGACGTACGACTTCATGACGACCCAGCAGTTCGCCAAGGAAAAGTCGCACTTCATCAAGGAGCAGTGGCAGGTCTTCCAGTGGCAGGAACAGACGACCAAGGTCACTCAGCAGTACCAGCTGCAGACGACGCAGGTCGCTCAGCAGACGTTCCAGACGGTCGAGCTCAAGCAGCAGTACTACTACACGCAGGAGCAGTGGACGACCGCGAAGTCGCAGTCGG
>DATAYY010000058.1:0-53833 GCA_036272325.1 Caldimonas sp. | reverse complement strand
GGTAAAGCGCCGCCTGGTGGCGCCGATAGAGCTCCTCGAAGGCGGCCGCATCGCCGGCCGCGTAGGCCTTCATCAGCGCGTCGTCGCTCGGTTCGGGGATGGCCATGCTGCGCCGGAAGTCTGCCTCACCGCCCTGATACGGCGCACCGGGGCGAGCGGGGTGAATCCCCCGCGGCGTGCATCAAGTCTCGCGCAGCACGCCCAGAATCTGCTCGCCGTAGGCCTCTAGCTTGCGGACGCCGACGCCGCTGACCTCGGCCAGCGCGGCGAGCGACTCGGGCCGCAGGTCGGCCATCTCGGCGAGCGTCGCGTCGTGGAAGACGACGTAGGCCGGCAGGTTGTGCGCGCGCGCGACGTCGGCGCGCCAGGCCTTCAGCGCCGCGAAGCGCGCCAGGCCCGCCGGATCGAGCGGGCGTGGCGGCGGCTTGCCGGCGGCATCGCCGCGGCCGCCGCGCGTGCGCGCGGACTTGCCGCGCGCACTCGCCGTCTCCTCGCGCAGCAGCAGGGAGACCTCGCCTCGCAGCACAGCTCGCGAGCTCCCGGTCAGGGCGAGCGTCTGGTATTCGCTCTCGGCGCGCAGGTGGCCGAGCGCGATCAGCTGGCGCAGCACGGCGCGCCAGCGGACTTCGCTCACGGCAGTGCCGATGCCGAACGTGCTGAGCCGCTCATGGCCGAACTGGGCGACCTTGTCGGTCGACTTGCCGCGCAGGACGTCGATCAGGTGCACGACCCCGAAGCTCGGGCCGCCGGACTGCTGGAAGCGGTAGATGCAGGAGAGCGCCATCCGCGCCGCCTCGGTCGCGTCCCATGTCGCCGGCGCCTGGCGGCAGTTGTCGCAGGCGTTCTGGTGCGCACCGCATGGCGCGCTCGCCTCGCCGAAGTAGGCGAGCAGGCGGACGCGGCGGCAGTCGTGCGCCTCGGCCAGGGCGAGCAGGGCGTCTAGCTTGCCGCGCTGGGTGCGCTTGAACTCGTCATCGGCGGGGCTGTCGTCGATCATGCGCCGCTGGTTGACGACGTCGGCGAGTCCGTACGCCATCCAGGCATCGGCGGCAACGCCGTCACGGCCGGCGCGCCCAGTTTCCTGGTAGTAGCCCTCGATGTTTTTCGGCAGGTCGAGGTGGGCGACGAAGCGCACGTCCGGCTTGTCGATGCCCATGCCGAACGCGATCGTCGCGACCATGACGATGCCATCCTCGCGCACGAAGCGCTGCTGGTGACGCTGGCGAACGGCGGCGTCGAGGCCGGCGTGGTACGGCAGCGCGACGACGCCTTGCTCGTTCAGCCAGGCCGCGGTCTCGTCGACTTTCTTTCGCGATTGGCAGTAGACGATGCCGGCTTCGCCTGGGTGCTCGTCGCGCAGGAAGGCGAGCAGCTGGGCCCGCGCGTTCTCCTTCGCGACCACCGCGTAGCGGATATTCGGCCGGTCGAAGCTGCTGATGAAGACGCGCGCGCCGCCGAGTTCGAGACGCTGAACGATGTCGGCGCGGGTCAGCGCATCGGCGGTCGCCGTCAGCGCGATGCGCGGAACGCCCGGATAGCGCTCGTGCAGCACCGACAGGCGCAGGTAGTCTTCCCGGAAGTCATGGCCCCACTGGCTGACGCAGTGCGCCTCGTCGATCGCGAACATCGACAGCAGCCCGCGCGCGTGCAGCGAATCGAGCTGGGCAAGCATGCGCGGCGTCGCGATCCGCTCGGGCGCGGCATAGACGAGGACGAGCCGGCCGCTCATCATCTCGCGCTCGGTTCGCGCCGCGGCATCGCCGTCGAGGGTCGAGTTGAGGAAGGCGGCGTGCACGCCCGCTTCCTCGAGCGCTCCGACCTGATCCTGCATCAGCGCGATCAGCGGGCTGACGACGATCGCGACGCCCTTGCCGGCGCGATGGCGCACGATCGCCGGCACCTGGTAGCAGAGGCTCTTGCCGCCGCCGGTCGGCATCAGGACGAGCGCATCGCCGCCGCCGGCGACGTGATCGATGATCTCTTCCTGCGGGCCGCGGAACTGACCGTAGCCGAACACCTCGGCGAGGACGTCTCGGGCGACGCTGCCCGCGCGCGTCGGTGCAAAGAGGCTCTCGATGCTCATCTCCGGAGCACTGTACGCGAGCGAGTCGGGCCCGGCTTTCTGCAGTCGGAGGGGCGACCAAGGAGGGGCGCCAGGAGAGGTCACGGCGTTGCGCCATGCGCCGATAATCCTGTCAACCCAAGCAAGGAGCGACCATGGCATCGGTCAACAAGGTCATCATCGTCGGCAACCTCGGCCGCGACCCCGAGGTGCGCTACACGCCCAACGGCAGCGCCGTCTGCAACGTCAGCGTTGCGACGACGCGCAGTTGGAAGAACAAGGAATCGGGCGACAAGTCCGAGGAAACCGAGTGGCACCGCGTCGTCTTCTACGACAAGCTCGCCGAGATCGCCGGCGAGTACCTCAAGAAGGGGCGCTCGGTCTACGTCGAGGGGCGCCTGAAGACGCGCAAGTGGCAGGACAAGGACGGCGTCGAAAAGTACACGACCGAGATCATCGCCACCGACATGCAGATGCTCGGCAGCCGCGAAGGCATGGGCGGCGGTGCTGCAGCCGACGACGGCGGCGGCTACGAGCGGCCGGCGCCGGCGGCGCGCCCGGCAGCGGCAGCCGCGACCCGGCCGCCGGCAAAGCCGTCCGGCTTCAGCGACATGGACGACGACATCCCGTTCTGACGCGAACGGGCGTCCCATTCAGCGCAGCGCGGCGCCGCGGTAGCGGCTCACCTCGAGCGTCGACACCGCGGCCGCGCGGTGGCCCCACGAGGCCCGCAGGTACGACAGCACGTCGGCGACGTCCTGGTCCGAGAGGACGGTCGCGAACGGCGGCATCCCGAATGGGCGCGGGTTGCCCGGAGTGGTCGGCAGAAAGCCGCCGCGAAGGACGATGTGCACGAGGTTGGCCGGCGGCGAGAGCGCGACGGCGCGGTTGTTCACCAACGTCGGATAGGCGCCCGCGACTCCCTCGCCCTGCTCGCCATGGCACGTGGCGCAGTGATCGTTGTAGAGCGTGGCGCCGCGCGCGCTCGCGACCGCGGGGTCGCGCTCCGGGGTCGCGGCAGCCCGTTCGCCCTTGCCCGGCAGCGTCTGCAGATAGACCGCCATCGCCGTCAGGTCGTCATCGCGCAGATACTGTGTCGAGCGCGCGACGACCTCGGCCATCGGCCCCTGGACCGAACCACGCACCGAGATGCCGCTCTTCAGGAGTGCGACGATCTCGCTCGCTGGCCAATCGGCGACACCGGCCTCGCGGTCGTCGGAGAGCGACGGGGCATACCAGTTCTGGATCGGGATCAGGCCGCCGGCGAGATCGAGCGGGCCGGCCGTGGCGCCGAAGACGTTGCGCTGCGAGTGGCAGGCGTTGCAGTGACCGAGCGTCTCGACGAGGTAGGCGCCGCGGTTCCACTGTGGCGATTGCGAGGTATCGATCTCGAACCGCGCGGGGCGAAAAAAGAGCGCGCGCCAGAGGGCGAGCGCTGCCTGCTGGTCGAAGGGGAAGCGCAGCGCGTGCGCCTTGTTCGGCTTGGCGACCGGTGCGATGCTCCTGAGGTACGCGAACATCGCGTCGCTGTCGGCGCGGGCGAGCCGGGTGTAGTTCGGATACGGGAACGCCGGCGCGAGGAGACGGCGGCCGCGCGATCGGCCGTTGTGCAGCGCGCGCCAGAAATCGTCGCTGCTCCAGGCGGCGAGCCCGGTTGCATCCGGTGTCAGGTTGGGCGCGTGGACGACGCCGAAGGGCGTCTCGATCGCGCGGCCGCCTGCGAAAGGTGCGCCGCCGGGCTCGGTGTGGCAGCCGAGACAACTGCCGGCGCGAACCAGATATTCGCCGCGAGCGACGAGGCCGGCGGGATCGGTGGCAGGTGGCGAAGCGGTCATCTCGTCATCGCCGTTCAACCACGCGACGATCGCCACTGCAAGCACCCCGATCGCCGCGATCGCTGCCAGCGCGAAGCGCGTCCTGCCGGTCGTCATCGCCCGGCCGCGCTTGCGCCGCCGCGTTCGGCGCCGGCGATCGCCTCGGCCACGACTGCGGTGACGCCGCCACACGCCAGCGGCAAGCGCACGCCCCGCTCGCTCGTCGCGGCGGCGTTCGGCGGCACCGGCTGGGCGGCGAGCCACGCCGAGACCGCGCCGATCTCTTCCGGCACAAGGCTGCGCGCGACTTCGGCCATGCAGTCGGGCGCCATCGCCCGCCGCTGGCCGCTGCGCCAGGCGCCGAGCTGCGCGTTGATGTAGTCGCGCGGCAAGCCGAGCAGCCCGGGAATGAACGGCCCGCGCCCGGTCATCGCGGCGCCGTGACAATCGTTGCAGGCGGGCAGCGAGCGAGCAGGGTCACCGTTTCTGACCAGCGCCTCGCCGCGCTCGCGCAATGCCGGCTCGCCGGCGGCGAGCGGCGGTGGGTACGGCAGCTCGAGGCCGGCGAAGTATGCGGCGATCTGGCGCAGGTAGTCGTCGTCGAGCAGCGCCAGCAGGCCGTTCATCAGCTCGTAGTGGCGGCGCTCTTCGCGAAAGTTTCGCAGCTGGTTGAAAAGGTAGCCCTCGGGCTTGCCGGCGATCCTCGGGTAGTAGCCGTCAGGGCCGGCGCGCCCTTGCTTGCCGTGACAGCCGGTGCAGGCGAGCACGCGTTGGGCGATCGTGTCCTCGAAGGGCGCTGCCACGGCCGCGCTCGACCCGGCAGCGACGAGCGCGAAGGCAACGAGCCGCCAAACGACGCCGTCGACGTTGCGGCGGCCGGGGATGGATCGCGAAACGGCCGTCATCGATCGCGCGCGGGGCAAGCGCCGCACCCGCCGACTCTGGTTCAGCCGCCGCCCGGCGTTCGCACTTCGGCAGCGAGGGCAGTATCGCCCCGCTCGCGGACGAGCCCCTCGACAACGCCCTTGCGATCGGCATCGCCGCGGTTCTGCGACACCTTCCACTTGCCGACCAGCGAGCTCAGCGTCAGCTCGATGCCGACGATCGCGCCGAGCATGGTGTCGATGAAGTCACCGGGCGCGTCGCCGACGGCCCACGGCGCCGTGCGTCCGCTCTCGTGGCGATCGGTGAGCCGGGTGACGAACTCGCGCAGCCAGGCGCGGTCGTCGATCGCGCGCAGGCGCCCGCGCGCCTGCACCATCAGGTAGTTCCAGGTCGGCACGACCTTGCCGTGCTCCGCCTTGCTCGGGTACCACGCCGGCGAGACATAGCCATGCGGGCCTTGGAAGACGACGAGCGCGTCGACGTCGTCGCGCGCGGTCGTCCAGACCGGGTTGGCGCGCGCGACGTGGGCGCGCAGGACGCCCGGCGCGTCGCCCTCGGCGTCGAGAATGAACGGGACGCTGTTGGCATCGATGTCGCCGCTGCGTGTCTGCGTCACCAGCAGGCCGAGCGGATGGTCGCGGACGAAGGCGCGCAGCACCGCTGGACGCGCTTCGCTGAAGTGGGCCGGCAGATACATCGTCGTTCGAAGGCAGTGGCGTCGACAGCCAGTATGGCCGCGTTCCACCTTCGCTGACGAGTGGTCGCCTGGATCACCGGCGCGGCCGGCGACACCGGCTCGACGTCCTGAGCGAGAAACCCTCGCCAACCGCGCCGGGCGCGGCCGCCGCTCAGCGCTTGCGGACGTTCAGGTTGTTGCCGCCGCCCTGCTCAGCCGAGCCGGCGGCCGGCGCGCCGCGCAGCAAGGGCGCCGTGAGCATCTGTTCCCGCGATTCCTCGACCTTGCCCGATTCGAAGCGCGGCGAGGTGAAGGGACCGGTGCGGAATTCTCGGCAATCGACGTCGTCGGGAACGATGATCAAAAAGCCGCCGGGGAAGCGCTCCCGCATCCCGTCCGAGATCCGCGTCGAGAGATCGACCGGCGAAACCGTCGACTGCAAGGCAAGGCGGTTCTGGGCGTCGTAGACCGAATAGCAGTTCGCCGCGTTGGCGAGGCCCGGCAGCGCGAGCAACATTGCGACCGGGAACAAGGCATGAAGTCGGGTCGTTCGCATGGGATCCGCCTGATCGTCGAAGCGCGAACATAGCGCCAGGCGCCATTGTTGTCATGCCCGCTCGGCGGTTCGCGCCGAGGCGACCGACGGTCGCTGGCGTCGGCTCGGCGGTCGCTTCGGCGTTGCGTTGGCGGCATCGGACGACGCGATGACGGCGCCGCCGAGGCAGACGGCGCCGTCATAGACGACGGCCGACTGGCCTGGGGTCACCGCCCATTGCGGCAGCTGGAAGTCGAGCTCGAGCGCGCCACTCGCATCGGCGCTGGTCAGCGTGCACGGCGCGTCGGCCTGGCGGTAGCGCGTCTTCGCCGCGTAGCGGTCGGGCAGCGGCGGCGCCCCCGAGATCCAGCTCGCATCGGCGGCGGCGAGCCGGCGCGACAGCAGCCAGGCGTGGTCGCGCCCGGCGACGACCTGCAGCACGTTGCGCTCGACGTCCTTGCCGGCGACGAACCACGCCGCCTGCTCGCCGCCCGAACGCGCCTTGCCGGCCTCCTTGATGCCGCCGATGCCGATTCCCTTGCGCTGGCCGAGCGTGTAGAACGAGAGGCCGACGTGGCTGCCGATCGTGCGACCGCGATCGTCCTCGATCGGTCCCGGCGCCGTCGTCAGATAGCGCGCCAGGAATTCGCGGAACGGCCGCTCGCCGATGAAGCAGATGCCGGTCGAGTCCTTCTTCTTCGCGTTCGGCAGGCCGATCTCGGCGGCGATGCGGCGGACCTCGGACTTCTCCAGCTCGCCGATCGGAAAGAGCGTGCGCGCGAGCTGCGCCTGATTCAGCCGGTGCAGGAAATAGCTCTGGTCTTTCTGCGCGTCGAGCCCCTTCAGCAGCTCGAAGGCGCCGCCGGCCTGGCGCACGCGAGCGTAGTGTCCGGTCGCGATGCGTTCGGCGCCGAGTCGCAGTGCGTGGTCGAGGAACGCCTTGAACTTGATCTCGGCGTTGCACAGCACGTCGGGATTCGGCGTCCGGCCCGCCTGGTACTCGCGCAGGAACTCGGCGAAGACGCGATCCTTGTATTCGGCAGCGAAGTTGACGTGCTCGATCTCGATCCCGATCACGTCTGCGACGCTCGCCGCGTCGAGGAAGTCCTGGCGCGACGAGCAATACTCGTCGTCGTCGTCCTCTTCCCAGTTCTTCATGAAGATGCCGACCACCTCGTGGCCAGCACGCTTGAGCAGCCATGCGGTGACGGCCGAGTCGACGCCGCCGGACAGGCCGACGACGATCCGTTGCGGGCGCGAGGGGATCATGGCAAGGATGAAGGGGAAAGCACCGGCGCAGCGTGGTTGAATCCGTCGTGCGCAGCCGTTTTCTCCAGTATGCCGCGGTCGGTGCCGTTGCCACTGCCAGCCACTACGCCATCCTCGTCGGCCTGGTCGAGGCCGGCTGGCTCGCGCCGCAGCGCGCCGCTGCGCTCGGCGCCTGGGTCGGCGCGCAGGTCGCGTTCGCCGGCAACGCGGCGTTCACGTTCCGTGACTCGCGTGCCACCGTCGGCGCGTGGCTCCGCTTCCAGGTCACGGCGCTGATCGGCGCGGCCCTCAGCTTCGCGCTCGTCGCCGGCGGCGTTCGCCTTGGCGTGCACTACCTGCTCGCGCAGGTCGTGGCGACGCTTGTCACCCTCGGCGTCACGTTCGAGATCAATCGCCGCTGGAGCTTCGCTGCGCCCACGCCGAGCCGATCGTGACCTTCGCCGTGGCGAGATCGTCGGCAAAGGCGTCGCTCGCGAGGTAGGCGGCCTCGCGCCGGCGTGCCGCCGCGATCGGATCGGCGTCGCCGCCGGCGGCGCTGGCGCACGGGTGGCAGAACAGCAGGCCGCCCTCGTTCGGCGCCGCGGCGAGCCAGCGTTGCATGAGGGCGCGATAGTGGACCGTGCCGAAGTCATAGGCACCGAGCAGAACGCGGTTGTGGGCGACACCGCGCGCGACGAGGGCGCGTTCGAGCGCCTTGCCACCGCTCGCTTCGATGATCGCGCGCTTGAGTGCGGCGCCCGGGCCGAGGACGCGGCCGGTGCTGCGCACCGCGGTCGGCTCGGGCCACGCGCCGATCGCATCGAGCACGAGCTCGCGAACTCCGGGCAGCGCATGCACGTGCTGATGGCCGTCGACGAACGCCGGCGCACGGCCGAGGGCGTCGCCGAAGGCATCGGCCTGGGCACGGAGCTCGGCGCCGATCGCCTCCAGCGGCAACGCGCGCAACGCGGCCGCCGCGAGCAGATGGGCGAGGCCGGGCAGCGTCGGCCAGCGCCGGCGCAACTCGGCGCTGAGCGGAGCGCCTTCGCTGAGATTGAAGTGCAGGCCGAGCTCGAGCGACGGCGGCGAGTGCGCGAGCCGCGCCGCCGCTGGCGGCCAGCCGGGCGCCGTCACCAGACATGAGGCGGCAGAGAGGCGCCCGGCGGCGGCGAGCTCGATGACCGTGGTGGCGACGCCGTCGACGAGGCCGACGTCGTCCGCGCACACCGCGACGATGCGCCCGGGCGGTGCGCTCAAGGCAGCGGCGCCGCGGTCGCGTCGCTCGGTCCGCTGTCGTGGCGGACGAGGTAGACCGGCCGCTGCTTGACCTCGTCGAAGATGCGGCCGACGTACTCGCCGAGGATGCCGATCGAGAGCAGCTGCACGCCGCTGAAGAACATCATGCTCACCGAGAGCGTCGCCCAGCCGGGAACGTCGGTGCCGAAGGTGTAGTGCTCGACGATGAACCAGGCGCCGCCGAGCAGCGCGCCGACCGCGATCAGCGCGCCGAGCGCGCTCCACAGCCGCAGCGGCGTGTTGGTGAACGCGGTGACGCCGGTCAGGGCGAGGCGCGACAGGCGACGCATCGAGTACGAGCTCTCGCCGGCGAAGCGCTCGTCGGGGACGTAGTCGACCGCGACCGAGCGAAAGCCCACCCACGCGTAGAGTCCTTTCATGAACCGGTTGCGCTCGGGGAGGCTGTTCAGGGCGTCGACGACCGAGCGGTCGAGCAGCCGGAAGTCGCCGGCGTTGGCAGGGATGTCGACCGCCGAGCCGGCATTGACGATGCGATAGAAGATGCGCGTGCCGAGCGTCTTCAGGAACGATTCGTCGCCGCGCGTCGTCCGCACCGTATAGACCATGTCAGCGCCGGCGCGCCAGGCGACGACCATCTCGGCGATCAGCGCCGGCGAGTGCTGGAGGTCGGCGTCCATCAGCAGGACGACGTCGCCGCGGGCGCGATCGAGGCCGGCGGTGAGAGCCGCCTCCTTGCCGAAATTGCGCGACAGCGACACGTAGCGCACGCCACGGCCGCGCAGCCACGGCAGCATCGCGATCTCGGTGTCGTCGTTGCTGCCGTCGTTGACGACGATGATCTCCCAGTCGTCGCTGTGCTGGCGAAGCTCCTCGGTCAGCTGCGTCAGCAGCGCCGGCAGCGATTCGCCTTCGTTGAACGCCGGCAGGACGCAGCTGATCGCGGGCACCCGATCGCGCCGCGCGGGAGCGGCGGACGGGACGTCGCTGGTCTCGCTCATCGCATCGCAGCGATCGCAGCCGACGACGGCGCCCCGCTGCACGTTTGCGGCGCCAGGCGCCAGAGCGCGGCTCGATTCGTTGCGGCGACGCGGACCGCATCGCGCTGCGCCGCGACCGGCGCTTCGTCCTGGGGCTTGACGACGACCCAGAGCGGCGCCTTGCCGCAGCGCAGCGCAAAGCCGCGCCCGCGGTCGACGAGCAGCGCGGCGGCGCGCTCGGGCGCGAATCGCGCCGCCTCGGCGAGCTCGCGGCGCCAGTTGTCGCGCTCGCCGATCTTCGGATCCTTCCAGTCGGCGACCACCGCGACCGGCTCGCCGAGGCGAGCCAGCAGCGGCACGTCGAAGAAGTATTCATCGACGAACGCGACCGGATCGCCCGGCGCCCGGGAGGCCAGCAGCGCGCGCGCGATCGACGTGTCGTCGCCGTCGTAGACCAGCGCTGCCCACGCCACGGCGGCGAGGCAGATCGAGACCGAGGCGGCGAGCGTCGCGGCCGCGATCCGCCGTCGCGCCGCGCTGGTGCTGCGCCATGCGGCGAGCACCGGCTCGGCAATCAGGAACCCGGCCGGAAAGAGCGCCGGCATCACGTAGCCGGCCGGCTTCGACTGCGGCAGCGAGAAGAAGACGATGATGGTTGCAAGCCAGATCCACATCAATCGACGCCAGTCGCGCCGGTCGGCGCTCTCGTCGCCGCCGTCGCGGCGAGGCCGGCGCGCCAGCCAGAGCGACCACGGCAGCGTCAATGCCGGAAAGACGACGAAGAAGAACCACCACGGCTGCGGATTGTTGAAGCCGGTCTCGGTGAATCGTTCGAAGTGCTGGTGGATGAAGAAGTAGTGCGCAAACTCCGGGTAGCGCTGCTGGACGGCGAAGAACCATGGCGCCGCGACGAGCACGAAGACAGCGAGACCGAGCGGCGACAGCAGGCGCGGAATCGTCCGCCAGCGGCCGCTGGCGACCAGCCAGACGACGAGGACGAGTCCCGGCAGGACGACGCCGATCAGCCCCTTGGCGAGAACACCGAGCGCCGCGCACGCCCAGGCCAGGGCGAGTGCCTTGCGGTGCGGTGCGCCGCGGTCGAGGTCGAGCGCCGCGTCGGCGGCGAACACGACCGCGAGCGCGATGAAGGCGGCGACCAGCATGTCGAGGTTGGCGTACTGCGCGGCGACGAAGAAGAACGGCAGCGTCGCCGTGACAACCACCGCCGCGTCGGCGACCGCCTCGCCGGCGCGGCGTCGCGTCACGACGTGGACGCCGAGCATCGCCGCCAGCGCGGCGAGCAGCGGCGCGACGCGCGCCGCGGCAGGGCCGACGCCGAAGGCACGCATCGACAGCGCCGTCAGCCAGTAGAAGAGCGGCGGCTTGTGGAAGAACGGCAGCCCGTTCTCGGTCGGCACGATCCAGTCTGCCGAGCGCAGCATCTCCCAGGCAACGCTGGCGTAACGACCCTCGTCGGGGACGGTGAGCGGATGCAGGCCGAGCGCAAAGGCAAGCCAGGCGAAGACGGCGAGCGCGCCGAGAACGCGCGGCCGCGTGCCGCGGCGTGCGCCTGCCGACGGCTCGGCGATGCTCAGCGGACGGGCGTCGTCGGTCGACATACGGGCGGCGGGAAAGTACGGCGCAGACGGTTCGGTCGACGGTGCCGACCAGAGCCTCGCGCTCGCGAATTGTGCCCCTTGGACGAGGCGGCCGACGCTGCAACGGACTCGACGATCTCGCCGTGCCTTGCAGCCGACGTCGTCACCGCGTTGTGCTCCGTCGCACCGGCCGGCGCACGCTGGCATCGGTCACGATCCGTTCGAGCGGAACCGCGCAGCCGGCAGCCGCGTCCTCGATCGAGCGCAGGACGAGGACACTGCGATGCCGGTCGCGGCAGGCGCGCAACTCGTCGAGCGTCAGCCAGAGGGTGCGAACGATGCCGTCGTCGAGCCTGCGCCTGCGGTCGGCGGCGCCGGCCGAGCCGGCAAAGGCAAAGCGGAGATAGGTGATGTCGTCGTCGCCGGTTGCGGCGTCGACGCGGGCGAGGTAGACGCCGACCAGCCGCTCGGGGACGAACGCCGTCGCCGTCTCCTCGAGGACTTCGCGCACGACCGCCTCGGCGAGCGACTCGCCGGCTTCGAGGTGACCGGCCGGGTTGTTGATCCGCAGGCCGGCCGAGGTCTCTTCCTCGACCAGCAGGTACTCGTCGATGTCCGTGTCGCCGGCGCGCCGCCGGCCGGCGATCGCCGCGACCGTAACGCTCGGCTTCCAGCGTGCCGCCATGACGGCGATGCTAGCGCTGCAATCCGCGCCGCCGCCGCTCGATCGCGATGGTCTTTCTTGTAAGCTCGCGCCATTCCAGGGCCGGCGAGGGGACAAGAACATGTGGATCGGGGTGCCGCGCGAGACGGCCGCCGGCGAAACGCGCGTCGCCGTGACGCCTGAGACGGCGAAGAAGCTGATCGCGCTCGGCCACACGCTGCGCATCGAGGCGGGCGCCGGTGTCGCGGCGAGCGCGATCGACTCCGCCTACAGCGCCGTCGGCGCCGAGATCGGCGATCGTGCCGGCGTCTTCGGCTGCGAGCTCGTGCTCAAGGTCCGCGCACCGAGCGCCGGCGAGCTCACCCTGATGAAGCCCGGCACCAACCTGGTCGGCATGCTCAACCCGTTCGACCGCGCCGGCCTCGACGCGCTCGCCGCCGCCGGGTTGACGAGCTTCGCGCTCGAGGCGGCGCCGCGAACGACGCGCGCGCAGAGCATGGACGTGCTGTCGAGCCAGGCCAACATCGCCGGCTACAAGGCAGTGATCGTCGCCGCCGACAGCTACCAGCGCTTCCTGCCGATGCTGATGACCGCCGCCGGCACGGTGAAGGCGGCACGCGTCGTCATCCTCGGCGTCGGCGTCGCCGGCCTGCAGGCGATCGCGACCGCGAAGCGGCTCGGCGCGGTGATCGAGGCGAGCGACGTGCGGCCGAGCGTCAAGGAGCAGGTCGAGTCGCTCGGCGCCAAGTTCATCGACGTCCCCTACGAGACGGCCGACGAGAAGGAGGCCGCCGAAGGCGTCGGCGGCTACGCGCGGCCGATGCCGCAGAGCTGGCTCGACCGCCAGAAGGTCGAGGTCGGCAAGCGCGTCGCCCTCGCCGACATCGTCATCACCACCGCGCTCATCCCAGGCCGCGCCGCGCCGGTCCTCGTCACCGAGGAGATGGTCAAGGCGATGAAGCCCGGCTCGGTGATCGTCGACCTCGCCGCCGGCCGCGGCCCCGAGGGCACCGGCGGCAACACGCCGCTGAGCGAAGCCGACCGCACCGTCGTCAAGCACGGCGTGACGATCGTCGGCGAGACCAACCTCGCGGCGCGCGTCGGCGCCGACGCATCGGCGCTCTACGCGAGGAACGTGCTCGATTTCCTCAAGCTCGTCCTGACCAAGGAAGGCGGCTTCGCCGTGCCGATGGAGGACGACATCGTCGCCGCTTGCCTGATGACCCAAGGCGGCGAAGTCCGCCGCAGGTGATCCTGCGGAGAAGTCAAGAGAAAGCTGGCCATGGACGTCGTCTCCCACACCGTCATCAACCTGATCATCTTCGTGCTCGCGATCTACGTCGGCTACCACGTCGTCTGGACCGTGACGCCGGCGCTGCACACGCCGTTGATGGCAGTCACGAACGCGATCTCTGCGATCGTCATCGTCGGCGCGATGCTCGCCGCCGCGCTCACCGAGACGCCGCTCGGCAAGACGATGGGCGTGCTCGCGGTCGCGCTCGCCGCGGTCAATGTCTTCGGCGGCTTCCTCGTCACGCGACGAATGCTCGAGATGTTCAGGAAGAAGGACAAGCCGAAGGCGAGCGAGGCAGCGGCGGAGAAAAAAGCGTGAGTCTCAACGTCGTCACGCTGCTCTACCTGGTCGCGAGCGTCTGCTTCATCCAGGCCCTGAAGGGCTTGTCGCACCCGACGACCTCGATCCGCGGCAACGTGTTCGGCATGGTCGGCATGGCGATCGCGGCGCTGACGACCGCGGCGCTGATCGTCAAGCTGATCGAGTCGTACCAGCTCTCGATTCCGGTCGGCCTGGGCTGGATCCTGCTCGGCCTCGTCGTCGGTGGCGGCTACGGTGCGTGGCGCGCACGCACCGTGCAGATGACCCAGATGCCCGAGCTGGTCGCGTTCTTCCACAGCATGATCGGCATGGCGGCGGTGTTCATCGCCGTCGCCGCCGCGGTTGAGCCGTACGCCTTCGGCATCGTCGCGCGGCCGGCAGCTGGCGGCGCCGTCGACGCGATACCGACCGGCAACCGGCTCGAGCTGATCCTCGGCGCGGCGATCGGCGCGATCACCTTCAGCGGCTCGGTGATCGCCTGGGGCAAGCTCTCGGCCAAGTACAAGATCCGCGTCTTCCAGGGCGCGCCAGTGACGTTCGGCGGCCAGCACTGGCTGAACCTCGCCCTCGCGATCGCAATGGTCGTCTTCATCGCCGGCTACACGCTCACCGAGGGCCGGTTCGACTTCTATCTGGTGCTCGCGATCGCGTTCCTGCTCGGCGTCTTGATCATCATTCCGATCGGCGGCGCCGACATGCCGGTCGTCGTCTCGATGCTGAACAGCTACTCGGGCTGGGCGGCGGCGGGAATCGGCTTCTCGCTCAACAACGCGATGCTGATCATCGCGGGCTCCCTGGTCGGCTCGTCGGGCGCGATCCTCAGCTACATCATGTGCCGGGCGATGAACCGCTCGTTCTTCAACGTCATCCTCGGCGGCTTCGGCGGCGAGGGCGGTGCGGTCGCGGGCAAGGCCGAGCAGCGGCCGGTCAAGAGCGGCAGCGCCGACGATGCGGCGTTCGTCCTCGGCAACGCCGAGACGGTCGTCATCGTCCCCGGCTACGGCCTCGCCGTCGCGCGCGCGCAGCACGCGGTCAAGGAGCTCGCAACCAAGCTGATCGAGAAGGGCATCTCGGTCAAATACGCGATCCATCCGGTCGCCGGCCGCATGCCGGGCCACATGAACGTCCTGCTCGCCGAGGCCGAGGTGCCGTACGACCAGGTGTTCGAGATGGAGGACATCAACGGCGAGCTGGGCCAGGTCGATGTCGCCGTCATCCTCGGCGCCAACGACGTCGTCAACCCCGCCGCGCACACCAAGGGCAGCCCGATCTACGGCATGCCGATCATCGAGGCCTACAAGGCGAAGACCGTGATCGTCAACAAGCGCTCGATGGCCGCCGGTTACGCCGGCCTCGACAACGAGCTGTTCTACATGGACAAGACGATGATGGTCTTCGGCGACGCCAAGAAGGTCGTCGAGGAGATGGTCAAGGCGGTCGAATAGACGCCGTCAGCGCGTCGCCGCGAGCCAGTCGACGAGGATGCGGCTGACGGCCTCGGGTTGCTCGATCGTCGACAGGTGGCCGCAGTCGGCGATCCGCTCGAATCGCGCGCCCGGGATGCAGGCGGCGATCGCAGCATGGTCGGCGACCGGCGTCACCGGATCCTCCTCGCCGCAGACGACGAGCGTCGGCACGCGGACGCGCGCGAGGTCATCGTGCGAGTCGGGACGGCCGAGCATCGCACGCTGCTGGTTGCGCTGGCCGTTCGCCCCGACGCTCGACGCCATCGCGCGCAGCAACGCGACGAGGTCTGCGCGCGCGGCGTGCGCCGGCAGCAGCCAGCGCCCGGGGAGCTCGGGAATCAACGCGTCGATGCCGCCCGCCTCGACCTTGGCGATGTCGGCGAGGCGGCCGGCGCGGCGCGCCGGCGTGTCGGCGGCCGCGGTGGTGTCGAGCAGCACCAGCCGGTCGATGCGGTCAAGCGCGCGGCGCACGATCTCGAACGCGACGTAGCCGCCGAGCGAGAGGCCGACGACGGCGAAGCGCGGCGGCATCGCCGCGAGCACGCGTTCGGCCATCGCTGGCAGCGTGTCCTCGTCGCGGAAGACAAAGACGCAGGCCTCGCGCGGCGCGATCGCGGCGCGCTGCGCCGCGAACAGCCGCTCGTCGGCGAGGTGGGCGCAGAGGAAGGCAACGCTCGGCGGGGCAGTCATGCTGACGGTGCGGTCGCCGCGCGCGGCGACCGCTCTCGGCATTGGGATAACCATCATGCACGCGCCGGCGGCCGGGCGGGAAAATCGAGCGCCCGAGAAATCCGAGGAGACAGCCTTGACCGCCACCACCACCCGTCGTACCGCGCTCGCCGCCGCCGCGCTCGCCGTCGCCGCGCCGCGCAGCTTCGCGCAGGCGCCCATCGTCCTCAAGTTCAGCCACGTCGTCGCGGCCGACACGCCCAAGGGCAACGGCTCGGAGTTCTTTGCCAAGCGCGCCGCCGAACTGACCAAGGGCCGGGTCAAGGTCGAGGTCTATCCGAACAGCCAGCTCTACAAGGACAAGGAGGAGATGGAAGCGCTCCAGCTCGGCTCGGTCCAGATGCTGGCGCCCTCGCTCTCCAAGTTCGCGCCGCTCGGCGTCAAGGAGTTCGAGGTCTTCGACTTCCCTTATCTTTTCGACAGTTTCGACGAGCTGCACAAGGTGCAGCAGGGTCCGGTCGGCCAGGGCTTGCTGACCAAGCTCGAGGCCAAGGGCATCACCGGCCTCTCGTTCTGGGACAACGGCTTCAAATCGTTCTCGTCGAACCGCAGGATGGCCGCTCCGGAGGACCTGAAGGGGCTGAAGATGCGCATCCAGAGCTCGAAGGTGCTCGAGGCGCAGATGCGCGCGCTCGGCGCGATCCCGCAGGTGATGGCGTTCTCCGAGGTCTATCAGGCGCTGCAGACGGGCGTCGTCGACGGCACCGAGAACCCGCACTCGAATCTCTATACCCAGAAGATGAACGAGGTGCAGAAGAACGTCACCATCACCGACCACGGCTTCGTGGGCTACGCGGTGGTCGTCAACAAGAAGTTCTGGGATGGTCTGTCGGCCGACATCCGCGGCCAGCTGACGCAGGCGATGAACGAGGCGACCAAGTTCACCAATGACCAGGCGAAGAAGGACAACGACGACGCGCTCGCCAAGGTCAAGGCGACCGGCAAGACCGACGTCCTGACGCTCACCTCGGCGCAGAAGACGCCGTGGAAGCGCGCGCTGGTCAAAGTCCACAAGGAAATGGAACCGCGCGTCGGCAGCGAGATCCTGCAGGCGGTCTACAAGGAAACCGGCTTCGACCCTCTCAAGCTCTGATCGCGTGCGCGCGATGAGAGTCCTCGATCACCTCGAGGAATGGTTCATCGCCACGCTGATGGGAGTGGCGACGTTGATCGTCTTCGTGGCGGTGCTGCACCGCTATCTGTCGGGGATGGCGATTCCCGGGCTGCAGGACTGGCTCCTCTCGCTCAACTTTTCCTGGGCGCAGGAAGCGACGATCTACCTGTTCGTCTGGATGGCGAAGTTCGGCGCCGCCTACGGCGTGCGGACCGGGATCCACGTCGGCGTCGACGTCTTCATCAATCGCATGAAGGACCGCAGCCGGGCGCGCTTCGTCATCTTCGGGTTGCTCGCCGGCGTCGTCTTCACCGGCACCATTGCCGTCCTCGGCGCGCGCTTCGTCTGGGACAACGGCGCGCACCACGCGATCTACGAGGTGCTCGGCCTCAGCCTCGAAGGTCTGACGACCGGACCGACGACGCCCGACCTCGAGTGGCCGACCTGGGTGATCTACCTCGCGATCCCGCTCGGGTCGGCGCTGATGTGCTTTCGTTTCGTGCAGGTCGCGTGGGCCTTCTCGCGTACGGGTGAGCTTCCCAAGCATGACCATTCGTTCGTCGAGGGGCTCGACGAGGTGACGCCGATGGATGTCGAGCCCGAGGCGGTGCGATGAGCGGCGTCATCCTGTTCGGCCTGCTGGTGGCGCTGATGCTGACCGGCATGCCGGTCTCGATCGCGCTCGGCTTGACGGTGCTCACCTTCATCTTCGGCTTCACCGACGTGCCGCTGCAGTCGGTCGCGCTGAAGCTCTTCACCGGTCTTGAGAATTTCGAGATCATGGCGATCCCGTTCTTCATCCTCGCCGGCAATTTCCTGACCCACGGCGGCGTGGCGAAACGGATGATCACCTTCGCGACGTCGCTAGTCGGCCACTGGTACGGCGGCCTCGGCCTCGCAGGGGTACTCGCGTGCGCGCTTTTCGCCGCGCTCTCGGGCTCGTCGCCGGCGTGCGTGATCGCGATCGGCTCGATCATGCTGCCGGCGATGGTGAAGGCGGGTTTTCCACCGCGCTTCGGCGCTGGTGTGATCACGACCTCGGGCGCGCTCGGCATCCTGATCCCGCCCTCGATTGTGATGGTGCTGTATTCGGTCTCGACCAACACCTCGGTCGGCCAGCTCTTCATCGCCGGCGTCGTTCCCGGGCTCGTGCTGGCGACGATGCTCGGCATGACGACGTGGTATCGGGCGCGGCGCAACGACTTCCCGCGCCAGCGGCGAGCGAGCTGGGGCGAGCGCTTCGTGGCGTTTCGCAAGTCGTTCTGGGGGCTGCTGCTCATCGTCGTCGTCATGGGCGGCATCTACACCGGCCTCTTCACGCCGACCGAGGCGGCGGCAATGGCGGCCGTGTACTCGTTCTTCATCGCCGTCTTCGTCTACCGCGATCTGACGATCCGCGACGTGCCGCGCGTCCTGCTGCAGTCCGCGAACATGAGTGCGATGCTGCTCTACATCATCACCAACGCGGTGCTGTTCTCGTTCGTGCTCTCGAACGAGCGCATCCCGCAACAGCTCGCCGACTGGCTGATCCACATGGGCCTCGGGGCGGTCGGCTTCCTGCTCGTCGTCAACCTGCTGCTGCTTGTCGCAGGCAACGTGATGGAGCCGTCGTCGATCGTCCTCATCATGGCGCCGATCCTGTTCCCGGTCGCGACCAAGCTCGGCGTCGACCCGGTGCACTTCGGCATCCTGATCGTCGTCAACATGGAAGTCGGCATGTGCCATCCGCCGGTGGGCCTGAATCTCTACGTCGCTTCCAGCATCACCAAGATGGGCATCACCGAGCTGACGATCGCGGTCTGGCCGTGGCTCTTGACGATGCTCGTTTTCCTCGGTGTCGTCACCTACTGGCCGGCGATGTCGCTCTGGCTACCGCATCTGATGGCGCGCTGACGGCGCGCCCCGCACCCCGACGCGATTGCCGCCGAGCGCCGTTCAGCGGCCGCGCGCAAGCAGCGCCTGGGCGCGCAGCAGGACCGGTCGATCGACCATGCGGCCGTCGACCGCGACCGCGCCGCCGGCGGCGGCAGCGGCGACGACGCGCTCGGCCCAGGCGACCTCGGCGCCGCTCGGCGCGAACGCCGCGTGGACGGCGGCAATCTGGCGCGGATGGATGCAGAGCTTGGCGCCGAAGCCGAGCCGGCGCGCGCGCCGCGCATCCGCCTCGACGGCGACAGCGTCGTCGATCGCGGTACTGACGCCGTCGACCGGCGCATCGAGCGCCGCGAGCCGCGACGCGAGGACGAGCGCCGAACGGAACGCGAGCAGCTCGTCGCCGTCGCTCGCTTCCTCGATGCCGAGGTCGAGCTGCAGGTCGATCGAGCCGAACGCGAGGCGCGCGACGCCGGGCGCGTGCGCGATCTCGCGCACGCGGTCGATGCCGGCTGCCGTCTCGACCAGCGGCAGCAGCGCGGCGTGCGGCGCGGCGGCACGGACGCGCGCGAGGTCGTCAACACGCTCGGTCTTCGGCACGACCACCGCGACCACGCCGGCGCGGGCGGCAAGGCGAAGATCGTCGTCGAACCACGCGCTCGCGGCGTCGTTGATGCGCACCGCGATCCCGCCGCCGCCAGCGTCGAGCCACGCCGCGAGCGACTTGCGCGCGCCCTCCTTCGCCGCCGGCGCGACCGCGTCCTCGAGATCGACGATCACTGCGTCGGCGCCGCTCGCGAGCGCCTTGGCGTATCGCTCGGGGCGATCGGCCGGAACGAACAGATACGAGCGGGCTGCCATTGCCGCCTCAGGCGAGCAGGAAGCCGACGCGCGGCGTTGCCCGCAGGTTGCGGATGCGCTCGATCGCACGCGCCATCTCGGCGCGGCTCGCGCCGTCGCGGTACGCCGCGAGACGATGCGCCTTGTCCTCGAGCTCGCCACGATCGAGCGTGTTGCCGGGGTCGCCCTTGGGCTCATCGACCCGCTGCTCGAACGTGCGTCCGTCCTTGGCGCGCAGCGTGACCTTGCCGATCCAGCGCGCCGGGTAGGCGGCGTCGACGGCGGCGTCGAGCCGCATCGCGACGCGGGCGCGGAACGCGGCGACGTCGGCGTCGCGCCAGTGCGCGTCGAAGTCGGTGAGGCCGGCGTGGCCGTGGATCGCGACCATCGCGAGCACGGTGCCGATCGAGAATTTCGACTGGTGCACCGACTGCGGCACGACGACCGGTCCGAGCACGTCGATCGCGCCCTGGTGGACGTGCGCGACGACGGCGTCGATGTCGTCGGCGCGCAGGTCGTTGGCGCGCATCGCCGCGAGCAGCGCGTCGGCGGCCGGATGGGTGTGGCGGCACGACGCGTGGAACTTGAACGAAGTCTCCGGCAACGCCCAGCGGCTGCCGAGGCGATCGACCAGACGCGTCGCGTCGGCGTCGCGCGACAGCCCTACCGCCATGCCCTGGCGGCCGTCGAAAATCCGCTTCGCGCCGGTGAAACCGTCGGCCGCCAGGTGCGCCGCGGTCAGGCCCGCCGCGGCGGCGTGCGCGGTGTGCAGCTGCTTCGAGTCGGCGCCTTCGCGCAGGAACTCCCACAAGCCCGCCGCCTGCGTCCCCGCCGAGCCGAACGCGTGCGCCATCTGCTCGCCGTCGAGGCCGAGCAGCCGTCCGGTCGCCGCCGCAGCGGCGAGCGTGCCCGCGGTGCCGGTCGTGTGGAAGACGGTGTAGTGCGAGCGGCCGAGGAATTCGCCGACGCGGATGCCGACCTCGTAGCCGGCGACGACCGCGGCGAGCAGCTCGTCGCCGCTCGTGCCGAGCGCCTGCGCGACCGCGAGCGCGGGCGGGAACACGACCGTCGCCGGATGCAGCACCGAGCCGTTGTGCAGATCGTCCTGCTCGGCGACGTGCGACGCGGCGGCGTTGGCCATCGCCGCGACGAGCGGGCTCGTGCCGCGGCGGTGGATCAGCACTTCGCTCGGTCCGTCCGCGGGTCCCATGCGCTCGGCAAAGCGGGCGATCGTCTCGACCTGGCGCGCGCCCTTGCCGGCGAGCGCGGAGCCGAGCCAGTCGACCATCAAGTCCTCGGCGCGCTCGAGCACGAACGCGGGGATCGCTTCGGTGCGCAACGCCGCAGCGAAGGCGGCGAGCTGCTCGCCGGGGGCGTTGTCGGACATCGTTTGCTCTCCTGCCGGCGTGCCGCTCAGACGGCGCCTTCGCGATGCAAGCGCGCGATCGCCGCGGCGTCGAAGCCGAGCTCCGAAAGCAGCGCATCGGTGTGGGCGCCGAGCGCAGGGACCGGATCCATGCGCACGTCGGCGCTGTCGTTCGCGCCCGGTGGCAGGAGCGCGGGCACCGCTCCCGACGACGTCCGGACCTCGGTCCAGCGGCCACGCGCCTCGAGCTGCGGATGCGCCCAGACCTCGTGCATCGTGTTGACGCGCGCGTTGGCGATCCGTGCCGCGTCGAGTCGGGCGACCACCTGCTCGGCGCTCATCGTCGCGAAGGTCTCGACGATGATCGCGCGCAGCGCGTCGCGCGCGACGGTGCGCGCGGCGTTCGAGGCAAAGCGAGGATCGGCGGCGAGCTCGGGCCGCTCGAGCACGCGCCGGCAGAGCAGCTGCCACTCGCGCTCGTTCTGCAGGCCGAGCATGACGATGCCGCCGTCGCCGGCCGGAAACGGCCCGTAGGGATAGATGGTCGCGTGCGCCGCGCCGGTGCGCTCGGGCGGCGCGGCGCCGTCGAATGCGTAGTAGAGCGGATAGCTCATCCATTCGACCATGCTCTCGAGCATCGAGATGTCGATGCGCTTGCCTTTGCCGGTGCGGCCGCGCTCGAGCAGCGCGGCGAGGATGTTGCTGTAGGCGTACATGCCGGCCGCGATGTCGGCGATCGAGCAGCCTGCCTTCGACGGCTCGTCGGGCGTCCCGGTGATCGACAGGAACCCCGACTCGCTCTGGATCAGGAGGTCGTAGGCCTTCTTGTCACGGTATGGCCCCGGCCGGTCGGGGTCGTCGCCGTAGCCGGAGATGTCGCACACGATCAGCTTGGGGTACTGCTCGGCGAGCGCTTCGTGCGACAGGCCCATGCGCGACGCCGCGCCCGGGGCGAGGTTTTGCACCAGCACGTCGGCGCGCGCGAGCAGGCGCGTCAGGATCGCGCCTGCTTCGGCGTGCTTGAGGTCGAGGCTCAGGCTCTCCTTGCTGCGGTTGGTCCAGACGAAGTGCGACGCCAGCCCCCTGACGCGGCCGTCGTAGCTGCGCGCGAAGTCGCCCGTGCCGGGCCGCTCGACCTTGATCACGCGCGCGCCGAGGTCGGCGAGCTGGCGCGTGCAGAAGGGCGCGGCGATCGCGTGCTCGAGCGCGACAACGGTGATCCCTTCGAGCGGCTTCATTCGCGACGCGACGCGTTTCAGAACGAGCGCGGCAAGCCGAGCACGTGCTCGGCGACGTAGCTCAGGATCAGATTGGTCGAGATCGGCGCCACCTGGTAGAGGCGCGTCTCGCGAAACTTGCGCTCGACGTCGTACTCGTGCGCGAAGCCGAAGCCGCCATGGAATTGCAGGCATGCGTTGGCCGCCTCCCAGCTCGCCTTGGCGGCCAGGTACTTCGCCATGTTGGCCTCGGCGCCGCAGGGCGCCTTGGCGTCGAACAGCTCGCAGGCGCGAAAGCGCATCAGGTTGGCGGCCTCGACCTCGATGTAGGCCGCAGCGATCGGGAACTGCACGCCCTGGTTCTGGCCGATCGGCCGGCCGAAGACGACGCGCTCGCTGGCGTACTTCGTGACCCGGTCGAGGAACCACCAGCCGTCGCCGATGCACTCGGCGGCGATCAGCGTGCGCTCGGCGTTGAGGCCGTCGAGGATGTACCTGAAGCCCTTGCCTTCGTCGCCGATCAGGTTCTCGGCCGGGATCTCGAGGTTCTCGAAGAAGAGCTCGTTGGTCTCGTGGTTGACCATGTTGGCGATCGGCCGCACCGTCATTCCGCTCTGCTCGGCCTGGCGCAGGTCGACCATGAAGATCGACATGCCGTCAGTCTTCTTCCCGACGTCGGCCAGCGGCGTCGTCCGCGCCAGCAGGATCATCCAGTCGCTGTGCTGGACGCGCGAGATCCAGACCTTCTGGCCGTTGACGACGTAGCGGTCGCCGCGCTTGACCGCGGTGGTGCGGATCCTGGTGGTGTCGGTGCCGCTGCTCGGCTCGGTCACGCCCATCGACTGCAGCCGCCACTCGCCGCGCGCGATCTTCGGCAGGTAGAGCCGCTTCTGCGCGGCGCTGCCGTGGCGCAGCAGCGTGCCCATGTTGTACATCTGGCCATGGCAGGCGCCGGCGTTGCCGCCGCTGCGGTTGATCTCCTCCATGATCACCGTCGCCTCGGCGAGGCCGAGCCCCGAGCCGCCGTACTCGGCAGGGATCAGCGCCGCGAGCCAGCCGGCCTCGGTGAGCGCGTCGACGAACTGCTCGGGGTAGGCGCGACGCGCGTCGATGTCGCGGTGGTATTGGTCGGGGAAAGCGGCGCAGAGCGCGCGCACGGCGTCGCGGATGTCCTGGAAGCGATCGGGTGGGCTCTTCGGCATGGTCGTCGCGTTGCGGCCTCAGGCGACCACGTCGGCCGTCGCCTGCATCGCCAGCGCGCCTTCGACGTCGCGCGCCCAGAGCGCATAGCGGTGGTCGCCGTCGGCGCGACCGCAGACGGTGAACGGATGCAGGTCGAAGAGCGGACTGAGCGCCTTGAAGTCGAACCGGGTGAGCGTCGCTTCGGGGCGCTCGCGGCGCAGCAGGTCGACGAGCAGCGTCGCGATCAGCGGCCCGTGCACGATCAGGCCGGGGTAGCCCTCGACCTCGGTGACGTAGCGCCGGTCGTAGTGGATGCGATGGCCGTTGAAGGTGAGCGCCGAGTAGCGAAACAGGAGCACGTCGTCGGGGACGATCGTGCGCGCGAACGCCTCGTCGGTCGGGGCTGCCGCCGGCACCGGCGGCGGCGCGCCCGGCGCAGGGAGCTCGCGATAGACGATGTCGTGCTCCTCGCGCAGCGCGGTGCCCGCGTCGGTCACGACCGTGTGCTCGACGGTGACGAAGACGAGCGGGCCCGAGCGCGCCTGCTTGGTCGCGATGCTCGCGATGCGCGAGGTCCGCGTCATCGCGTCACCCACGCGCAGCGGCCTGAGGAACTCGAGGCGGCCGCCCGCCCACATCCGGCGCGGCAGCTCGACCGGCGGCAGAAAGCCACCGCGCCGCGGATGTCCGTCGGCGGCGATCTCGCTTTGCCGCGCGAGCGGCAGGAAATAGAGCCAGTGCCAGAGCGGCGGCAACGGCATGCCGGCGAAGGGCTCGGGATCGTCGCGATCGAGCGTCGCCGCGAGTGCCGCGACCGGCGTCGGCGTCACGGTGTCGCCGCGCTCCTCGGTGCGGCCGAGCCAGGCGGCGAAGGGGTCCGACGGATCCATGGCGAAGGCGGTGACGCGGCTGGCCGCCTGTGCAGGCGCGGCGCTTCGGCGATTGAAGCACGGGCGCGCGCGCTTGCGAAGGGGCGGTGGTTGCCTCGAGTGCGGAGGCCGGCCCGGCAAACCCCACGGGGCGCGCCGCACCGATGCGCGCGGCAGCGACGCGCGGCGCAACGGCTACGCCGGTGCGGCGATCGCCGACGCCGGAACGTCTTTTGCCCTCGGCGCCCGCATCAGCGGCAGCAGCAGCAGGCCGACGAGGCCGAACGCCGAGTCGACGACGAGCGTCGCCGGATAGCCGATCCGCTCGACGGCGAAGCCTTGCCACCAGGCGCTGTACGAGGTGCACAGGTTGAGCAGCGCCATGTAGGCGGTGAACTGGGTCGCCGCGACGACCGGATTCGTGATGTCCATGTAGAGCGCGGTGCGGATGCCGTAGTACAGGCCCTGGAAAATGTTGTAGACGATGCTCGCGGCCCAGAACGTGAAGATGAGGATCGACGACGGATGCGGACGGTTCGGCTGGTTGATCTCGACCGGCATGATCCAGCCGGCCTGCCACATCACCCAGGCGAGCCAGAGCGTCGGCACGACGGTGATGAAGGCGAACAGCGCCAGCGTGCTGCGCCGGCCGAAGCGGTCCGAGATCCAGCCGCCGAGGATGCAGAACGGCGCGAAGATCACGGTGCAGACGAGGTTGAGCTGCGCGAACTCGTTGTCGTTCAGACCGAGCTCGACCGCGAGATTCGACTGCAGCGCGAGACTGAGCGCGTAGGCCCCGGCGGGAAGCAGCGCCGCGAGCGCGCCGATCAGCGCCGCTCGCGATCCGGTGAACGAAGCCCACGCCTCGCGCACGAAACGCACGAGCTCGCGGCCGATCGTGCTCGCCGCGCGCGCCTGCGCCTGCGCAACGGTCATCGCCTTCTCGCGCAACGGAAGGACGACGAACGCCGTGACCACGAAGATCGTCGCGCAGACGAACACGTAGGTCGACTTGAACGGCATTGCCGTGGTGAGAAAGAGCACGCCCGAGCCGCCGATCGTCTGGCCGATCGACGCGCCGGCGAACATGAAGCCGTTGGCCGAGCCGCGCTCGTCCTCGGGCAGCACGCTGACGGCGAGCGCATCGATCGCGACGTCCTGCGTCGCACCGAACGCGTTGTGGAGGAAGATGATCGCGGTGAACAGGCTCAGCTGGCCGACGAAGTCGACGCCCATCGCGATCAGCAGGGTGCCGATCATGCCGAGCTGCATCAGGAAGATCCAGGTGCGGCGCCGGCCGAACCGGTCCGACGAGAAGACGTCGACGAACGGGCCGACTGCCCACTTGCAGGCCCACGGCAAGTAGAGCGAGGCGACGAAGGCGCCGATCGCCGCGGGGCCGAGGCCCTGGCGTCGCATCTGCGACGCGATCGCCGTCGCCGTGAAGCCGAGCGGAATGCCTTCGGTGACGTAGAGCAGGAAGAACGCGGTCAGTCGGCCCTTGCGGCTCGCGAGCAGATCCGGCAGGGCGAGAAGCATGCGGCGGCACGGTAGCACACGCGGCGGCGAGCAAACGCGGACGCGCCGCGCCTTGCGGCGGTGCCGCCGGCGGGCTCAGTGCAGGTCGCGGCGGCGACCCTTGAACGCCTTCGGACTGATGACGTTGCCGTCGCGCTCGATCGCCGAGCGGCGCGCGCGGCGGATCGCTTCCCTGGTCTCGCGCCGTGCCCGCAACTCGGCCGCCGGCCAGAGGATCGCGCGCTGGACGCGGTGCTGCCAGATCGCGGCGTTCCTGCGCACCGACGCGTCGACGCGCGCGCGCCTTCGCGGCCTGAGGAGCATCCGCGCCAGCAGCAGGACGCAGGTGACGACGATGGCGGCCGCGAAGATCTTCTCGACGACGTTCATGGTGCTCGGGACTCGTTCGCTGCCATCGTAGCGCGCTTGCGGCGGCGCGGCAGACGACATCGCTCTGCGACATGCCCCTACAGGGGTACTCGCCGACAAGCGGCAGAATGAGAGACGCCGGACACTCTGCCAAGCGTCGCCTTGGCGGGGCGACGCACACGACGATGGAACACCTCCCAACCGACGGCCAGCCGTCGGCACCGAGTGCCGAGGCCGAGCGGCTGCAGCCAGTTCCGGACCACGCCGAGGAGGGCCTCGCCGATGTCACCGACGATGCGATCCCGACCCGTTCGTTCGCCATGCTGCCGATGGTCGGCCTCGGCGGCTCGGCCGGCAGCATCGCCGCGTTGCAGGGCTTCTTCACGGCAGCGCCGAACGACAGCGGGATGGTGTTCGTCGTCGTCATGCACCTGTCGGCAGAGCACGAAAGCGTGCTCGCGGAGATCCTCCAGCGGACGACGGCGATGCCGGTGCGCCAGGTGCAAGACCAGGCCCGGGTTGAGGCCAACCACGTCTACGTCATCCCGCCGGGCAAGACGCTGACGTCACTCGACGGTCGCCTGGTGTGCGGCGACCTGACGCCGTACCAGGGGCGTCGCGTCGCCGTCGACCTGTTCTTCCGTACCCTTGCCGACACCCACGGCGCGCGCGCCGCGGCGATCGTCCTCTCAGGCGCCGACGGCGACGGCGCGATCGGCATCAAGCGGATCAAGGAGCGCGGTGGTCTGACGATCGCGCAGGACCCGAACGAGGCCGAGCATTCCGGAATGCCGCGCTCGGCGATCGGCACCGGCATGGTCGACTGGATCCTGCCCGTCGCCGCGATGCCGGAGCGGCTGAAGGCGTACGCGACCATTCTCGGCCGCCTCAAGCTGCCGCCCGAGGAGGGCCCGCAGCCGGCCGAGGCGCACGAAACGCCGGTCGACGAGCTCGAGGCGGCGCTGCGCCAGCTGCTCAGCTACCTGCGCGCGCAGACCGGGCGCGACTTCAGCTACTACAAACGGGCGACGATCCTGCGCCGCATCGGCCGGCGCATGAGCGTCAACGGCATCGACGACATGCGGGTCTACCTCGACTTCATTCGCACCCACCCGGGCGAGGCGGGTGCGCTTCTGAAGGACCTGCTGATCAGCGTCACCAATTTCTTTCGCGACCGCGACGCCTTCGACGCTCTCCAGGGCCAGCTGCCGACCCTCTTCGCCGGCAAGTCGAGCGGCGACGAGCTGCGCGTCTGGGTGGCCGCATGCGCGACCGGCGAAGAGGCGTACTCGGTGGCGATGCTGCTCAGCGAATACGCGCGCGGGCTCGATGCGCCACCGCGGCTGCAGATCTTCGCGACCGACCTCGACGACGACGCGATCCGCGTCGCCCGCGAGGGCGTCTATCCCCCGGTCATCAACGCCGATGTCTCCGACGAGCGGCTGCGCCGGTTCTTCAGCCGCGACTCGCGCGGCTTTCGGGTCGGCGCGGAGATCCGCGAGGCCGTGGTGTTCGCCAGCCACGACCTGCTGAAGGACGCGCCGTTCTCGCGCCTCGATCTCGTCACCTGCCGCAACCTCTTCATCTATCTGAGCCCCGACGCCCAGCGGCGCGGCCTCGAGATCATCCACTTCGCGCTGAGGCCGCGCGGACGGCTCTTTCTCGGCGCCTCCGAGACCACCGACGTCAGCGACCACCTGTTCCGCGTCGTCGACCGGACGCACCGCATCTTCGAGCCACGGCCGTCGCGCGAGCGGCGAGTGCCGCAGATCGGCGCCGAGGGAGTGCTGCTGCGCGCGATGGCGCCGCAGGTCGACGGCAAGGCGGCGGCCGCCCTCGGTGGCATCGGCCGCAATGCCGCCTTCTTCACGCCGCGCCCTAGCGCCGAAGCGCTCGGCGTCTCCTCGTGGCGCGAGCTGCACCTGAAGCTGATCGAGCGATTCGCGCCGGCCTCGGTCGTCGTCACGAGCGACTTCGAGATCGTCCACCTCTCGGAGCGCTTCGGCCGCTACTTGCGCTATGCCGGCGGCGAGCCGACCACCAATCTGCTGCTCGCCGTCGACCCGGGGCTGACCGGCGAGCTGCGCACGGCGCTGCTGCGCGCCAAGGGCGACGACGAAGCCATCGAGACGGCGCGGCTCGCGTTCGGCAGCCAGGACGGCGAGTCGATCGTGATCCGTGTCAGCCGCGCCGACGATCTCGCGCCAGGCTTCCTGCTCGTCGCCTTCGTGCAGCAGGCCGAGCAGGCGCCGGCGCGGCCGGTCTCGTCGACGCCCGAGGACGACGCCTACGTCCGCACCCTCCAGCAACAGATCGACGAGCTGAAGTGGCACCTGCGCGACGCCACCGAGCAGGGCAGCGTCGCCGCGCAGGAATTGAAGGCGAGCAACGAAGAGCTGCAGGCGATAAACGAGGAGCTGCGCTCGGCGACCGAGGAGCTCGAGACGAGCCGCGAGGAGCTGCAGTCGATCAACGAGGAGCTGACGACCGTCAACCAGGAGCTGAAGGGCAAGGTCGACGAGCTGAGCCGCGCCAACGGCGACCTGCAGAACCTGATGGCCGCGACGGCGATCGCGACCGTCTTCCTCGACCGCGACCTGCGCATCTCGCTGTTCACGCCGTCGGCGGTCGAGCTCTTCAACCTGATCCAGCCCGACGTCGGCCGGCCGATCAGCGACCTCGCCAACCGGCTCGACTATCCGCAGCTCACCGACGACGCGACGTCGGTGCTCGACACGCTCGCACCGATCGAGCGCGAGGTGAGCTTCGGGGACCGCTGGTTGCTGGCGCGGCTGCGGCCGTACCGCAGCGGCGACGATCGCATCAGCGGCGTCGTCCTCACCTTCGTCGACATCAGCGAGCGGCGCCACATCAGCCAGGCGCTCGGCGAGTCGGAAGCGCTCTTTCGCACCATCGTCACGCAGGCCGCGGCCGGCGTCGTCCACACCGAGCTCGACGGCCGCATCACGCTCGCCAACGTCCGCTTCGGGCAGATCACCGGCCGCGCCCCGGAGGCGCTCGTCGGCACGTCCGTGCTGTCGATCGTGCATCCCGACGACCGCGACAGGAACGCCGAGGCGTTCGGCCGCCTCGCCGCCGACGGCACGCCGTTTGAGCTGGAGAAGCGCTACCTGCGCGGCGATGGCAGCATCGTTTGGGTCAGCTCCTCGGTCACCGCCGTGCTCGACGCCACGGGCAGGCCGAGCGGCGCGGTCGCGGTCGTCCTCGACATCAGCGCCCGTCGCCATGCCGAACAGGCACTGCGCGAGTCGGAGGAGCGGCTGCGCCTGATCGTCGAGAACTCGCGCGAATACGCGATCGTGACGCTCGACCTCAAGCGCCGCATCACCGGCTGGAACATCGGTGCCGAGAGCGTGACCGGATATCTCGCCGACGAAGCGCTGGGAGAGAGCGGCGACATCCTGTTCACCGAGGACGACCGTGTCGCCGGTGCGCCTCAGCGCGAGGCCCAGCAGGCGCTCGAGGAAGGCCGCTCCGCCGACGAGCGGTGGCATCGGCGCAAGAATGGCAGCCGCTTCTGGGGCAGCGGCGTGATGATGGCGATGCGCGACGGCGACCGCGGCCAGCCGATCGGCCTGCTCAAGATCTTTCGCGACCAGACGATGCTGCGCGCTGCCGGAGAAGCGCTCGAGACGAGCCGCGCCGAGCTCGTCCAGGCGCTGGTCGACAACCGCAAGGCGCGCGCCGAGGCGGAGTCGGCGAGCCACGCCAAGGATCGCTTTCTGGCCATCCTTTCGCACGAGCTGCGCACGCCGCTGACGCCGATCGTGATGGCGCTGCATGCGCTCGAGCGCAACCCGGAGCTGCCCGGCGCGCTGCGGCCAACGGTCGATCTCCTGCGCAGGAACGTCAAGGCCGAGCTGCTGCTGATCGACGACCTGCTCGACGTCACTCGCATCTCCAGCGGCAAGCTCGAGATGGCGCGCGAGCGCACCGACATGCACGAAGTCGTGCACGCAGCGGCCGACGTCTGTGGCAATGACTTCCATGCCAAGCGCCAGCACCTCGGCCTCACGCTGCAGGCAGCGAGCCATGTCGTCCATGGCGACGCGGCGCGTCTGCAGCAGGTCGTCTGGAACCTGCTCAAGAACGCGGCCAAGTTCACTCCCGTCGAGGGTGAGGTCCGTGTCGTCTCGAGCAACATCGACGGTCGCTTCGTCCTCGTCGTCGCCGATACCGGGATCGGCATCGCGACCGACGCACTGCCGTCGATCTTCGACGCGTTCGCGCAGGAAGGGCCGTGGGTGACGACCGAATTCGGCGGCCTCGGCCTGGGTCTCGCGATTGCCAAAGCGACCGTGGAAGCCCACCGGGGCACGCTCACTGCCGCCAGCGGCGGGCGCAACCAGGGCGCAACCTTCACGATCGAACTGCCCCTCGCCTGAGCTGCGCCCATGGACTCGTCGCGACCTTCGGGCGGCTCCGATTCATCCGCCGGCTACGCGGCGGGGGCGCGGCCGCTGCGCATTTGCGTCGTCGAAAACCACGAGGACACGCGCTTCCTGCTCGGCCTTCTGCTCGAGCAGCTCGGCCACACCGTCTGTTCGGCGGCGACATTGCACGAGGCGCTCATCGCCATCCCGGCGGCGCGCTGTGACGTCCTCATCTCCGACATCGGCCTTCCCGACGGCGATGGCTGGGACCTGATGACGCGCCTGGGTGCCGAGCGCCCGCGCTACGCGATCGCCATGAGCGGCTTCGGTCAGGCGTCGGACCGACAGCGCAGCCTCAGCGCGGGCTTTCGCCACCACTTGTTGAAGCCGGTCGAGCCGAACCAGCTCGAGACCTTGCTCGACGAGGCGGCGCGCGAGTTGCGCGAGGCCGAGCGGAGCCGACGCACCGCGACCTAGGCAGGCCGTGCGTCGCCGTTGGCGACAATCGGCCATGACCATCCCGCACGCAGTCGACTCGCGCTACGCCTGGGGCCGCCTCGCGGTCGCGCTCGTCCTGATGACGGTCGGCAGCAGCGCCATGTACGTCGTCGCCGTCGTCCTGCCGAGCGTGCAGGCCGAGTTCGGCATTGCGCGCGCCGATGCGTCGCTGCCGTACACGCTGCTGATGGTGGGCTTCGGCATCGGCGGCGTCTTCATGGGCCGGCTCGCCGACCGGCGCGGCGTCGTCGTCCCGCTCCTGATCGGCGCAGCGGGCCTCGGCGCCGGCTTCGTCGCGGCCGCGCTCGCCGGCAGCATCTGGAGCTTCGCGCTGGCCCACGGCATCCTGCTCGGCCTGATCGGCAGCTCGGCGAGCTTCGCGCCGCTCGTCGCCGACACCGCGCTCTGGTTCGAGCGCCGGCGCGGCATCGCGGTCGCGATCTGCGCCAGCGGCAACTACGTCGCCGGCGCGATCTGGCCGCCGATCGTCCAGCATTTCATCGCCAGCGTCGGCTGGCGCCAGACCTATGTCGGCCTCGGCGTCTTTTCGTTCGTGACGATGGCCGCCTTCGCGCTCCTCATGCGCGCGCGGCCGCCGGCGATCGCGCCGCCCGGCGCCGCTAACGTCGCTGCAGCACCGGTCGATTCGAGCCGGCCGTTCGGCTTGTCGAAGAATGCCGCGCAGAGGTTGCTCTGCATCGCCGGCGTCGCCTGCTGCGTCGCGATGTCGATGCCGCAGGTCCACATCGTCGCCTACTGCGGCGACCTCGGCTATGGCGCCGCGCGCGGCGCCCAGATGCTGTCGCTGATGCTCGCCTTCGGCGTCGTCAGCCGGCTCGTCTCGGGCGCGATCTGCGATCGGATCGGCGGCCTGCGCACGCTCCTGCTCGGCTCGGCGCTGCAGGGAACGGCCCTGCTGCTCTTCTTGCCGTTCGATTCGCTCGCGTCGCTCTATGTCGTCTCGGCGCTGTTCGGCCTGTTCCAGGGTGGCATCGTGCCGTCGTACGCGATCATCGTTCGCGAGCACTTCCCGGCCGCCGAAGCGGGCGGGCGCACCGGCACCATCCTCATGTTCACGCTGTTCGGGATGGCGCTCGGCGGCTGGATGTCCGGCAAGGTGTTCGACCTCACCGGCTCGTACCACGCGGCGTTCCTGAACGGCATCGCCTGGAACCTGCTCAACCTGAGCATCGCGCTCCTCCTGTTGCGCGGCAACCGGGCGCAGCGGCGCGCCGCGATGGCGCCTGCGTGAGACGCCCTACACTGCGGCGCGCCACCATGTCCACGACCTCCGAGCCCGCCGGCCGCGACCTCGCCGGCGCTGCCGATCCCACTGCCGACGACCTCCTCTCCGGTGCTTCCGATGGCGGCGACGACGCGAGCCGCCTGCACTCGACCGGGATCGTGCCGAGCCAGGACCTGCGCGCGATGGTCGTTCGCAAGGAGATCTTCGCTCTCGAGCCGATCACCGACGATCAGTTCCAGCCGGCGAGCCTCGACCTGCGCCTCGGGCCGACCGCGTACCGCGTGCGCGCGAGCTTCCTACCGGGGTCGGGCTCGGTCAAGGCCAAGCTCGACGAGTTCGCGATGCACGCGATGGACATCACTGCCGGCGGGGTGCTCGAGAAGGGCTGCGTCTACATCATTCCCCTGCTCGAGGGCTTGGACCTGCGCCATCGCACCTCGGCGATGGGCAACCCGAAAAGCTCGACCGGCCGGCTCGACATCTTCACCCGCCTGATCACCGACCGCGGCACCGCGTTCGACCAGGTCCGTGAGCAGTACAGCGGCATGCTCTATGCCGAGGTTTCGCCGCGCACCTTCAGCGTTCTCGTCAGGAAGGGCTCGCGTCTCAGCCAGTTGCGGTTGCGGCGCGGCCGGCCGATCGCGAGCGACGGCTTCATGCGCCGGCTCCAGGAAGAGCACGGCCTCGTGCAGTCGGCCGACCCCGAGGCCGATGGTGCCGCGCGCAGCATCGAGATCGTCAACGGCGTCCCCGTCCGGGTCGACCTGCAGGGTCGCCGCTCGGGCGGCGTCATCGGCTACCGCGCAAAGAGCCACGCCGGCCTGGTCGACATCGACCGCGTCGGCCATTACGCCGTCGCCGACTACTGGGAGCCGGTGCGAGCACCCGAGCGCGGCGGACTGATCCTCGACCCGGCCGAGTTCTACATCCTCGCCTCGCAGGAGGCCGTTCGCGTACCGCCTGGCTACGCCGCCGAAATGATCGCCTACGACACGCTCGTCGGCGAGTTCCGCGTCCACTACGCCGGCTTCTTCGATCCTGGCTTCGGCCATGGCGACGCCGGCGGCGAGGGCTCGCGCGCGGTGCTCGAGGTGCGCTCGTACGAAGTGCCGTTCGTCCTCGAGCACGGCCAGCTGGTCGGCCGCCTCGCCTACGAGCGGCTGATCTCGGTGCCGCACGTGCTCTACGGCCAGGGCGCGCGCTCGTCGTACCAGGGCCAGGGAATCAAGCTCAGCAAGCACTTCAAGGCGCCGTAGCGCCGGCGCCGCGCCCGCGGCTCAGCGGTCGAAGAGGAACGGTTGGCCGGCCTCGTATTCGCCGATGACGCTCTTGACGATGCGGGCGATGACCGGCTTCATCGCCTCCGGGCCTTCCCAGGTCGTGCCGACGACACTGCCGTCGGCGCCGAGCGCGACGACGAATCGGGTCTCGTCCGTCGCCGAAGGGTCGGCGTGCAGGCGCCGGTTCAGCTCGTCGACGAACGCATCCGGCGCCAGCGCGACCGGGGCGCGCGACGGCCGCCGCAGCAAGCGCTTCCAGTGGTCGCTGCTTGCGCTCGAGGGGCGGCGCGCCGGCACGCCGTCGGGCGTCCCGGCGACACCGGGTGCGGGGTGCTTTGCCACGTCAGGGCAGGTCGGGAGAAGTGCGGCTGGCAACGGGTGTGCCTCGCGCGCGGGATCGTCAGTGGTGGTTTCCGATCCGGACCAGCCGGGTGCCGGTGTCGACGAGGGTGAAGCTGCCGTCGTCATTGGCCACCACCGGCAGCAGCGCGTAGGCGGTGTGGTAGCTGCGCGCGCCCTTGCGGTCGATCTCCTCGATCAGGGTGTAGCAGGCGCCGGTGATCGAGCGCACTTCGAACCGGCCGCCCGCATCTTCGAAGGAGGGTGTCGGAGGAGCGTGTGCAGTCATCGTCGTCATGGCTCGAACCCGGGTACGGTGCAGGCGGCACACACCGGCGTCCTCTCTTCTTGGCAAGCTTCGTGCGCCCGGGCTGCGACGACCGTCGCGGGCACGGTCATTGCCCCCGGGACCGACCAGCGAGCACCTGCCATGTCCCTGAAGAAGCACCGATTCCCTGCGCGCTTTCGTCGTCCCGAGACCTGGCCCGGCAGCATGTCTCGCAACGTCGCCCGCGAGGACGACGGCTCGCCGAAGCCGGGCCGCGAGCCCGACGACGAGCATGCGCCGCCGGCCGCCGAGAGCGGCGAAGCCGGCTGGCGGGCCTCGTCGTACGACCTCAAGCACGGGCTCGACGTCGTCGAGTTGCCGACCTCGCTGCCGCCCGACGTTCTCGATCGTCTGTTCAACTCGCGGCGGTGATGAGCCGGCGCGGTCGGGCTCCTGCCGTCGCCGGGTCGCAGCGGACTGCCGCTCGACGATCGTTGCGGACCTGGCGAACGCTCGTCGCGAGCTCGGTCTCGGCGTGGCTCGACGACTACGCGCCGAGCATGGGTGCCGCGCTCTCTTACTACACGGTCTTCTCGCTCGCGCCGCTGCTCCTGATCGTGGTCTCGGTCGCCGGGCTCGCGTTCGGCGAGGAGGCGGTGCGTGGCGAGCTGTTCGCCCAGCTGCAGGGCCTGATGGGCCGGGATGCGGCGCAGGCCGTGCAAGGGTTGCTCGCCAGCGCCAGCAGGCCGAGCCACGGCGTCCTCGGCACGATCGCCGGCATCGCCATTGTCGTCTTCGGCGCGACGACGGTGTTCGCCGAGCTGCAGGACGACCTCGACCGCATCTGGCGCGCGCCGGCGCGGAAGAAGGGCGGCCCCTGGTCGCTGCTGCGCGCCCGCCTGCTCTCGTTCGGAATGATCCTCGGTCTGGCGTTCCTGCTGATGGTCTCGCTCGTGCTCGGCGCCGTCATCTCGGCGCTCGGCAAATGGTGGGGACCGATGTTCGGCGGCTGGGTGGTGCTCGCCCAGGGAGTCAACATCCTGGTCGGCTTCGGCCTCACGACCATCGTCTTCGCGATGATCTACAAGATGATGCCGCGCGTGCACGTGCAGTGGCACGACGTCTGGCTTGGCGCCCTCGTCACCGCGCTGCTGTTCACGGTCGGCAAGTTCCTGATCGGCATCTACATCGGCAAGAGCGGCATCGCCTCCGGCTTCGGCGCCGCGGCGTCGCTCGTGATCGTCTTCCTCTGGGTCTACTACTCGGCGCAGATCTTTCTCCTCGGCGCCGAGTTCACCTGGGTCTACGCGCGCACGCTCGGCTCGATGCAGGACGTCGCAACCGCCGAGCACGCTGCCGGCGAAAAGGCCGCCGCGGCCGACCAGAAGGCGCCGACGCGAAGCGATCCGGGCCGCCGCGACGATGTCCCCGCCGTCCTCAACACCGCGGTTGCGGGTGCGACCGCCGACGCCCGCTCCCGGGCAGCCGGCACCCGGCCGGCATCGTCGATCGGCGACGTCGGCGCCGGCGTCGCGCTGCTGCTGGCGCTACGCTTTGCTCTTCCCCGACTGCTGCGCCGCCTCTGAAGATCGCGACCTGGAACATCAACGGCGTCAACCGCCGGCTGCCGCTCCTGCTCGAGTGGCTCGCCGAGGCGCGGCCGGATGTCGTTGCCCTGCAGGAGCTGAAGGCGGCCGACGGCGAGTTCCCGCGTGCGGCCCTCGAGGCTGCGGGGTACGGCGCGGCCTGGCGCGGCCAGCGGACCTGGAACGGCGTCGCCCTGCTCGCGCGCGGCGCCGTGCCCGTGGTCTCGCGGCGCGAGCTGCCTGGCGACGCCGCGGATCAGCACGCGCGCTACCTCGAGGCTGCCGTCGCGGGCGTTCTCGTCGCCTCGATCTACCTGCCCAACGGCAACCCGCAGCCGGGGCCGAAGTTCGACTACAAGCTCGCCTGGTTCGAGCGCCTGCTCGGCCATGCGCGCGCTCTCGCCGACGGCGGCCATCCGGTCGTCCTCGCCGGCGACTACAACGTCGTGCCGACCGACGCCGACATCTACGCGACGCGCTCGTGGCTGAACAACGCGCTGCTGCAGCCGTCGCCGCGCGCCGCCTATCGGCGGCTGCTCGAGCAAGGCTGGCTCGACGCGATCCGCGCGCTTCACCCCGACGAGCGCATCTACACCTTCTGGGACTACCTGAGGAATGGCTGGCCGCGTGACGCCGGCCTGCGCATCGATCACCTGCTGCTGAGCGAGAGCATTCAGTCGCGCCTCGTTCGAGCGGGGGTCGACAAGCATGTCCGCGGCCGCGACAACGCGAGCGACCACGCGCCGGCCTGGATAGAGCTGGATTGACGCGGGCCGAGCGGCGCGAGCGTCAACGCGGCGGCGCGACGCTCACATCACCGCGCCGAGCGACCAGGGCACGAACTCGTTCTGGCCATAGCCGTGCAGCTCGCTCTTGGTCTTCTTGCCCGACGCGGTCTCGAGCATCAGGCGAAAGATCCGCTCGCCCATCTCGTCGATGCCGATCGTGCCGTCGACGACGTCGCCGCAGTTGATGTCGATGTCGTCTTCCTGCTGCTGCCAGAGCGCGCTGTTGGTCGAAAGCTTGAGCGACGGCGCCGGCGCGCAGCCGTAGGCCGAGCCGCGGCCGGTCGTGAAGCAGATCAGGTTGGCGCCGCCGGCAACCTGGCCGGTCGCCGACACCGGGTCGTAGCCCGGCGTGTCCATGAACACCAGGCCGTTCGCGGTGACCGGCTGCGCGTACTCGACGACGTCGACCAGGTTGGTCGTGCCGCTCTTGGCGATCGCGCCGAGGCTCTTCTCGAGAATCGTCGTCAGGCCGCCCGCCTTGTTGCCCGCCGACGGGTTGTTGTCCATCGCGGCGTCGTTGCGCGCGCAGTAGCGCTCCCACCAGCGGATGCGCGCGATCAGCTTGTCGGCGACCTCCTTCGACACCGCCCGCCGCGTCAGCAGGTGCTCGCCGCCGTAGATCTCGGGCGTCTCGGAGAGGATCGCCGTGCCGTGGTGGCGCACCAGGCGGTCGACCGCCGCGCCGAGCGACGGATTGGCGCTGATGCCGGAATAGCCGTCGGAGCCGCCGCACTGCAGGCCGACCATGATGTGGCTGGCCGGCACCGGCTGCCGCCTCACGCGGTTCGCTTCCTCGAGCAGCCACTCGACGAGCTCGATGCCGTGGGCGACGGTCTTCTTCGTGCCGCCGGTCTCCTGGATGTTGAACGCGTGCAGCGCCGGCCCGCCGTGCGCATCGCCGAGCCGCTCCTGCTCCACCAGGCCGCTGATCTGGTTGGTCTCGCAGCCGAGGCCGACCACCATCACCGAGGCGAAGTTGGCGTGCCGCGCGTAGCCGCCGAGGGTGCGGCGCAGCACCTGCAGCGGCTCGCCGGCGCTGTCGGTCGCGCAGCCGCCGCCGTGGGTCAGCGCGACGACGCCGTCGACGTTGGGGAAGCGCTCGAGCGCTTGCGGATGGAGGTCGCGCCGGAAATGGTCGGCGATCGCGCGCGCCACCGTCGCCGAGCAATTCACCGACGTCAGGATGCCGATGTAGTTGCGCGTCGCGATGCGGCCGTCGACACGGACGATGCCGTCGAAAGTCGCCGGCACCGTTGCGTACTCGGTCGGCCGCGCACCGCTCGCCGCGGCGTAGTCGCGCTCGAAGCTCGAGAACGCGAGGTTGTGCGTGTGGACGTGCTGGCCGGGAGCGATCGGCAGCTTCGCACTGCCGATGATCTGGTCGTAGCGGCGCACCGGGCTGCCGGCAGCGATCGCCCGCGTCGCCACCTTGTGGCCGGGAGGAATCAGGCCGGCGACGGTGATGCCTTCGCTCTCGACGCGCGTGCCGCCGACGAGCTGGCGCCGGGCGATGACGACGTCGTCATTGGCGTGGATGCGGATGACCGGTGGATTGCTCACGGGATGCCTCGGGCACGCGATGTGCCAGTGTATTTCGGACCCCCCGCGATTGGAGGGTGGACTCGCGAAATGCGAGGTCTACGATCGGCGCCGAGTAGCGCCGCAACGGCGCCGCGGCGTTTCACCAGCGCCACGACGGCCCCGCAGGGGCGCACCGATCCACCCCGATTCGACGACCGAGGAGTCATCCATGCACACCTCCCATCGCCCGTTGCCGGCGCGTGTCGGCGTCGTCGCTGCAGCCATCGCGCTCGCGTTCGCCGCGGGGTCGGCGAAAGGCCAGGTCCGGGTCGACGTCACCAACCTCGTCAGCAACGATCAGTCGGCGCATTCGGCGCAGATCACCGACCCCGGTCTCGTCAACGCCTGGGGAATGTCGTATTCGCCGGCAGGGAGCCCATTCTGGGTCTCGGCGAACGGAACCGGCATGGCCGAGCTCTACAGCGTCAATCCGACGACGCAGGTGACGGTCAAGCAAGGCTTGACGGTGACGTTGCCCGACATTGCGGTGACCGGTCAGGTCTTCAACAGCGCCGCTGCCACGGGAGCGTTCAACGGCGACAACTTCCTGTTCGTCAGCGAAGGCGGGACGATCTCTGGATGGCGCGGCGGCCTCGGCACCGCCGCGGAGGTCCTGCAGACCGGCATCGCCGCCAACGTGTACAAGGGCGCCGCGTTCGCGACGCTCGCGGGGACGAGCTACCTGTACGCGGCCAACTTCCGCAGCGGCGCGATCGACGTCCTGAAGGGGAACTCCGGGCTCGATCTGACCGGCAACTTCACCGACCCGAATCTGCCGGCCGGCTACGCGCCGTTCAACGTCCAGAACCTTGGCGGCACGATCTACGTGACCTACGCAGTGCAGGACGCGACGAAGCACGATGAGGTCGCCGGCGCCGGCCTCGGCATCGTCGACAGCTACAACCTACAGGGCAACCTCATCGCCCGCGTCGCCGCGGGCGGGCCGCTCGATGCGCCATGGGGTCTCGCGATCGCGCCGTCATCGTTCGGCGCGCTCGCCGGCGCGCTGCTCGTCGGCAACTTCGGCGACGGCCGGATCAGTGCGTTCGACGTCGCGAGCCATGGCTTCCTTGGCCAGCTCGCCGCCAGCGACGGCACGCCGCTCGCGATCGACGGTCTCTGGGCAATCGCCCCGGGCAACGACGGCAGCGCCGGCAGCAGCGCGCGGCTCTACTTCACCGCCGGCCCCGATGGCGAGTCGAACGGCCTGTTCGGTGTCCTGACGCCGGTTCCGGAGCCTTCGTCGGCGCTGCTCCTGCTCGCAGGCTTGGGCGGGATCGCCATGCTGGTGCGCCGGCGTGGGGCCGCGCGCCGGCGCTAGCGGCCTTCCGGCGACGGTCAGGCGTCGATCAGCTTCGGGTCCCAGGCGTGGACCCGCTGGCGTTGCTCGCCGAGGCCGGCGATGCCCAGATGCATCTCGTCGCCGGCTTTCAGGAACGTCGGCGGCTTCATCCCCATGCCGACGCCGGGCGGCGTTCCGGTGGTGATGAGGTCGCCCGGCCAGAGCGTCATGAAGCGGCTGCAGTAGGCGACGAGCTCGGCGACGCCGAAGATCATCGTCGCGGTCGTTCCGTTCTGGCGCCGCTGGCCGTTGATGTCGAGCCACATCGCGAGGCCCTGGGGATCCTTCACTTCATCAGCAGTGACCAGCCACGGGCCGACCGGGCCGAACGTGTCGCAACCCTTGCCCTTGTCCCAGGTGCCGCCGCGCTCGAGCTGGTACTCGCGCTCGGAGACGTCGTTGACGATGCAATATCCGGCCACGTGCTTGAGCGCGTCGGCCTTGTCGACGTAGCGCGCCATCCGGCCGACGACGACGCCGAGTTCGACTTCCCAGTCGGCCTTGTTCGAGCCTTGCGGCAGCACGACCGCGTCGTTGCAGCCGACCAGCGCGCTGGTCGGCTTCATGAAGATGATCGGCTCCTTCGGGATCGCAGCGCCGGTCTCGGCTGCGTGGTCGGAGTAGTTGAGGCCGATGCAGATGAACTTGCCCATGCCGCTCCATGGCGGCGCGGTCCGCCCCGGGCTCGCGACCGCGGGCAGCTTCGCCGCGTCGAGCTCTGTCAACCGGCGCAGGTTCTCGGGCCGCAGCGTCTCTGCCGTGATGTCGGGGACCACTGCAGAGAGATCGCGCACGGTCCCGTGCGCGTCGACCAGCGCGGGCTTTTCGGCGCCCTTGGCGCCGTATCGCATCAGCTTCATGCTCCTCCTCCGTGACGGCAAGGCAGTTTAGGGCACCGGGCGAGAGCCGGGGCGTGATGGGTCGCGCCGCAACTCAGACCGACCAACCGCCATCGATGATTTGCGTCGTGCCGGTCGTGAACGCCGACTCGTCGCTCGCGAGATAGACCGCGAGCGCAGCGATCTCGGCCGGCGTCCCGAGGCGACCCATCGGCTGGCGGGCGACGAACGCGGCCTCGACTTGGGCGAGCGACTGCCCGCTCGCCTTCGCTTGCGCTTCGATCCGCTGCCGCAGCGACGGTGACTCGATCGTTCCCGGGCAGATCGCGTTGCAGCGCACTCCCTGGGTGATGAAGTCGGCGGCGATCGACTTCGTCATCCCGATCACCGCCGCCTTCGTTGCCGTATAGACGAAGCGGTTCGGCACGCCCTTGATGCTCGACGCCGCCGAGGCGACGTTGATGATCGAGCCGCCGCCCGCCTTCAGCATCGGCGGCAGCAGAGCGCGCGTGACGCGGTACATCGCACGCACGTTGAGGTCGAACGAGAAATCGAACGCCACCTCGTCGCATTCGAGGATCGTTCCGGCGTGGACGTAGCCGGCGCCGTTGAAGAGGACGTTGACGGTGCCCTTCGCATTCGCCTCGATCGACGCCGCGAGCACCGCGCTGGCATCGGTGACGTCGAGGCGGCGCGTCTCGCAGCCGGCGGCGCGGCCGAGATCGGCGAGCAGCTCGTCGTTGATGTCGGTCGCGATGACGCGCGCGCCCTCGCGGACGAATGCCTCGGCGACGGCGCGGCCGATGCCTTGCCCCGCCGCAGTGAGGAACGCGGTCTTGCCTGCGAGTCGGTCGGTCATGGGTAAAGAATAGTTTCGTGCCGATTCCAGCGTCAACATCGGGTTTGCCCCGCGCACCGGGGAATGACGAGGCTGCGGCACCGCGATTGCCCAAAATGCGGCGATTCCGGCGCGCCCGCCGCTGATCGCTTGCGCGCAGCGCTGCGCACGCGCTCTTGATAGCCTCGCGGCCCACGAAGAACAAACGTCATGGACCAGCCATCCGAAGCCCCTGCCGCGCCTCCGCAGCTGCCACCGCCGCGGCCTCCCCGCCGCCGCTGGCTCGGCACGATCGTGGCGCTGGTCGCGCTGGCAGCGCTTGCGGCATTGGCCTGGTATCTCGCCCACCGCCCGCCCGAGGCGCCGGGCGGTGGCGCGACGGTCGCGGCCTCGGGTGCGGGCCGCGGCGGATCGGCTGTTGCAGGCGGCGCGCCCGGCGGGCCCGGTGGTGGCGGCCGCGCTGGTGGCGGCGGCCCCCGCGGCGCCCCACCGAGCACGGTCGGCGTCGCCACCGCGGCGCGCGCCAACCTGCCCGTCCTCCTCGACGCCCTCGGCACGGTCACCCCCGCGATCACGGTGACGGTCCGGCCGCAGGTCTCGGGCCAGATCTCGCTGGTGCTGTACACCGAGGGGCAGCTCGTCAAGAAAGGCCAGCTGCTCGTGACGATCGACCCGCGGCCGTTCGAGATCGCGTTGCAGCAGGCGATCGGCGCGCGCATGCGCGACGAGGCGCAGCTCGAGAACGCGAAGGTGCAGCTGCAGCGCTACCAGACCCTGCTCGGCCAGGACTCGATCGCGCGCCAGGACGTCGATACCCAGGCGGCCTTGGCCAAGCAGCTCGAAGCGACGATCGTGATGGACCGCGCGAACGAGAGCACGGCGCGCCTCAACCTCGGATACAGCAGGATCGTCGCCCCGGTCGCCGGCCGCGTCGGCCTGCGTCCGATCGACGTCGGCAACTACATCAGCGCCGGCGATGCGAACGGTGTCGCCGTGCTCACGCAGCTGGCGCCGATCGACGTCGTCTTCTCGGTGCCGCAGGACCGCGTTCCCGAGGTGCAGGCGGGCGTTGCCGCAGGAGGCACGCTCGCTGTCGCGGCGTTCGACCGGACGCGGACGAGAAAGCTCGGTGACGGCGTCTTCGCGACGCTCGACAACCTGGTCGACGTCCAGACCGGCACGGTGAAGGCGAAGGCGCGCTTTCCCAACGCCGACAACGCGTTGTTCCCGAACCAATTCGTCAATGTGCGGCTGCTGCTGCGCTCGATCGACGGCGCGGTCGTCATTCCGGTGACGGCGATCCGCAACGGGCCGAACGGCGACTTCGTCTATGTCGTCGGCGACGATCGCACGGTCTCGGTTCGCCCGGTCACGCGCGGCATCGCGACCACCGACGTCGTCGCGGTGACAAAGGGACTGGCGGTCGGCGAGCGCGTCGTCACCGAAGGCGGCGATCGTCTGCGCGAAGGCGCGCGGGTCCAGCTCGCGAGCGATCGACCGGCGTCGGCCGCCTACGGTGGCGGCCGCCGCAGCGCGTCGGGCGCCGCCGCTGCGAGCGGCGCCGACAGCGCGCCGCCGCAGCGGCGCCGCCAGCGCTCGGGCGACGGCGGTTGAACGACGGCGCCGATTCGCGATGAGCCCGTCGCGTCCGTTCATCCTGCGTCCGGTGGCGACCTCGCTGCTGATGCTGGCGATCGTCCTCGCCGGCCTGGTCGGCTTCAAGTTCCTGCCGCTCTCGGCGCTGCCGCAGGTCGACTATCCGACGATCCAGGTGCAGACGCTCTACCCGGGCGGAAGCCCCGAGGTGATGGCCAACACCGTGACGGCGCCGCTCGAGCGCCAGTTCGGCCAAATGGCGGGCCTCGAGCGGATGAGCTCGACGAGCGCCGCCGGCGTCTCGGTCATCACGCTGCAGTTCTCGCTCGGCCTGACGCTCGACGTCGCCGAGCAGGAAGTGCAGGCATCGATCAACGCCGGCAGCTCGCTGCTGCCGGCCGACCTGCCGGCACCGCCCGTCTACGCCAAGGTCAACCCTGCCGACGCGCCGGTGCTGACGCTCGCGATCAGCTCCGACACGATGCCGCTCACCGAGGTCCAGAACCTCGTCAACACGCGTCTCGCCCAGAAGATCAGCCAGGTCAGCGGCGTCGGCCTCGTTTCGCTCGCCGGCGGACAGCGGCCGGCGGTGCGGATCCAGGTCAACACGCAGGCCGTCGCGTCGTACGGGATCGGCATCGACACGCTGCGGACCGCGATCGCGGCCGCCAACGCGAACAGCGCCAAGGGCAGCTTCGACGGCCCGAAGCGCTCGTACTCGATCAATGCCAACGACCAGCTGCTGACCGCCGACGACTACAAGAACCTCGTCATCAGCTACAAGAACGGCGCGCCGGTGCGGCTGGTCGACGTCGCCCGCGTCGTCGACAGCGCCGAGAACACGCGCCTCGGCGCCTGGGCCGGCAAGAGCGGCGAGCTGCGGCCGGCGATCATCCTCAACGTGCAGCGCCAGCCGGGCGCCAACGTGATCGCGACCGTCGATGCGATCAAGCAGCAGCTGCCCGAGCTGCAGGCGTCGCTGCCGGCCAACCTGCGCGTCGAGGTGCTCTCCGACCGGACGACGAGCATCCGCGCATCGGTGCTCCACGTCGAGATCGAGCTCGTCCTCGCGGTCGTGATGGTCGTGCTCGTCATCTTCGCGTTTCTCGGCAGCCTGCGCGCGACGGTGATCGCGAGCCTGGCGGTGCCGATCTCGCTCGTCGGCACGTTCGGCGCGATGTACCTGCTCGGCTACAGCCTCAACAACCTGAGCCTGATGGCGCTGACGATCGCGACCGGCTTCGTCGTCGACGATGCGATCGTCATGATCGAGAACATCTCGCGCCACCTCGAGCTGGCGCGTTCGCGCCAGGGCGATGCCGCCGGCGCCGAGGCGTTGCACGCCGAGGCGCTGACCGGCGCCGAAGCCGAGTCGCTGCCGAAGGGCAGGCAGCGGATCGTGTTCGAGGCGGCGCTCGCCGGCGCGTCCGAAATCGGCTTCACGATCATCTCGCTGACCGTCTCGCTGATCGCGGTGCTGATCCCGCTGCTCTTCATGGGCGACGTCGTCGGCCGCCTCTTCCGCGAGTTCGCGGTGACGCTCGCGATCACGATCCTGATCTCGGCGGTCGTCTCGCTGACGCTGGTGCCGATGATGTCGGCGCGCTGGATGCGCCCGGGCGACGGGCACGAAGGCAACCGCGCCGGCAACGGTCTCGGCACGCGGCTGCGTGCGAAGTTCAAGGTCGTCGTCGACCGCTACGACCATGCGCTGACGTGGGTGATCGACCACGAGGCGCTGACGCTCCTGGTCGCGCTCGCGACCCTCGTCCTCACGGTGCTGCTCTACGTGTTCATCCCGAAGGGCCTGTTCCCGACCCAGGACACGGGCCAGCTGCAGGCGCGCGTCGAGACCGCCGAGGACATTTCGTACACCCGCATGGCCGAGCTGCAACAGGCGACAGCGCAGGCCGTGCTCGGGGACCCGGCGGTCGACAACGTCAGCGCGTTCATCGGCGTCGACGCTACCAATAACACGATGCTGCACACCGGCCGCATGCTGATCGACCTCAAGCCCGATCACGGCGACCAGGCCGCCGTGATGGCGCGGCTGCAGGACCGCGTGCACGGCATCGCCGGAGTCACGCTCTACCTGCAGCCGACGCAGGACCTGACGATCGACGCCGAGACCGGGCCGACCCAGTACCGCGTCTCGCTCGAGGGCGCCGACCAGGCGACGGTGACGTCGTGGGTGAACAAGCTGGTCGCCGAGATGCGGACCAAGAAGGAGATCCGCAACGCCACCAGCGACGCCGGCGCGCAGGGGCTCGCCGCCTACATCGAGATCGATCGCGACACCGCGGCGCGCCTCGGCGTCACCGCGAGCGCGCTCGACGACGCGCTCTACAGCGCGTTCGGCCAGCGGATCGTCTCCACGATCTTCACCGAGACCAACCAGTACCGCGTCATCCTCGAGGCCGAGCCCGGCCTGCTGACGACGGCAGAGTCGCTCGGCAAGCTCAACCTGCGGACGAGCTCGGGCGAGCCGACGCCGCTGGCCGCGATCGCGAGGATCAGCGAGCGGCCGGCGCCACTGCAGATCACGCACGTCGCCCAATATCCGGCGTCGACGATCGGCTTCGACACCGCTCCCGGCAGCTCGCTCGGCGCCGCGGTCGGCGCCGTCCGCGCCGCGGCCAAGGAAGTCGCGTTGCCGAACTCGGTCCAGCTCGCTTTCCTCGGCGCATCGGGAGCGTACGAGCGGTCGCTGACGAACCAGCTCTGGCTGATCCTGGCGGCGGTGATCTGCGTCTACATCGTGCTCGGCGTGCTGTACGAGAGCTACATCCACCCGCTGACGATCCTCTCGACGCTGCCGTCGGCGGGGGTCGGCGCGCTGCTCGCCCTGCTCGTCAGCGGCAACGACCTCGGCGTCATCGGCATCATCGGCATCATCCTGCTGATCGGCATCGTCAAGAAGAACGCGATCATGATGATCGACTTCGCGATCGACGCCGAGCGCAACGAGAACAAGCCGCCGCGCGAGGCGATCCACCAGGCGGCACTGCTGCGCTTCCGGCCGATCCTGATGACGACGCTGGCGGCGCTCTTCGCCGCGCTGCCGCTGATGCTCGGCTGGGGCGAGGGCCACGAGCTGCGCCGGCCGCTCGGCCTCGCGATCTTCGGTGGCCTGATCGTCAGCCAGCTGCTGACGCTCTTCACGACGCCGGTGATCTATCTCGCGTTCGACAAGCTCGGCCGGCGCTTCGGCGCCTCGAGCAAGACCACCGAACCGCGGCCCGCGACATGAACCTCTCGCAGCCGTTCGTGCGCCGGCCGATCGGCACCGTGCTGCTGACGGCGGGCGTCGCGCTGGCCGGCATCGCCGGCTTCTTCGTGCTGCCGGTGTCGCCGCTGCCGCAGGTCGACTACCCGACCATCTCGGTCACCGCGCAGCTGCCCGGCGCCAGCCCCGACACGATGGCCTCGAGCGTGGCGACACCGCTCGAGCGCCACCTCGGCACGATCGCCGGCGTCACCGAAATGACGTCGTCGAGCCAGGTCGGAACCTCGCGCATCACGCTGCAGTTCGAGCTCTCGCGCAACATCGACGGCGCGGCGCGCGAAGTGCAGGCGGCGATCAACGCGGCGCGGGTCGACCTGCCGGCGACGCTGCGCTCGAATCCGACCTATCGCAAGGTCAACCCGTCGGCAGCGCCGGTGATCATCCTCGCCCTCACCTCGACGACGCTGACGCCGGGCCAGATCTACGACGCCGTCTCGAACACCGTCAGCCAACGGATCGCGCAGGTCGCCGGCGTCGGCGACGTCGAGATCGGCGGCAGCACGCTGCCGGCGGTGCGGGTCGAGTTGCTGCCGTTCGCGCTCAACAAGATCGGCGTCAGCGCCGACGACGTCCGCGCCGCGATCCAGGCGAGCAATGCAAACCGGCCCAAGGGCGCGATCGAGGATGGCGAACGCCAATTGCAGATCTACACCCAGACGCCGGCGCGGCGAGCGGCCGACTACGCGCCGATGGTCGTCGCCTGGCGCAACGGCGCGGCGGTCCGCCTCGACGACGTTGCCGAGGTGACCGACGGCGTCGAGAACACGCGCACGCTCGGCCTCTTCAACGGCCGCCCCGCGGTGATCGTCCTCGTCACGCCGCAGCCGGGAGCGAACGTGATCGAGACGGTCGACGGCGTGCGCGCGGTGCTGCCCGAGCTGCGCGCGCAATTGCCCGCCGAGATCGCGCTCGACGTCGCCATCGACCGCACGAATTCGATCCGCGCCTCGCTGCGCGAGATCGAGCTCACCCTCGTGATCTCGCTGATCCTCGTCGTCATTGTCGTCAGCGCGTTCCTGCGCAGTCTCAGGGCGACGGCGATCCCGGCCGCGGCGACGATCGTCTCGCTGCTCGGTACCTTCGGCGTCATGGTGCTGCTCGGCTTCTCGCTCAACAACCTGAGCCTGATGGCGATCACGGTGGCGACCGGCTTCGTCGTCGACGACGCCATTGTCGTTCTCGAGAACACCGCCCGCCACATCGAGGCCGGCATGAGCCGGATGGAGGCGGCGCTGCTCGGTGCCCGCGAGGTCGGCTTCACGGTGCTCTCGATCAGCATCTCGCTGGTCGCGGTGTTCATTCCGCTTCTCTTCATGCAGGGGCAGGTCGGGCGGCTGTTCCGCGAGTTCGCGGTGACGCTTTCGGCCGCGGTGCTGATCTCGCTCGTCATCTCGCTGACGACGACGCCGATGATGTGCGCCTGGCTGCTGCCGCGCGGCGGCGCCGAGGCCAGGCCGCCGGGGCGGCTGGCACGGTTCGCCGAGCGTGGCTTCCAGCGGATCCTCGGCTGGTATGCGGCGAGCCTCGACTGGGCGATCGCGAGCGTCGGCACGGTGCTCGTCATCCTGGTCGCCGTGATCGGCCTCAACGTCTACCTCTTCAACGTCGCCCCGAAGGGCTACTTCCCGCAGCAGGACACCGGCCAGCTGCAAGGTGGCCTGCGCGCCGACCAGAGCATCTCGTCGCAGGAGATGGGCGACAAGCTCCGCCAGGTCGCGGCGATCATCGGCCGCGACTCCGCAGTCGAGACGGTCGTCGGCTTCACCGGCGGCAGCCGTGCCGGCGGCGGCTTCATGTTCGTCAACCTGAAGCCGCCGTCGCAGCGCAAGGACAGCGGACTGACAGTGATCGGGCGCCTCAGGCCGCAGCTCGCGCAGGTCACCGGGCTGCAGATCTTTCTCAACCCGGTCCAGGACGTTCGCGCCGGCGGCCGGCAGAGCAACTCGACCTACCAGTACACGCTGCAGAGCGACAACCTCGACGATCTGCGCCGCTGGGCCGGCCGTCTCGCCGACGCGATGAAGGCCGAGCCGGTGCTGACCGAGGTCGACACCGACCAGCAGGACAACGGCGTCGAGACGCTGGTCGACGTCGACCGCAGCAGCGCGTCGCGGCTCGGCCTGACCTCGGCGGCGATCGATTCGGCGCTCTACAACGCGTTCGGCCAGCGCCAGGTCGCGACGATCTACGACGAGCTCAACCAGTACCACGTCGTCATGGAATGGGCGCCGCGCTACGCCCAGAGCCCGAACGCGCTCGCCGATGTCTACGTACCGGCGGCGGCAAGCCCGGGCACGGCGGCCGCACGCCCGGCCGCGACAGCGGCGACCGGCGGCTCCGCGATCGCCGTGCCATCCGCGGCGCCGGCGGCGTCGGCGACGGTCGCCGCTGCGACGGTCGCGACCGCGCCGAGCGTCAGTGCCAATCCCGGCTCGCGCGATGCGTCGACCGGCAATCCACTCGCCAACACCGTCACCCCGCTGGTGCCGTTGACCGCGGTGGCGCGCTTTCGCGAGCGCTCGACACCAACCGCGATCAACCACCAGGACACCGAGCTCGCGACGACGGTCTCGTTCAATCTCGCCGACGGCCAGACGCTGACCGACGCCAGCCGCGCGATCCACGACGCCGAGGCAGCCATCGGCATGCCGACCAACGTGCGCGGCTCGTTCCAGGGCACGGCGCTCGCCGCACAACAGTCGCAAGGGCAGCAGGCGCTCCTCATCGTCGCCGCGATCGTCGTGATCTACATCGTCCTCGGCATGCTCTACGAGAGCCTCGTCCATCCGATCACGGTGCTCTCGACGCTGCCCTCGGCGGGCGTCGGTGCGGTCCTCGCCTTGCTCATGTTCCGGATGGAGTTCTCGATCATCGCCCTGATCGGCGTCTTTCTCCTGATCGGGATCGTCAAGAAGAACGCGATCCTGATCATCGATTTCGCGCTCGAAGCCGAACGCACGCGCGGCCTCTCGGCGGTCGACGCCGTTCGCGAGGCGTGCCTGCTGCGCTTCAGGCCGATCCTGATGACGACGCTCGCCGCCGCGCTCGGCGCGCTGCCGCTGGCGATCGGCTTCGGCGAGGGCGCCGAGCTGCGCCGGCCGCTCGGCGTCGCGATCATCGGCGGCCTGATCGCGAGCCAGGTGATGACGCTGCTGACGACGCCAGCGGTCTACCTCGTGCTCGACAAGCTGCGGCGCAGGAAGCACGACGCGCCGTCACCGCCGCAAATGGTCGCAGCGGAGGGCGCATGAGGCCGATGCTGCGCCGGACACCGCTCGCCGCCGCGTTGGTCGCCGCGCTCGCGGGCTGCGCAGTCGGCCCGGACTACGTCCGTCCCGACGCTCCGACTTCGACGACCTACAAGGAAGCGCCGCGCGACGGCGGCGCGACGTGGCTGCCGGCCGCGCCCGCCGACGCGCTCGATCGCGGCGACTGGTGGCGGCTGTTCGACGACCCGGAGCTCAGCCGGCTCGCCGCCGAGGTCGACGCTGCGAACCAGACGATCGCCGGCGCGGTCGCGTCGTACCGCCAGGCGCAGGCGCTCGTTGCCGAAGCGCGCGCGCCCTACTTTCCTGCGGTCTCGCTCTCGGCGAGCGCGCGCCGCAGCGGCGGCGGCAACTTGACCGGCACCAGCTCGGGGTCGAGCGCGAGTACCGCGGGCACCGCGTTCAACGCCTCGCTCAACGGCGACTGGGCCCCCGACTTCTGGGGCCGCGTCTCGCGCACCGTCGAAGGCGCGCGCGCGAGCGAGCAGGCGAGCGCCGCCGATCTCGCCTCGGCTCGGCTGTCGGCGCAGGGCCAGCTCGCGATCGCCTACTTCTCGCTGCGCGAAGCGGACTTCGAGGACGATCTGCTCGTGCGCACGATCGAGGGCTACCAGCGCGCGCTCGAGATCACGCAGAACCGCTACGCCGCCAGCATCGTCGCCAAGACCGACGTCCTCCAGGCCCAGACGCAACTGGCGACGACGCAGGCGTCGCTGACGACCGTGCGCGCGAACCGCGCCCGCTTCGAGCATGCGATCGCCGTCCTGATCGGCAAGGCGCCGGGCGACGTGACGGTCGCGGCGACGTCCTGGAACGCGGTCGTCCCCGGAGTGCCGCTCGGCGTCCCGTCGGATCTGCTGCAGCGCCGGCCCGACATCGCCGCCGCCGAGCGCCAGGTCGCGGCCGCGAACGCGCAGATCGGCATCCAGCGCGCTGGCTACTTCCCGAGCGTGACGCTGAGCGCGTCGATCGGCAACGGCGGCACCAATGTCGGCGACCTGTTCTCGGTCTCGCATGCGGTCTGGTCGTTGGGCGTCTCGGCCGCGCAGCTGATCTTCGACGCCGGCGCCACCGCGGCGCGCGTCTCCGCCGCCGAGGCGGCGCGCGACGCCGCGGTCGCGAGCTATCGGCAGACCGTGCTGGTCGCCTTCCAGGGCGTCGAGGACCAGCTCGCCAACGCGCGCACGCAGGCCGACCAGGCGGCGTTCCTGAAGCAGGCGTCCGATGCTGCCGATCTGACCGAGCAGCAGATCCTCAACCGCTACCGTGCCGGCCAGTTGAGCTACACCGACGTCGTCACCGCCCAGGCATCGGCGCTGTCGGCACGGCGTGCGCTGGTCCAGGTGGCGGTGAACCGGCAACTCAGCGCGATTGCGTTGATCCAGGCGCTCGGTGGCGGCTGGGACACGACCGCGCCGGTCGAGCTCAAGAGCACCGTGCGCGCCCAAACTCCGCCCTGACGCCGCTGCCGTTTCCTCGCGGCAAAGGCGTGGAACACCCTAACCATGCGTCGCGGAGGCTCCGTCAGAATGCCCGCTCGATTCGTGAGCGAGAGAGCGAGCGTGGCGCGATGGACAAGATCTGGTTGAAGCAGTATCCCGCCGGCGTCCCGGCCGAGATCGACGTCAACCAGTACGCCTCGCTGGTCGCGCTGCTCGACGAGAGCTTCCGCCGCTACGGCGACCGCATCGCATACAAGTTCATGGGCCGCGCGATCGCCTTTCGTGATGTCGACCAGGCGTCGGCGGCGTTCGCCGGCTGGCTGCAGTCGCAGGGCCTCGCGAAGGGCGATCGCGTCGCGATCATGATGCCCAACGTGCCGCAGTACCCGGTCGCGATCGCCGGCATCCTGCGTGCGGGGCTCGTCGTCGTCAACGTCAACCCGCTCTACACGCCGCGCGAGCTCGAGCACCAGCTGAAGGATTCCGGCGCGAAGGCGATCGTCATCCTCGAGAACTTCGCGAGCGTGCTGCAGCAGGTGATCGCTGTCGTGCCGACCAAGAAGGTCGTGCTCGCGTCGATGGGCGACATGCTCGGCTTTCCGAAGTCGCTGATCGTCAACTACGTCGTCCGCAAGAAAATGGTGCCGGCGTTCGAGCTGCCGGGCGCGGTGCGCTTCAACGATGCGATCGCGCAGGGCCGCGGCAGGCCGTTCACCGCGGCGCCGGTCGGCCCCGACGACATCGCGGTGCTGCAGTACACCGGTGGCACCACGGGCGTCAGCAAGGGCGCGGTGCTGCTGCACCGAAACCTCGTCGCCAACATCCTGCAGGCCGAGGCGTGGTACCAGCCGGCGTTGAAGAAGATCCCGGCCGGCGAGCAGGTGGTGACGATCTGCGCGCTGCCGATCTATCACATCTTCGGCTTCAACACGAACATCATGCTGTCGATGCGGATGGGCGGCGCCAACATCCTGATTGCCAACCCGCGCGATCTGCCTGCGGTCTTCAAGCAGCTGCAGGGCGAGAAGTTCCACAGTTTCCCGGCCGTCAACACGCTCTTCAACGCGATGGCCAACCACCCCGATTTCGGCACCGTCGACTGGAGCGGGCTCGTCATCTCGGTCGGCGGCGGGATGGCGGTGCAGAGCGCGACCGCCAAGCTCTGGCTCGAGAGGACCGGCTGTCCGATCGTCGAGGGCTACGGCCTCTCGGAGACGTCGCCTTCGGCGACCTGCAACCCGGTCGACAGCACCGCCTACAGCGGCAACATCGGCCTGCCGATGCCCAACACCGAGCTGGAGCTGATCGACGACGACGGCAACGAGGTGCCGATGGGAACGCCGGGCGAGATCGCGATCAAGGGCCCGCAGGTGATGGCCGGCTACTGGCAGCGGTCGGACGAGACCGCGAAGGTGATGACCGCCGACGGGTTCTTCCGCAGCGGCGACATCGGCGTCGTCGACGAGCGCGGCTACTTCAGAATCGTCGACCGCAAGAAGGACATGATCCTGGTCAGCGGCTTCAACGTCTATCCGAACGAGGTCGAGGACGTCGTCACCCAGATGCCGGGGATCCTCGAATGCGCGGCGGTCGGCGTTCCGGATGCCAAGTCCGGCGAGGCGGTCAAGCTCGTGATCGTCAGGAAGGATCCGACCGTCACCGAGGCCGCCGTGCGCGCGTATTGCGAGGCGAATCTCACAGGCTACAAGCGGCCGAAGATCATCGAATTCCGTACCGATCTGCCGAAGACGCCGGTCGGCAAGATCCTGCGTCGAGAATTGCGCGACAAGGCCTGACGGAAGGAGCAGCCGGCATGGTCGCGTCGCTGCGTGCTGATACATTTCGCGGTGGTCGGGCGCGTGCCGGCGCGGGCATGACGAGAACGGGAACACACGGGTGATTTGGGTCAAGACCGACGCGGGGCGCGCCGAGATGCAGAACCGGGCGCTGGTCAAGGAGCGGGCGCGGCGCAACCTGCTGCTCCTGATCGACGGCATCAAGTCCGAAGAGATGCTTCTCGCCAACCTCGCGGGCATCACGGCGGCCGACTTTCAGGAACTGCGCAAGCTCGACCTGATCGCTCCCGCGGTCGGCGCGGTGACGGTCGGCCATCAGGCCCGCTCGACGGCGTTCGAGACGACCCGGCCAACGGTGCCGCTGCCGCTCGAGAACAGGTCGCTCGATTACAGCGAGTTCACGGCCGCGCTCACGAAGCTGATCTCGAACCAGCTCGGCCTGCGCGGCTTCACGCTGACGCTCGCGGTCGACAAGGCGTCGACGATCGAGGAGTTGCGCGATGTCGCCTCGCGCGTGATCGAGCAGATCCGCGAGCGCAAGGGCGAAGGCGCCGCGGCCGAAGCGCGAAAGACGCTCTACGGCGGTTGATCCCGAGACGGCGCCGGTGCAGCCGGCGCGCGGCCCAGGTCGCAGGGTCGCCCGCTGGCTGTGGCGGCCGGTGCGAACCGTCCTGCTCGCCCTCCTGGTCATCGTCATCTTCGTCGAGGAATGGGGCTGGCGGCCGCTCACGGCGCTCGCCGCCGCGATCGCGCGCTGGCCGCCGCTCGCTGCGCTCGAAGGCCGGATCCGCAACGCGCCGCGCACCGTTGCGCTCGCCCTCTTTCTGGTCCCCGCGCTGCTCCTCTTTCCGATCAAGCTGGCCGCGCTCTGGCTGATCCAGGAAGGGCGGGCGACGCTCGGCATCGCGCTGATCGTCGCCGCCAAGGTCCTCGGCACCGCCTTCGTCGGCCGCCTCTTCATCCTCGTCGAACCGCAGCTGATGACGTTCGCCTGGTTCGCGCGCGGCGTCGGCTGGTGGCGTGCCACGCGCGCGCGCGTGATGGCGACGCTGCACCGCTCGTGGGTCTGGCGCGTCGGGCGCGCCTTCAGGCGGGTCGCGCGACGCTGGCTGCTAAGGCTGCGCGCCCTGGGCGATGATCGGTCGTGATGCCACGCATCTTTCTTGCCGAGTCTCTCGTCAGCCATGCCACGGTCGTCCTGCCCGCGCCGGCGGTGCGGCACGTGCAGGCGCTGCGCCTGCAGCGGGGCGATCAGCTCGAGCTCTTCAACGGCAACGATGATGCCGACTGGCCGGGCGAGATCGTCGAGGTCGGCCGCCACCGCGTCGTCGTTCGTATCGGTGCGCCGATTGCGGTCGAACGCGAGCTCGGTGGCAACGTCACGCTCGCACTCGGCGTTCCCGCCAACGACCGGATGGACGCGCTCGTCGAGAAGGCCGGCGAGCTCGGCGCCGCGGCGATCCAGCCGCTCGTCTGCGCTCGCTCGGTGCTCCGCCTGGCGGGCGAGCGCGCCGAGGTGCGCCGCCGCCATTGGCAGGCGGTCGCCGCGTCGGCGAGCGAGCAATGCGGTCGCGC